>NZ_JBSFSA010000068.1:0-23240 GCF_053589515.1 Streptomyces sp. NPDC003327 | reverse complement strand
CCCGCCCCGGCCGGGGCGGGCACACGGCCCTCGCTCGGTACGACGTCGGGCGATCAGGCGCCGATCGCGTGCAGACCGCCGTCGACGTGGACGATCTCGCCGGTGGTCTTCGGGAACCAGTCGGAGAGCAGCGCGACGATGGCGCGGCCGGCCGGCTCCGGGTCGGCGAGGTCCCACTCCAGCGGGGAGCGGCTGTCCCAGACGCTCGCCAGCTCGGAGAAGCCCGGGATGGACTTGGCGGCCATGGAGCCGAGCGGACCGGCCGAGACCAGGTTGCAGCGGATGTTCTGCTTGCCGAGGTCACGCGCCATGTAGCGGCTGGTGGCCTCCAGCGCGGCCTTGGTCGGGCCCATCCAGTCGTACTGCGGCCAGGCGAACTGCGCGTCGAAGGTGAGGCCGACGACCGAGCCGCCCTCGCTCATCAGCGGCAGCAGCGCCATCGTCAGGGACTTCAGGGAGAAGGCCGAGACGTGCATCGCGGTGGCGACGGACTCGAACGGGGTGTTCAGGAAGTTGCCGCCGAGGGCGTCCTGCGGCGCGAAGCCGATGGAGTGCACGACGCCGTCGATGCGGTCGCCCAGGTGCTCGCGGACCTGGCCCTCCAGGCGGGCGAGGTGCTCGTCGTTGGAGACGTCGAGCTCGAGGACCTTGACGTTCTCGGGCTTGGGGAGCTTCTTGGCGATGCGCTCGGTCAGCGACGGCCGGGGCCAGGCGGTGAGGATGATCTCCGCGCCCTGCTCCTGGGCCAGCTTGGCGGCGTGGAAGGCGATGGAGGACTCCATCAGCACACCGGTGATCAGGATGCGCTTGCCCTCGAGAATTCCGCTCATGGTGATCAGTGACCCATGCCCAATCCGCCGTCAACGGGGATGACGGCTCCAGTGATGTACGAGGCGTCGTCGGAGGCGAGGAACCTCACCGCGGCGGCGATCTCCTCCGGCTGCGCGTAGCGGCCCAGGGGGACCTGGGAGACGATGCCCGCGCGCTGCTCGTCGGTGAGCACCGCGGTCATGTCGGTGTCCACGAAGCCGGGCGCGACGACGTTGAAGGTGATGTTGCGCGAGCCGAGCTCGCGGGCGAGGGAACGGGCGAAGCCGACCAGGCCGGCCTTGGAGGCGGCGTAGTTGGCCTGGCCCGCGGAGCCCAGCAGACCCACCACCGAGGAGATCAGGACGACGCGGCCCTTCTTGGCCCGCAGCATCCCGCGGTTGGCGCGCTTGACGACGCGGAAGGTGCCGGTGAGGTTGGTGTCGAGGACGGACGTGAAGTCCTCCTCGGACATGCGCATCAGGAGCTGGTCCTTCGTCACGCCGGCGTTGGCCACGAGGACCTCGACCGGGCCGTGCTTCTCCTCGATCTCCTTGTAGGCCTGCTCCACCTGCTCCGCGTCGGTGATGTCGCACCTGACGGCCAGGCAGCCCAGCTCGGTGAGGGCGGCCGGCGGCTCACCGGAGCGGTACGTGATGGCGACCTTGTCGCCTGCCTGGGCAAACGCGCGGGCGATGGCGAGGCCGATGCCCCGGTTGCCTCCGGTGACGAGAACCGAGCGGCTCAACGGATCACCCTTTCGATAGCGGGTCTGGTATGTCGAGAACCTATCGGTCCCTTCCGCGATACGGAGAATCGGGCCCTGACAGTGGCGTACGGATGTCGCTGTCGGGTCCCTACAGAAAGCTCTGGGCATCACGGACGAAAGCGCGACATGATCGGGGGTGACCGGTCCCCCACGACAGGAGACTCCGTGCCTCATTCCATCGACGAAGCGTTCACGGCGCTTCCGCTGCGGGCGCTCGCCGACGCGGCGCTGGCCAGGGCCCGTGCGCTCGGCTGCGACCATGCCGACTTCCGCCTGGAGCGGGTGCGCAGCGCCGCGTGGCGGCTGCGGGACGCCAAGCCGTCCGGCTCATCCGACACCACCGACCTCGGGTACGCGGTGCGGGTCGTGCACGGCGGGGCGTGGGGCTTCGCCTCGGGGGTCGACCTGACCATGGACGGGGCGGCCCGGGTCGCCTCCCAGGCCGTGGCGATGGCGAAGCTGTCGGCGCAGGTGATCGCGTCGGCGGGTTCGGACGAGCGGGTGGAGCTCGCCGAGGAGCCGGTGCACGCGGAGAAGGTGTGGGTCTCGTCGTACGAGATCGACCCGTTCACCGTGCCGGCGGAGGAGAAGAGCGCGCTGCTCGCCGAGTGGAGCGCGCGGCTGCTGCGCGCGGAGGGCGTGGCGCACGTGGACGCCTCGCTGCTCACCGTCCACGAGAACAAGTTCTACGCGGACACGGCGGGCACCGTCACCACGCAGCAGCGGGTGCGGCTGCACCCGCAGCTGACGGCGGTCGCCGTCGACGGCACGACCGGCGAGTTCGACTCGATGCGGACGATCGCTCCGCCGGTCGGGCGGGGCTGGGAGTACCTGACGGGCACCGGCTGGGACTGGGACAAGGAGCTGGACGAGATCCCGGAGCTGCTCGCCGAGAAGATGCGGGCGCCGAGCGTGGAGGCCGGCCGCTACGACCTGGTCGTGGACCCGTCCAACCTGTGGCTGACGATCCACGAGTCGATCGGCCACGCCACCGAGCTGGACCGGGCGCTCGGCTACGAGGCCGCGTACGCGGGCACGTCCTTCGCCACCTTCGACCAGCTGGGCAAGCTGGCGTACGGCTCGTCGGTGATGAACGTGACCGGTGACCGGACCGCCGAGCACGGGCTGGCGACCGTGGGGTACGACGACGAGGGCGTCGAGGCGCAGTCCTGGGACCTGGTGAAGGACGGCACGCTCGTCGGCTACCAGCTGGACCGGCGGATCGCGCGCCTGACCGGGCTCGGCCGGTCGAACGGCTGCGCCTTCGCGGACTCCCCCGCGCACGTGCCGGTGCAGCGGATGGCGAACGTCTCCCTGCAGCCGGACCCGGGCGGGCTCTCCACGGAGGACCTGATCGGCGGGGTGGAGCGGGGCGTGTACGTGGTCGGCGACCGGTCCTGGTCGATCGACATGCAGCGGTACAACTTCCAGTTCACGGGCCAGCGCTTCTTCCGCATCGAGAACGGCCGGCTGGCCGGGCAGCTGCGGGACGTCGCGTACCAGGCGACGACGACGGAGTTCTGGGGCTCGATGGAGCAGGTCGGCGGCCCGCAGACGTACGTCCTCGGCGGCGCCTTCAACTGCGGCAAGGCCCAGCCGGGCCAGGTGGCGGCGGTCTCGCACGGCTGCCCCTCCGCCCTCTTCCGGGGAGTCAACATCCTGAACACGACGCAGGAGGCCGGTCGATGAGCCGCGTCAGCAAGCCGTACGAGATCGTCGAGCGGGCCCTGGAGCTGTCCCGGGCCGACGGGTGCGTGGTGATCGCGGACGAGGAGTCCTCGGCGAACCTGCGCTGGGCGGGCAACGCGCTCACCACGAACGGCGTGACCCGGGGCCGTACGCTCACGGTGATCGCCACCGTCGGCGGGGCCGAGGGCACCGCCTCGGGGGTGGTGTCCCGGTCCGCGGTGACCGCCGACGACCTGGAGCCGCTGGTGCGGGCCGCCGAGGCCGCCGCGCGCTCGGCCGGGCCCGCCGAGGACGCCCAGCCGCTGGTGGCGGACGTGCCGTCGTCGCCCGACTTCACGGACGCCCCGGCCGAGACGTCGTCCGCCGTCTTCGCGGACTTCGCGCCCGCGCTCGGCGAGGCCTTCGCCCGCGCGCGGGCCGGCGGCCGCGAGCTGTACGGCTTCGCCCACCACGAGCTGACCTCGACCTACCTCGGTACGTCGACGGGCCTGCGGCTGCGGCACGACCAGCCGAACGGCACCCTGGAGCTGAACGCGAAGTCCCCGGACCGGCTGCGGTCCGCGTGGGCCGGGCGGTCGACCCGGGACTTCAAGGACGTCGACCCGGCGGCGCTGGACGCCGAGCTGGCGACCCGGCTCGGCTGGGCGGAGCGGCGGATCGAGCTGCCGGCCGGGCGGTACGAGACGCTGCTGCCGCCGACCGCGGTGGCCGACCTGATGATCTACCAGCTGTGGTCCTCCGCGGCCCGGGACGCGGTCGAGGGCCGTACGGTCTTCTCCAAGCCCGGGGGCGGCACCCGGCTCGGCGAGACCCTCTCGCCGCTGCCGCTGACGCTGCGCAGCGACCCGAACGAGCCGGGTCTGGAGTCGGCGCCGTTCGTCATCGCCCACTCCTCGGGCGACGACTCCTCGGTCTTCGACAACGGCCTGCCGATCGCGCCGGTCGACTGGATGCAGGCCGGCAGCCTGGCCCATCTGATCACCACGCGGCACACGGCGGGGCTCACCCAGCTGCCCGTGGCCCCCGGCGCGGGGAACCTGATCCTGGACGGCGGCGGGGACTCCTCGCTGGAGGAGATGGTGGCCGCAACGGAGCGGGGCCTGCTGCTGACCTGCCTCTGGTACATCCGGGAGGTCGACCCGGCGACGCTGCTGCTCACCGGGCTGACCCGGGACGGGGTCTACCTGGTCGAGAACGGCGAGGTGGTCGGCGAGGTGAACAACTTCCGGTTCAACGAGTCGCCGGTGGACCTGCTGTCGCGGGCCACGGAGGCGGGCCGGACGGAGAAGACGCTGCCGCGCGAGTGGAGCGACTGGTTCACCCGGGCCGCGATGCCCGCCCTGCGGGTGCCGGACTTCAACATGAGCTCGGTCAGCAAGGGGGTCTGACCCCCATAGACTGAGTGTCGGCTTCTTCCTGCCATCCCTGACGACCCGAGGAGACGGACGATCGTGACGGACATCGTCGACGAGCTGAAGTGGCGTGGGCTCTTCGCCCAGTCCACCGATGAGGACGCACTGCGCAAGGCTCTCGCGGACGGTCCCGTCACGTTCTATTGCGGTTTCGACCCGACCGCGGCCAGTCTCCACGTCGGTCACCTGGTGCAGGTGCTCACCGTCCGACGGCTCCAGCAGGCCGGGCACCGGCCGCTGGCGCTGGTCGGCGGGGCCACCGGGCAGATCGGAGACCCGCGGCCGACGGCCGAGCGCACCCTGAACGACCCCGAGACGGTCGCGAACTGGGTGAACCGGCTGCGCTCCCAGATCGAGCCGTTCCTCTCCTTCGAGGGCGAGAACGCCGCGGTCATGGTGAACAACCTGGACTGGACCGCCGGGCTGTCGGCGATCGAGTTCCTGCGGGACATCGGCAAGCACTTCCGGGTCAACAAGATGCTGACCAAGGACTCCGTCGCCCGGCGCCTGGAGTCCGAGCAGGGCATCAGCTACACCGAGTTCAGCTACCAGCTGCTCCAGGGCATGGACTTCCTGGAGCTGTACCGGCGCTACGGCTGCACGCTCCAGCAGGGCGGGTCCGACCAGTGGGGCAACCTGGTGGCCGGACTCGACCTGATCCACCGCCTGGAGCCGGGCGCCGAGGTGCACGCCCTCGCGACCCCGCTGATGGTCAAGGCGGACGGCACCAAGTTCGGCAAGACCGAGAGCGGCGCCGTCTGGCTGGACCCGGAGATGACCACGCCGTACGCGTTCTACCAGTTCTGGCTGAACGTGGACGACCGGGACATCTCGACGTACATGCGCATCCTCTCCTTCCGGTCCCGTGAGGAACTGGAGGAGCTGGAGGCGCAGACCGCCGAGCGGCCGCAGGCACGGGCCGCGCAGCGGGCGCTCGCCGAGGAGCTGACCACCCTGGTGCACGGCGCCGAGCAGTGCGCGGCCGTCATCAACGCCTCCAAGGCGCTCTTCGGGCAGGGCGACCTGGCCGAGCTGGACGGGGCGACGCTCGCGGCCGCGCTCTCCGAGCTGCCGCACGCGCGCGTGACGGAGCTGGGCCAGGTCGTGGACCTCTTCACCGAGGTCGGCCTGGCGGCGAGCAAGTCGGCGGCGCGGCGGACGGTGAAGGAGGGCGGGGCCTACGTGAACAACGTCAAGGTCACCGCCGAGGACGCCGAGGTGACGGCCGACGAGCTGCTGCACGGGCGCTGGCTGGTGCTGCGGCGCGGCAAGAAGAACCTGGCGGCGATCGAGTTCGCCGGCGCGGAGGGCTGAGACCCGCCCGCTCCCGCGGTTCCGGCGCGCCGGGACCGTCTACGTACGCGCGCCGGTACCGCCGGCGTACGACAGGGGCCCGGTGCGGCACACGAGCTGTGTGCCGCACCGGGCCCGCGTGCGTGGCGCCCCCGGTCAGGCGCGCCGTCTGTTGCCCTTCATCGAGGCCCACAGCATGTCCCCCACGCCGACGATCGCGACGGCGCCGATGAGCTGGAGGAGGTGGCGGGTCCAGTCGATGCCCTTGGTGTCGTTGACGCCGATCCAGGTCGCGACGGCGTTGCCGAGGACGCTGCCGAGAATGCCGAACACGGTCGTCAGCCACAGGGGGATCTGTTGCTTGCCCGGCAGGATCGCCTTGGCGATCAGACCGAGCACGAAACCCACGATGATTGCCCACAGCCAGCTCATGGTCGCCTCCTGGTACGACGCTTTTCGCGCATGTGGGCCCAGTCTCGGCGCATCCGTCGTACGACGCATGTCGGACGGTCCGTACGTGACCCGGCCGCGTCGGTCGCGGACGGCGGGCGTACCGTGGAAAGAGGTCCGGACCAGGGAGGGTCCGGCGCGAGCGGTGGGCGGTGGAAGGCGATGCGGAAGCGTGGCGGAACCGAGGTCTTCCGGATCACGGGAGCCCGGCAGGGGCTGGCCGACGACGTCCGTGGACGGCAGCGGAGGTATGTGATCTCCATGTCGGTGCGGACGCTCTCCGTGATCGCCGCGGCGGTGCTGTGGAACGTCGAGCGGCACGTGGCCGTCGTGGCGCTCGCGCTCGGCGTGCTGCTCCCCTACATCGCGGTGGTGATCGCGAACGCGGGCCGCGAGTCCGCTCCGTCCCTTCCCTCCACGTTCGTCCCGGGTCCGGTGCGTCCGGCCCTGGGTCCGGGCGAGTCGGCGGCGGAGGACGGACCGGACGCCGCGTCCGGTCCGAAGTGATCACGGAACGTGCGTCGGAAAGCTCAAGAAAAGCTCAGATCAATCATGAAGTTCCGGTGCACCGCACCCCATGTGCCGTGACATACTGCCTACGCGCTCCGTATCCCCCGTCGGAGCGACGGACCGATGCCGGGCAGCTCCCCCCGTGGCTGCTCGGCATCGCCCTTGCTGGACAATGACCGGGTGATCCAGGGTCCAGTGAGCGAAGAGAAGCCGGTCTGCTCCGCCAAGGGGTGCCACGCCGACGCCGTGTGGGTGCTCGCGTGGAACAACCCCAAACTGCACACGCCGGAGCGGCGGAAGACGTGGCTCGCGTGCGAGGAGCACCGCGAGCACCTCTCCCAGTTCCTGGGCGTACGGGGTTTCCTGAAGGACGTCGTGCCGCTGGCCGACTGGGAGCCGACCGAGTCCTGACGGGGGCGCCGCCGCTCGGCGGGCGGTCGTCAGCCGCCGACGCTCAACCGCGGCTCCTCAGCCGCCGATCGCCGACATCGGGCGCTCGGGCTGCAGGAAGCTCGGGTCGTCGAGGCCCGAGCCGGCCTTCTTGCCCCACATCGCCTTCTTCCACAGCTCGGCGACGTCGGCGTCCGGGGCGTCGGAGCGGAGCGCGGCCCGCAGGTCGGTCTCCTCGGTGGCGAAGAGGCAGGTGCGGACCTGGCCGTCGGCGGTGAGGCGGGTGCGGTCGCAGGCCCGGCAGAACGGGCGGGTGACGGAGGCGATGACGCCGACCGTGTGGGGCCCGCCGTCCACGACCCAGCGCTCGGCGGGGGCGGAGCCGCGCTCGTCGGCGCCCTCGGCGGTGAGCGTGAAGCGGGTGCGCAGGGACTCCAGGATGTCCCCGGCGGTGATCATGCCGTCGCGCTTCCAGCCGTGCTGGGCGTCCAGGGGCATCTGCTCGATGAAGCGGAGTTCGTACCCCTGCTCCATGGCCCAGGCGAGGAGGTCGGGGGCCTCGTCGTCGTTGAGCCCCGGCATCAGGACGGCGTTGACCTTGACCGGGGTGAGGCCGGCGTCGCGGGCGGCTGCCATGCCGTCGAGGACGTCTCCGTGGCGGTCGCGGCGGGTGAGGGTCTTGAAGACGTCGGGCCGGAGGGTGTCCAGGGAGACGTTGACCCGGTCGAGGCCGGCCGCCTTGAGGGCGCCCGCGGTGCGCTTGAGGCCGATGCCGTTCGTCGTGAGGGACATCCGGGGGCGCGGCTCCAGGGCGGCGCAGCGCTCGACGATGCCGACGAGGCCGGGGCGGAGCAGCGGCTCGCCACCGGTGAAGCGGACCTCGGTGACGCCGAGGTCGGTGACGGCGATGCGGATCAGCCGGACGATCTCGTCGTCGGTGAGCAGGTCCGGCTTGGCCAGCCACTGCAGGCCTTCCTCGGGCATGCAGTAGGTGCAGCGCAGGTTGCACCGGTCCGTGAGGGAGACGCGCAGGTCAGTGGCCACACGGCCGTAGGTGTCGATGAGCACTGTGGGCCCCCTCCCCGGTTTCCGGTTTGCGTGTTCTTCGAGCCTACGCGAGACGGCCGACATCGAGCAGGGCCGATTGTCACGAGGTACGGCGCGGCCGCGTCGTAGAACTCTACGACGCGGCCGGTGGATCGCTGCGGACCGTATACGAACCGCTGCTCTCCGGTCAGTGCTTGCTCTGCGTTCGGGGCTCGCCCCGCGGTCAGTGCTTGACGGCGGCGGCGATCCCGACGCCGGTGAGGGACTTGACCTCCAGCTCCGCGTACTTGCCCGCGTCCGGCTCCTCCTTGGAGAGGAGGGAGCCGAGCCAGCCGAGCAGGAAGCCGAGCGGGATGGAGACGAGGCCGGGGTTCTCCAGCGGGAACCAGTGGAAGTCCAAGCCCTTGAACATCGAGGCGGGTCCGCCGGAGACGACCGGCGAGAAGAGGACGAGGACGACCGAGGAGACCAGGCCGCCGTAGATCGACCAGAGCGCGCCCCGGGTGGTGAACCGCTTCCAGAAGAGCGAGTAGAGGATCGTCGGCAGGTTGGCCGAGGCGGCGACCGCGAAGGCGAGGGCGACGAGGCCGGCGACGTTGAGGTCGCGGGCGAGGGCGCCGAGCGCGATCGACACGATGCCGATGAGGACGGTGGACCAGCGGGCCGCCCGCATCTCCTCCTTCTCGGTGGCCTTCCCGCGCTTGATCACGTTGGCGTAGATGTCGTGCGCGAAGGACGAGGAGGAGGCCAGGGTCAGTCCGGCGACGACGGCGAGGATGGTGGCGAAGGCGACGGCGGAGATGACGGCGAGGAGGATCGCGCCGCCGGTGGAGTCGGCGCCGCCGCCGACCTCGAGGGCGGTGAGCGGGGCCGCCGTGTTGCCCGCCTTGTTGGACGCCTTGATGGTGTCGCCGCTGAGGAGGGCCGCGGCACCGAAGCCGAGGACGATCGTCATCAGGTAGAAGGCGCCGATGATGCCGATGGCCCAGTTGACCGACTTACGGGCGGCCTTGGCGGTCGGCACCGTGTAGAAGCGGATCAGGATGTGGGGCAGGCCCGCGGTGCCGAGGACGAGGGCGATGCCGAGGGAGAGGAAGTCGAGCTTCGAGACGGCGGTGGTGCCGTACTTGAGGCCGGGCTCCAGGAAGGCGTCTCCCTTGCCGCTGTTGGTGGCGGCGGCGCCGAGCAGCTGCGAGAGGTTGAAGTCGAACTTCAGCAGGATGAGGAAGGTGATGAGGAGGGTGCCCACGATGAGGAGCACGGCCTTCACCATCTGCACCCAGGTGGTGCCCTTCATGCCGCCGATGGTGACGTAGACGATCATCAGGACGCCGACGAGGGCGACGATCGCGATCTTGCCGCCGTCGCTGGTGATGCCGAGGAGCAGCGAGACGAGGACGCCGGCGCCGGCCATCTGCGCGAGCAGGTAGAAGATCGAGACGACGATCGTGGAGGTGCCCGCGGCGGTGCGGACCGGGCGCTGGCGCATCCGGTAGGCGAGGACGTCGCCCATGGTGAAGCGGCCGGAGTTGCGCAGCGGTTCGGCGACGAGGAGCAGGGCGACGAGCCAGGCGACCAGGAAGCCGATCGAGTAGAGGAAGCCGTCGTAGCCGAAGAGGGCGATGGCGCCGCTGATGCCGAGGAAGGACGCGGCGGACATGTAGTCGCCGGAGATCGCGAGGCCGTTCTGGAAGCCGGTGAACTGGCCGCCGCCGGCGTAGAAGTCGGCGGCGCTGCGGGTCTGGCGGCCGGCCCGGACGGTGATGAAGAGGGTGGCGATCACGAAGGCGGCGAAGAGCGCGATGATCAGCGGCCGGTGCTCGCTGGTGGCGTTCTCGGCGGCGAGCAGGACGGGGGTGCTCATGCGTCGCCCTCCATACGGGACTTGATGGCCTCGGCCTTCGGGTCGAGGCGGTTCGCCGCGTGCCGCGAGTAGAGCCAGGCGATGAGGAAGGTGGTCGCGAACTGGCCGAGGCCGAGGACGAGCGCCACGTTGATGTTGCCGAAGACCTTGGTCCCCATGAAGCCGCCCGCGTAGTTGGAGAGCAGCACGTACAGCAGATACCAGGCGATGAAGGCGATCGTCAGGGGAAAGGCGAAGGAACGGTACGTACGGCGCAGTTCGCCGAATTCCTCGCTTTCCTGGACCTGGACGAATTCGTCCGTCGTGGGCCGGACGGGACCGGTCTCGGTCTCCGTGCCCTTTCCGGGCGGCGGCGGTGCTTCGGTAGCCACGGTCTCTCCTCGTGACGCGGGGGCGGACGGCATGCTCACAGGGGCCTCACCGGGGGGGGGTGCGGGACCGGGGCTCCGAACGGAGCCCCTCCCCTGCACAACGGCACGGAGCGGAAACCGAAGCGGTTCACACGAGTGGTTCGTTCGCACAGATCTTCATGAAGTCCTCTCAACTCATTGAACGGCCGGAAGGATCAGCGATAGCTTCACTCGTCATGCACCTGTCCGGCCGCAACCCCGCGCCCGGGCAGTACATACGGATGATGTGGAGAACCCATGGCTCATCTGGGATCGAGGCGCGGCCGGGCTCTTGCCCTGCCTGCTGGTCTCGCGCTCACGGCTTCGCTCGGCTTCCTTCCCTCCGGCGCCGCCTCCGCCGCGGAACTGAGCGACGCACCCGCGGCCGCGGCCGTGTCGGCCAACGGCCCGAAGCTGTCCTACGTCGTCAACGTCGAGGGCGGTCGCTGGACCTCCGCCTCGGTGAAGAAGGCGATCGCCGCCGCCGGCGGTGAGGTCGTCATCGCGTACGACCAGATAGGCGTGATAGTCGTCCACTCGCAGAACCCCGAGTTCGCGAAGACGATCCGCCAGGCGCGCGGCGTGGTGTCGGCGGGCTCGACCCGCACCGCCCCGCTCTCCGTCCAGACCGACACCTCCGTGGACGAGGGCGCGCAGAACCTGACCGCGGCCGAGGCCGCGGCCGCCGCGGCGACCGCGGGTGCCGACGAGGACCCGCTCCAGCCGCTGCAGTGGGACCTGCCCGCCATCAAGGCGGACCAGGCCCACCAGAAGACGCTCGGCAGCAAGCGCGTCACCGTCGGTGTCATCGACACGGGTGTCGACGACACCCACCCGGACCTGGCGCCGAACTTCGACGCCGCGGCCTCCGCCAACTGCGTGACCGGCAAGCCGGACACCACCGCCGGATCGTGGCGCCCGAACCCGGGCGAGAGCGACCACGGCACGCACGTCGCCGGCACGATCGCCGCCGCCAAGAACGGCGTCGGCATCACCGGTGTCGCCCCGGGCGTCAAGGTCTCCGGCATCAAGGTGTCGACCCCGGACGGCTTCTTCTACACCGAGGCCGTGGTCTGCGGCTTCGTGTGGGCGGCCGAGCACGGCGTCGACATCACGAACAACAGCTACTACACCGACCCGTGGATGTTCGCCTGCAAGAACGACGAGGACCAGAAGGCCCTCATCGAGGCGGTCACCCGCGCGACCCGGTACGCGGAGAAGAAGGGCACGGTCAACGTGGCCGCGGCCGGCAACTCCCGGTTCGACCTGGCTGCCGACTCGATCCTCGACAACAGCAGCCCGAACGACACCACCCCGGGCGACCGGGTCATCGACCCGAAGGTCTGCCTCGACTACCCGGCGATGCTGCCGGGCGTGGTGACGGTCTCCGCGACCGGCGCCAAGGACCTGAAGGCGTCGTACTCGAACTACGGTCACGGTGTCATCGACATCGCCGCCCCCGGTGGCGACCGCACCGAGTACCAGACCCCGGACGCCCCGGCGGTCAACGGCCGCATCCTGTCGACCACGGTCAACGGCGGCTACAACTACAAGGCCGGTACGTCGATGGCGTCGCCGCACGCCGCCGGCGTGCTCGCGCTGCTCAAGTCGACGCACCCGCACGCGAGCCCGGCGGGCCTGAAGGCGCTGCTGTACGCCCAGGCCGACGAGCGCGCCTGCACCAACCCGTACGACATCGACGGCAACGGCACGGTCGACGCGGTGTGCGAGGGCGGCGAGCAGAAGAACGGCTTCTACGGAGCCGGTCTGGTGGACGCGCTGGACGCGGTCCGCAAGTAAGGCGCTCCGGAGGGGCCCCGGTGTGGTGCGCCACACCGGGGCCCCTTCGCGTGGCACGCGGTGCCATCATGCGGGGATGGACAGCACGGTGCGTTCGGGCACGGAGTCGTTGTGGTCGGCCCTCGGCGGTGATCCCGCCCTCGTCGACCGGGTGGCGTACGGCGGGCCCTCCGGGCTGCTGCCCGCGCGGCTGCCGGTGATGGACCTGGCGCGGGCGACCGTCGCCGTCTGCGCGCTCGCGGCCGCGGAGCACGCGGGGGCGCCCGGCCGCGTACGGGTCGACGACGGGGCGGTCGCCACCGCCTTCGTGAGCGAGCGTCACCTCCGGGTCGACGGACGCGCACCGGTCACCTTCGCGCCGCTGTCCCGGTTCTGGCGGGCGGCCGACGGCTGGGTCCGTACGCACGCCAACTACCCGCACCACCGGGCGGCGCTCCTCGCGGCGCTGGGCGTCTCCCACGCCCCGGACGCGGTGGCGGCCGTGGCGGCGGCGATCGCGGAGCGGCGGGCCGTGGAGGTCGAGAGCGCCGTGTACGGGGCCGGGGGCCTGGCCGTCGCCCTGCGCACGCCCGGGGAGTGGGCCGCGCACCCGCAGGGGCGGGAGGTGGCGGCCCGGCCGCTGCTGACCCGGGAGCGGCTCGACGGGGCCGCGCCGCGCCGGAGGGCGGGCCGGCTCCGGGTCCTCGACCTCACCCGGGTCATCGCGGGCCCGGTCGCCACGCGGACGCTGGCGCTGCTGGGCGCGGACGTGCTGCGGATCGACCCGCCGGGCAGCCCGGAACTGCCGGACCAGCACGCGGACACGGGGTTCGGGAAGCGGACGGCCGCGCTGGATCTGGACCGGCCGTCGGACCGGCGCACCTTCGACGAACTGCTCGATGCCGCCGACGTGTTGGTGACCGGCTACCGGCCGGGGGCGCTCGACCGGTTCGACCTGCACCGGCCCGGTCTGG
This sequence comes from Streptomyces sp. NPDC003327, assembly GCF_053589515.1. Lineage (NCBI taxonomy): Bacteria > Bacillati > Actinomycetota > Actinomycetes > Kitasatosporales > Streptomycetaceae > Streptomyces > Streptomyces sp. NPDC003327. Next base: position 9,867 of record NZ_JBSFSA010000068.1, on the reverse strand, counting down.
TGACCGCCCGGCTCTCCGCCTGGGGGGACTACGGCCCGTGGGGCGGGCGGCGGGGCTTCGACAGCCTGGTGCAGGTGGCGACGGGCATCGCCGTCACGGAGGGCTCGGCGGCGGAACCGGGGACGCTGCCCGCGCAGGCGCTGGACCACGGGACGGGCTATCTGCTGGCGGCCGCGGTCCTGCGCTCGCTCACCGAGCGGTCCCGGGAGGGCGGCACCCGGCTGGTCCGCCTGGCCCTGGCCCAGACGGGACACTGGCTGACGCACGCGCTGCCGCGGTACGAGCCGGAGCGGTACCTCGCCGAGTCGGCGGGCCCGCTGGGGCGGCTGCGGCACGCGCGCTCCCCCGTGTCGTACGAGGGCGGACCGACGGCCTGGTCCCGGCCCCCGGGCGTCGCGGGCGGCGACGCGCCGGAGTGGCCGGGGGCCTGAGGCGGCCGGGGGCCGGGGTGCGGAGGGGCGGGGGCGGTCAGGGCTTGATGAGGACCTTGAGGGCGGTGCGCTCGTCCATCGCCTTGTAGCCGGTGGGGACCTCGTCGAGGCCGACCGTCAGGTCGAAGACCGGGGAGGGGTCGATGCGGCCGGAGAGGATGTCGGGGAGCAGCTCGGGGATGTAGGCGCGGACGGGCGCCACGCCGCCGTGCAGGGAGACGTTCCGGTCGAACATGTCGTCGAGGTCGAGGCCGGTGGCGCTGCCGTGCGGGACGCCGACGTAGCCGACGGTGCCGCCGTCGCGGGTGACGGAGACGGCCGTGCGCATGGACTGCTCGGTGCCGACGGCCTCGATGACCGCGTGGGCGCCCTGGCCGCGGGTGAGTTCGCGGACGGCGGCCACAGCGGCCTCGCCTCGCTCGGCGACGATGTCGGTGGCGCCGAAGGTGCGGGCGATGTCGGTGCGGGCGGTGTGGCGGCCGAGGGCGATGATCCGCTCGGCGCCGAGGCGCTTGGCGGCGAGGACGCCGCAGAGGCCGACGGCCCCGTCGCCGACGACGGCGACGGTGGAGCCCGGCTTCACCCCGGCGCCGAGGGCGGCGTGGTGGCCGGTGCCGAGGACGTCGGAGAGGGCGAGGAGCGCGGTCAGCAGGCGGTCGTCGGAGGCCGCCTCGGCGGGCAGCTTGACGAGGGTGCCGTCGCCGAAGGGGACGCGGACGGCTTCGCCCTGGCCGCCGTCGGAGCCGCCGGAGCCCCAGAAGCCGCCGCGCGGGCAGGAGGTCTGCAGGCCCTCGGCGCAGTAGTCGCAGGTGCCGTCGGACCAGACGAACGGGGAGACGACGAGGTCGCCCGGGGCGAAGCCGGTCACGGCGGAGCCCGTCTCCTCGACGATGCCGAGGAACTCGTGGCCGATGCGCTGGCCGACCTCGCGGGGGGAGTCGCCGCGGTAGGCCCACAGGTCGCTGCCGCAGATGCACGCGCGCAGGACGCGGACGACGACGTCGGTGGGCTCCTGGATCACCGGGTCCGGCACGTCCTCCACGCGCATGTCGAACGGGGCGTGGATGGTGGTGGCGCGCATGGCGGGGCACCTCGCTGTGAGTACGGTTCAGGGGGCTGGACGTCCTTCACCGTACCTCGCGCGCAGGGCTCCCGCGGCAAGAAGCGACTGGCCCGCGACGTAGGTGGCCATGACCCAGAAATCGGGTGCCGGAAGCTGGGGCCAGTCGGCGACGCCGGTGGCGATGAGCGTGTCCGACAGCAGGAAGAGGGCGCCGCCCGCGCCGGCCAGGGCGCCGAGGGAGCAGGCGCGGTACGCCATGGCGGTGAGGAGCAGCGAGTACCCGGCGACGGGGACGCGCAGCTCGGCCGGGAGGTCGGGCCACAGCAGGGCGACGAGGGTGACGAGGGCCGCGGCGTACGGGACGGCGAGCGCCGGTGACGTACGGCGGCGGCCGAAGAGGACCAGGTAGCAGACGTGGCCGGCGGCGAAGGAGCCCATGCCGACGAGGAAGGCCCCGTCGGCGTCGGAGAGCAGGAAGACGTCGCCGCCCCAGCCGAAGAGGAGCGCGGCCAGGAGGAGCCGGGGGGCGCCGCGGGTGGCGGCGTACGCGGCGAGCAGCGGCATCAGGAGGGGCTTGGCGACGAGATGGCCGGTGTCGGCGCCGGCGAGGAGCGAGCCGAGGTCGACGGCGGTCGCGAGGGCGAAGGCGGCGAGGAGGCCGCGGGAGAGGCGGCGGGAGGACCCGCGGGAGGAGGGGCGGCTCACGCGGCGGGCTCCGGCGCGGGACCGCCCTGGGGTGCGTCGCCGCGGGGTGCCTCGCCGCGGGGTGCCTCGCCGCGGGGTGCCTCGCCGCGGGGCGCGGGCTGCCAGCCGGGGCCGCGGAAGAGGCGTCCGGCCCGCTCGCGCCAGTCGCGGGCGGTGCGCAGGTCGCGGGCGATGGCGGCGTACTCGTGGGTGGCGACGCGGAGGGGGTTGTAGGTCTCGATGTTCTTGGTGAGGCCGTAGACGGGCCGCTCGGTCTCGCCGACCCAGGAGCCGAACATCCGGTCCCAGACGATGAGGATGCCGCCGAAGTTGCGGTCCAGGTAGCCGCCCTGGGAGGCGTGGTGGACGCGGTGGTGGGAGGGCGTGTTGAGGACGTACTCGAAGGGCCGGGGGAGCTTGTCGACGCGTTCGGTGTGGATCCAGAACTGGTAGACGAGGTTGACCGAGTAGCAGAAGGCGACGGCCGCGGGGTGCACGCCGAGGGCGATCATCGGCAGGTAGAACGGCCAGGAGGTGAGGCTGGTCCACGGCTGGCGCAGCGCGGTGGTGAAGTTGAACTTCCGGCTGCTGTGGTGGACGACGTGGCAGGCCCACAGGATGCGGATGACGTGGTGGCCGCGGTGCTGCCAGTAGTAGAAGAAGTCCTGGGCGAGCAGCATGAGCGGGATCGTCCACCACAGGACGGGGACGCGGAGCGGCGTGAGCTCGTAGACCGCCGTGTAGACGGCGACGACGGGGATCTTCCACAGGGCGTCGAAGGCGAGGCTGCCGAGTCCCATGCCGAGGCTGGTGGCGGAGTCCTTGGTCTCGTACCCGGCGGCGTCCTCGTCGGGGTGGAGGTGGTGGCTGACCATCTCCAGGACGGTGAGCAGGACGAACGCCGGTATGGACCAGAGCACGACATCGGGCAGGTTCGGCATGCCGTCGACGGTAGGGCCGGAGGCCGGGACCCGGCTAGACGTTGTTACCAACAAGTATGCGAGACGGCTTGTCAGCAAGGTTTGGCACCTTCCGACAAGGGCGCTGCCGACCGGGGCGGGCCGCGGGCTCAGACCCCCGCCGCGTCCAGGAGCGAGCCCGCGCCGTAGGTGACGGCCATGGCGAGGGCGCCGCCCGCGACGTTGCGCAGGACGGCGCGGGCCGCCGGGGCCTCGCCGAGGCGGGCGCTCCACCAGCCGGTGAGGGCGAGGGCCGCGAGGACGGAGACCACGGTGATCCAGAGCCGGGCGGACGGCGGCGGCAGCACGATCGCGAGGAGCGGCAGCAGGGCGCCCGCGGTGAAGGCGAGGAAGCTGGCGCCGGCCGCGTGCCAGGGGTTGGTGAGGTCGTCGGGGTCGATGCCCAGCTCCACGCGCGCGTGGGCGCGCAGGGCGTCGCGGGCGGTGAGCTGTTCGGCGGCCTCGCGGGCCACGTCGGCCGAGAGGCCGCGGGCGGCCAGGAGCTCGGTGAGCTCGTCGAGTTCGGCGTCGGGGCTCTCGCGCAGTTCGCGCCGCTCCTGGGCGAGGGCGGCCCGCTCGGAGTCGCGCTGGGTGGAGACGGAGACGTACTCCCCCGCCGCCATCGACATGGAGCCGGCCAGCAGGCCCGCGAGGCCCGCGGTGAGGAGGGCGGCCTGCGACTCGGTGGCGCCGGCGACGCCGACGACGAGGCCGGCGGTGGAGACCACGCCGTCGTTGGCTCCGAGCACGGCGGCCCGGAGCCAGTTGAGACGCGTACCGAGACCTCCGCCGTGGGCCTCGTCGTGTGCGGGAGGTTCGGTCACGTCGTCGGTCACGTCATCGGTCACGTCAGGAGGGTCGCACCCGGCGGCTCACCGGAGGCGGACCGACCCGCCCGGCTGGAGCGGGTCGTCGTACCGCTGGTGGAGGAAAGGCAGCAGGGCCTCGGCGGAGACGCGCGCCGCGACGCGGCCGCGCTGGTCGGTGGTCTTCTCGCCGAGCGTGATCTCGACGAGGCGGCGGACCGGGAGGTCGGCGACGGGGTCGTACATGGACTCGCGCAGGACGACGTCCCCGGTGATCCGCTCCAGCCTGCGCACCCTCTCGCGGCGCACGCAGTGGACGAGGACGGCGTCGGCGTCGAGGCCCGAACCCTCCACGCCGGGAAGGAACGTGAACGAGAAGTCGGTCCGCTCGGTGGGGCCGGGGAGCGGGAGCGGGCCGGAGACCGCGCCGCGCACCTCGACGAAGGCGATGCCGTGCCGGGCGAGGGCGGCGCGCACGACGAGCCCCTCGCGCTCGACGGTGACCTCGCCCAGCTTCCTCGGCTCGCCGAAGACCTCGCGGCCGCCGGTCAGGGCCCGCTCGTGGCTCGTCGGCATCACGAGGGGGTACCAGCCCTCCTGGTCGCCGTGGGCGGCGGCGACGGCCACGGAGCCCGCGCCGGAACCGGCGCCGAAGCGGTGGCCGGGCAGCTCGACCCGGCTGACGGCGACGCGGACGAGGGGGCGTGCGGTGGGGGCGAGCGGGGGCGGCAGGACGGCCGCGACGACGTCGGGGTCGGTCTCCCAGACGGCGACCACCTCGGTGGACCAGAGGTCGGGGAGCCGGGCCGCACGCGCGCGTGCCGCCGCCGCCTCGACCTCGCTGCGCGCCCCGTACCGTACTCGTGCCATGACGTACCACCCTTCGGGATCGTCGGCCCGCACCACAGTCGCACCGAGGGCGATCACGGGTAAAGAGCCGTGCACCGGCCGCCCTCGCGGGACTTAACGGACATTCAGCACACCGGGGACGGAGCTGTCGGTGGCGGCCCGTATTCTCAGTGACCATGCTCGACGACCGTACGACTGCAGCGACGTGGCCGGCCGCGTATCCCCGGGGATACGCGGTCGTCGACGTGGAGACCACCGGCCTCGCCCGCGACGACCGGATAGTGTCGGCTGCCGTCTACCGCCTCGACGCGCAGGGGAACGTCGAGGACCACTGGTACACGCTGGTCAACCCGGAGCGGGATCCCGGGCCGGTGTGGATCCACGGCCTCACGAGCGACGTTCTTGAGGGCGCGCGGCTCTTTCCCGAGATCGCCGAGGAGTTCGCGGAGCGGCTCGACGGGCGCGTGCTCGTCGCGCACAACGCGATGTTCGACTGGCAGATGATCGCCAGGGAGTACGCGCGCGCGGAGCGGACCGCCCCGGTGCGGCAGCGACTGTGCACGATCGCGCTCTCCAAGGAGCTGTCGCTGCCGCTGCCGAACCACAAACTGGAGTCGCTCGCCGCGCACTTCGGCGTCGTGCAGCAGCGGGCGCACAACGCGCTGGACGACGCGCGCGTGCTCGCGGAGGCGTTCCGGCCGAGCCTGCACGCCGCCGCCGAGCGGGGCGTGCGGCTGCCGCTCCTGGAGTGCCGCCCGCTGACGGAGTGGTCCCCGGGGCCCGCGCGGCCGCTGATCGGCCACCAGTCCTCGTACGGCGGCTCGTACCGCGCGGGGGGCTGGCGCCCCTCGCGGAAGCGGCCGCCCTGCCCGTACCCCAACCCCGGGCGGTACGAGACGGACAAACCGCTCAAGCAGGGCATGCGGGTGGCGTTCTCCGGCGACACGTCCGTCGACCGCGAGCTCCTGGAGGACCGCACGGTCGAGGCCGGGCTGCACGTCGCCACCAGCGTCTCCCGGCTGACGAGCCTGCTCGTGACGAACGACCCGGACGCGGCCACCTCCAAGACCGTCAAGGCGAAGTCGTACGGCACCCCGATCGTCGACGAGGCCGCCTTCACCCAGCTGCTGCGGGACGTCGCCCCGGCAGACGGGTGACAGCCCGGTCCCGGGCGGGCGTGCCGCGCGGCGCGCGCCCGCCCGGGGCCCCACCCTGTGGCGCATGGCACGTTGTGAGGTCTGCGGAAACGATTACGGCATGTCCTTCGAGGTGCACGCGCAGGGCGCGGTGCACGTCTTCGACTGCTTCTCCTGCGCCATCCACCGCATGGCGCCGATCTGCGAGCACTGCCGGGTCCAGATCATCGGACAGGGCGTCGAGGTCGAGGGCACCTGGTACTGCGGCGCCCACTGCGCCCGCGCCGAGGGGAAGGCGGGCATCGTCGACAGAGTGTGAGGAAACGATCCTGGGCGGGGTGGCGCAAGCCACCCGAACCCCCCTGTACGGGACCCGCACGCCGGGCTGTACGGTCGTGGGCGTGTACCGCTTCCTCCTGACCCGGCAGTGGGTGATCCTCACCCTCGTCGCCCTCGTCCTCATCCCCGTGATGGTCGAGCTGGGGTTCTGGCAGTTCCACCGGCACGAGCGGCGGGTCGCCCAGAACGCCCTGATCGCGGACAACCTCAAGGGGAAGCCCGTCCCGGTCGAGGAGCTCACCTCCCCCGGCCACACCGTCCCCCGCGCCGACTACTGGCGCACGGTCACCGCGACCGGCACCTTCGACGCCTCCCACGAGGTCGTCGTCCGCCGGCGCACCTCCGCCGACGACCGGATCGGCGTCCACGTCCTGACCCCGCTGGTCCTGCGGGACGGCCGGGTCGTCCTGGTCAACCGCGGCTGGGTGCCCGCCGCCCCCGACCAGCGCTCCTTCCCCGCGGTGCCGCCCGCCCCAGGGGGCGAGGTGACCGTCACCGGCCGCCTCAAGGCCGACGAGACGACCGGCGCCAGCGGCATCAAGGACCTCAAGGGCCTGCCCGACCGTCAGGTCATGCTCATCAACAGCCGCCAGCAGACCGAGCTGATCGGCCGTGAGGTGCTCGGCGGCTACCTGGAGCAGACCGCGCCCGAGCCGGCCGGCGACACGCCCGAGCTGATCCCCGAGCCCGACCACGACTCGATCGGCGCCCACATGGCGTACGCCGTGCAGTGGTGGCTCTTCGCCGCGGGCGTCCCGGTGGGCTGGCTGGTGCTCGTACGACGGGAGAAGCGCGACCGGGAGGCGGCCGCCCGCACCGGGGAGTCCGGGAGCGACGGCGGCGGGACCGAGGGCGACGGGACCGAAGGCGCCGAAGGCAACGCGATCCAGGCCACTGACTCCCGCTGATTGACCGTCGCCCCTCGGGGGAACGCCCACAGCGTGACGCAACGTATCGACGACTACGCCCTCATCGGTGATCTCCAGACCGCCGCGCTCGTCGGCCGCGACGGGTCGATCGACTGGCTGTGTCTCCCCCGCTTCGACTCCGCCGCCTGCTTCGCCGCCCTGCTCGGCGACGAGGACAACGGCCACTGGCGGATCGCGCCCAAAGGGGCCACGACCTGCGCCACGCGCCGCTACGCCGACGACTCCCTGGTCCTGGAGACCTACTGGGAGACCCGCACCGGCACCGTCAAGGTCATCGACTTCATGCCCCAGCGGGACCGCTCCCCCGACCTCATGCGGATCGTCGAGGGCGTCAGCGGCAGCGTCGAGATGAGCTCCGTGATGCGGCTCCGCTTCGACTACGGCTCGATCGTGCCCTGGGTGCGCAGCTCCGCCGGGCAGCGGGTCGCCGTCGCCGGGCCCGACGCGGTCTGGCTGCGCACCGAACCGCCCGTGAAGACCTGGGGCCAGCAGTTCGCCACCTGCTCCTCGTTCACCGTCGCCGCCGGCGAGAAGGTCGCCTTCGTCCTCACCTGGCACCCCTCGCACGAGCCGCGCCCCGCGCGCGTCGACCCCTTCGCCGCCCTGGAGCAGTCGCTCGCCGACTGGCGGGCGTGGGCGGCCCGTTGCGTCTACCGCGGGCCGTACCGGGACGCGGTGGTCCGCTCCCTCATCACCCTCAAGGCGCTGACCTACGCCCCCACCGGCGGGATAGTCGCCGCCCCCACCACCTCGCTGCCCGAGGAGATAGGCGGCGTGCGGAACTGGGACTACCGGGCCTGCTGGCTCCGCGACTCCGCCCTCACCCTCGCCGTGCTGCTCGCCGCCGGATACGGCGAGGAGGCGGCCGCCTGGCGGGACTGGCTGCTCCGCGCGGTCGCCGGCGACCCGGCCGACCTCCAGATCATGTACGGCCCCGCCGGTGAACGCAGGCTCCCCGAGACGACCCTGCCCTGGCTGCGCGGCTACGCCGACTCGGCGCCCGTACGGACCGGGAACGCCGCCGTGGAGCAGTTCCAGCTCGACGTGTACGGCGAGGTGATGGAGACGCTGAACCTCGCCCGCGAGGCCGGGATCCCCGCGGAGCGGCACGCCTGGAACCTCCAGCTGAGCCTGCTCGGCTTCCTGGAGTCGACCTGGCGCGAGCCCGACGAGGGGCTGTGGGAGGTGCGCGGGCCGCGCCGCCACTTCACCCACTCCAAGGTGATGGCCTGGGTGGCCGCCGACCGGGCGGTGCGCACCCTGGAGGCCGACCCCTCGCTGCCGGGGGACGTGACGCGCTGGCGGGCCCTGCGGGACGAGATACACGCCGAGGTGTGCGAGAAGGCGTACGACCCCGAGCGGAACACGTTCACCCAGTCGTACGGCTCCCGGGAGCTGGACGCCGCCACCCTCCTGATCCCGCAGGTGGGCTTCCTGCCGCCGGACGACCCGCGGGTCCTCGGCACGGTCGACGCGGTGCGAGCGGAGCTGCTGCACGGCGGCTTCGTCCACCGCTACACCCCCGACTCGGGCTCCGTGGACGGACTGCCGGGCCGGGAGGGGACGTTCCTCGTCTGCTCCTTCTGGCTGGCCGACGCGCTGTGGCTGACCGGGCGCACCGAGGAGGCCAGGTCGCTCTTCGACCGGCTCCTGACGCTCCGCAACGACGTCGGCCTGCTGGCGGAGGAGTACGACCCGGTGGCGCGGCGCCAGCTCGGCAACTTCCCCCAGGCCTTCAGCCACATCGGCCTGGTGGGGACCGCTCTCGCCCTGGACGTCGGGGAGGCGGCAGGATAGGGGCATGGATCTTGGACTGAAGGACCGTGTGTACGTGGTGACCGGCGCGACCCGCGGGCTCGGCCGGGCGTCGGCCGAGGCGCTGCTCGCCGAGGGCGCCCGGGTGCTGGTCACCGGCCGCGAGGAGGCGTCGGTCGCCGCGGCGGTGGCCGAGCTGGGCGAGGGCGCGGCGGGTCTCGCCGCCGACAACACCGACCCCGAGACCCCGGCCCGGCTGCTCGCCGAGGCGCGGGCCCGGTTCGGCGGCCTCGACGGTGTGCTGATCAGCGTCGGCGGTCCGGCCCCCGGCTTCGCGGCGGACAACACCGACGAGCAGTGGGCGGCCGCCTTCGACACGGTCTTCCTCGGGGCGGTACGGCTCGCGCGCGCGGCGGCCGAGACCCTCACCGAGGGCGGGGTCATCGGCTTCGTCCTGTCGGGTTCGGTCCACGAGCCGATCGCCGGCCTCACGATCTCCAACGGGCTGCGCCCCGGCCTCGCCGGCTTCGCGAAGTCCCTCGCCAACGACCTGGGCCCGCGCGGCATCCGGGTGGTCGGCCTGCTGCCGAGCCGCATCGACACCGACCGGGTGCGGCAGCTCGACGCGCTGTCGGGCGACGCGGACGCCGCGCGGTCGGCCAACGAGGCCGCGATCCCGCTGCGCCGCTACGGCACGCCGGAGGAGTTCGGCCGCACGGCCGCGTTCCTGCTCTCCCCGGCCGCCTCGTACCTGACGGGCGTGATGCTGCCGGTGGACGGCGGCGCCCGCCACGGTTTCTGAGCGGCTGCGAACGCGCCCGGGGGTGGGGGGGGGGGGGGGCGCGCCCCCCCCCCCCCCCCCCCCCCCCCCCCCCCCCCCCCCCCCCCCCCCCCCCGGCGCCCCCGCGCGGGGCGG
>NZ_JBSFSA010000067.1:0-23652 GCF_053589515.1 Streptomyces sp. NPDC003327 | reverse complement strand
TATGTTTTAAATAGTGGTCAAGAGACGGGGGGCGGGGCCCCCCCGGGCGCGCCCCCCGGCCACCGCCTGCGGCCATCACCTGCCCTTCGGACCTAGCGGCGGGTGCGCCGTTGGAGCGAGTTGGTTTCGGACTCGGCTTACTTGACGACGCCGATGGACGCGTAGTCGTAGCGGCCGTTGTACGCGTCCGCCGTGTAGACGTTCGTCAGGCGGGAGCTGCGCCAGATGATGTTCTTCTCGTGGGTGAAGGGCAGGTAGACCGCGGCCTCGGAGACCTTGGTGTTGATCTGCTTGTAGAGCTCGCCGGCCTTGACCGGGTCGGTCTCCTTCAGGGCCTGGTCGAACAGGCCGTTGATGGCCGGGTCGTTCAGCTCCGAGAAGTTGTTGTTGCCGGACTGCAGGATGTAGCGACCGTCGACGAGCGGCTGCAGGAAGCCCTGGCCGGTCGGGAAGTCGGCGCCCCAGCCCATGATGATGATGCCGTAGCCCTTGTCCTTGACCACCTTCGGCGAACCGATGATGCCGGAGGTCTGGGCGCCGTCGAACAGGTCGATCTGGGCGTCGATGCCGACGGCCTTCAGCGACTGCTGGAGGGACTCGGCGGTGGCGATCTCGATCTTCTTGTTGTTGCGGACCGCGATCGTGGTCTTGAAGCCGTTCGGCTTGCCGCACTTGGCGAGGGCCTCCTTGGCCTTCGCGAGGTCGGGCTTGCCGGAGAGCTTGCCGTACGGGTCGGCCTTCGGGTCGGCGCCCTTGATGGCCGGCGGCAGCATGTTGGTGGCGATGTCGCCACCGGCCTGCGGGCCGCCGCGGGCGGTCTGCAGGGACTTGGAGTCGGCCGCGTAGATCATGGCCTTGCGGCACTCGATGTTCGGCGTGACCGTCTGCGGGAACACCGCGTAGCGGATGAAGCCGGTCTGCGGGTTGTCCGCGTTGCCCTTGTGCTGCTGGAGCACCTTCTGACGGGCCGCGGTGCCGACACCGGTCGCGTTGATGTCGAGGTCGTACTCGCCCTCGATGAGGCGGTTGTCCATGTCGTCGGCGTTCGTGGTGAACGTGACGCTGATCTTGTCCGGCAGGGCCTTGCGGACGGTGTCCGTCTTGGCGTCCCACTTGTCGTTGCGGACGAGCTTGATGGACTTGTTGGGGGTGTACGACTCCCACTTGTACGGGCCGGAGGAGAACGGCTTCAGGCCGTACTTGGCGCCGGTGTCCTTGTCCGGGCGGACCGGGGAGGCGGCGGGCATCGCCAGCATCTGCAGGAAGTCACCGTTGGCGACCGGCAGCTTGAAGACGATGGTCTTGTCGTCCGGGGTCTCGATGGCCTTCAGGCCGAGCTTGTCCGGAGCGGTGTCCTTGTACGGGCCCTTGTAGGTGGCCTTCGGGTCGAGGGCCTGCTGGAGGTAGATCGGGCCGCCGGAGATGACGTCCTGGGCCCAGATGCGCTCGATGCCGTACTTGATGTCCTTGGAGGTGATCGGCTTGCCGTCCTCCCAGGTCACCCCGTCCTTCAGCGTGAAGGTGTAGGTGAGGCCGTCGGCGGAGACCTTGCCGGTGTCGGTGGCGAGGTCCGCGACGAGCTCGGTGGAGGCGGCGCCCGGCTCGGCCTTGAAGGTGACGAGCTGGCGGGTGTAGTAGCGGGCGAAGTCCCACACGAAGCCGTAGTAACCACGCTGCGGGTCCCACGAGTCGGCCTCCTGCGAGCCGATGAACTTCAGCTCGCCGCCCTTCTTGTCCGAGGGGTTGAGGACCTTGTTGACCGCGCCGTTGAAGGCGAGGCCGCCCTTGCCCTTGTCACCGCCGTCGCCGTTGCCGCCGCCGCAGGCGGTCGTGACGACCATCGTGGCCGCCGCGAGCAGCGCGCCCGCGGCGATTCTGCGCTGAGAGCTCTTCAGCATGGGTCCAGCAACCTCCGGGATAGTGGCGGCCGTTACGGCGGTCCGCCGATTGGGGTGGGCCTCCTGTCGCCAGCGGCAGGGGCGGGTCTTGCGTGTCGTCGGCGAACGGTCAGCGGGAGCCCTTCGGGTCGAGCGCGTCACGCACGCCGTCGCCGAAGAGGTTGAACGCCAGCACGGTGATGAAGATCGCGAGGCCGGGGATCACCATGAAGAGGGGATCCGCCTCGTAGGTGGTGATGGCTGTCGACAGCATCTGTCCCCAGGACGCGGTGGGAGGCTTCACGCCCGCACCGAGGAAGCTGAGCGCCGCTTCGGTGAGGATGTTGGTGGGGATCATGAGGGTCGCGTAGACGGTGATCGGCGCGATCAGGTTGGGCAGCAGCTCCTTGCGGAGGATGTAGAAGCGGCCCGCGCCCAGGCTCTGGGCGGCCTCGACGTACTCCCGGTTGCGCAGCGAGAGGGTCTGGCCGCGGACGATGCGGCCCACGTACGGCCAGCCGAAGAAGCCGATCACGACGACCAGGGCGGCGATGCGGACGCCGGAGCCGTCGAGGCCGAGGAGCTCGTTCGGCAGGACCGAGACCAGGGCGATCGTGAAGAGCAGCTGCGGGAAGGCGAGCATGACGTCCATGACCCGGCTGAGGGCCGCGTCGATCCAGCCGCCGAAGTAGCCGGCGATGACGCCGAGGACGGTGCCGAGGACGACGGCGAAGACCGCGGCGAGGAAGGCCACGAGGAGCGAGATGCGCGCGCCGTAGACGATGCGGCTGAAGACGTCGCGGCCGTTGACGGGCTCGACGCCGAAGAGGAAGTCGGAGCTGATGCCGCCCCAGGAGCCGATCGGGGTGCCGAAGAGCGGGTCGATCTGGTCCTCGTGGAACTCGTCCGGCGGGTGGCCGAGGAGTCCGACGATGACCGGCGCGAAGATCGCGACCAGGGTGAGGAAGAGGACGACGCAGCCGCCCGCGAGGGCCAGTTTGTCGCGCTTGAGCCTGGTCCACGCGATCTGCCAGGGCGAGCGGCCCTGGATCGCCTTGGCGGGGGCGCCGGAAGCGTCCGGAGTGCCGGGTGCGTCGGGCGCGCCGTGGACGGTGGCGGTCGACTCGCCCGCACTCGCCTCGTGCAGTGGTGCCGTCATCGTGGTGAGGACCCCTCTCGGCCGCCGGTAGCCGGCCCTTGCCCGCCGCGGGTAGCGGCTCGGTGGAACAACTGCTGGGCACCGGCTCGAACGGGAGCCGAACGCCAGGTGTTCCGGGGAGTCTTCAACGCGTCTGCGATCACCCGCCAGCCCTGACGGTGAATGTTTGCTCAAACGTGATGCGGTGCTGCGACTTCCGTTATACGGACGTCGGGATCGACTGAGCGGACCAACTCGTCCCGTCTTCGCCGCAATCGGACATGTCGCTCAACTGGTGCCGTGAGCTCCGGAATTGGGGCGAACAAAAGCCTCCGGAGCGGACTCCGGAGGCTGATGGGACAGAACGGGCGCAGCGGTACGTCTCAGTATCCGGACGGCGCGGGTGGCGGATATCCATACCCCGACGGAGCCGCGGAACCACGCCCTCCGTGGGCCTCGCGGTCGTAGAAGGGGCGCGCGTTCGCCAGCAGCCAGAGCGCCACCGGGTCGTACGCGTCGGAGAGCGCGACCGTCGAGACGGGCAGCCCCTCGGGCACGGCGGCGATCGACTGGCGCATCATCGCCCGGACCGCGTCGACGGCGGCCGGCGAGGTGTCGTACAGGTCGAGGCCGATGGCGAGGTACGGCGAACCGAGCGCGGGCTGCACCCAGCCCCGGCGCAGCGACCGCACGGCCGGGGTGCGGTGGGCGTTCTGCGTGAGCAGCGCGTAGAACTGCGGGATCTCCAGGGCGGGCTCGGCGACCCGCAGCGGTCCCGCGGGCATCCGGTCGAGACCGGTGGCGACGCGGCGCAGATCCGTCCAGGGGATGCCGACGCCGCCGCCCGGAGCGTGCGGATTCAGCCAGATGCCCCAGCGGTCGGGGTAGAGGGCGCGGGCGATCTCGCGGCCCGGTACGGGCTCGTGGGCCCGGCTCCAGCCGGAGGCGGCGAGCTCCTGCCCCGAGGTGACGCAGGGGGCGTAGCCGTGGCCGTCGACCTCCATGTTCCCGTACTGGGCGTCGGGCGATCCGGCGGTGCCCTGCCAGAGCAGCATCCACACCTCGCCGTCGGCCAGGGCGTGCAGCAGCCGCTCGTACGCGTCGTAGCGTCCGGGTGTCACTTCGCGCAGCAGCTGCTCGACCTGTCCGGCCGCAGCGGCATCTGGCACTCTCACCCTGGGTCCCGCCCCTCTTCCACCGCGTCACGCGTCAATTCGTCGAGTCGGTCCAGCTTAGACAGCGGGGCCGGTCACCCGGCGGCGCGCTGGTAGAAGGGGCGCACGCGCTGGAGCATCCAGTCGGCCACCGGGTCCTCGGCGACGTCGAGGAGGATGAGGTTGACCGGCCAGGCGACCTCGACGCGGCCGAGGGCCCGGCCGAGGGCGTCGAGCGGCGCGTTGCGGTCGACGCCGTCCCACACGGCGAGCTGGACGCCGACGAAGAGGGCCGGTTCGGTGCCCTCGACGCTGGCGAGGGCGCGCCGGGCGGTGACGACGACGCCGGTGGCCTCGAACTCGGCGGAGGCGGCGGCGAGGAAGTCGACCGGGTCGTCCTGCCAGTCCGGCTCGAAGAGGCGGACGCGGCCGCCGCTGGCGGGCCCGTCGAGCGGGGTGCGCCCGACGCGGCACAGCTCGGCGACGGCCGGCGGGGGCAGCGGGACGCCGACCGTGCCGCCGGGGTTCACGGCGATGCCGAGCTGCGGGGGCAGGCCGCGGGCGAAGTCGCGGGCGGGGGCGACGGCGTACGACATGTGGGTGCCGACGCAGGCGAGGAACTGGGCCTCGGAGCTGAAGACGGGGACGTAGGCCGCGCCGTCGATCTCCATGGTGGGGAGGTCCAGGTCGGGGCTGTCGGGGCCGCCGCCGTTGGGCAGGGGCACCCAGACGGAGCTGCGGCCGAGCACCTCGACGAGTCGGCCTCCGGCGGCGGGGTTGCCGAGTGAGGCGGCAAGGACCTCTTCGAGCTCGTTGCCCGGCCACGTCACGTCCACGGTCCTGTGTCCCCTTCTCGCCCGGTTCCGGTGCGGCGCCGCCCCGGGCGGCCGGCCCGGCCGTCCCGCGCCGCCCTCCGTCCCGCAGCACCCTAATGCCGCACGGCCACCCCCGTGGCCAGAAGAGAAGGGTACGAGCGCCGGGGGCGGGGGCTCAGACCGCCTCCCGGAACCCGATCTTCCGCAGGGTGTCCGCGGCGTCGCGGTCGAGGAGGGTGACCGAGGAGCAGCCGCGGGGCAGGCCGCCGGACTCGGCGGCGCGCAGGAGCCTGCCGACGGCGCGCCGGTGGCGGGCGAAGGCGTAGGCGGAGACCCCGCGGCCCCGGTCGCGCTGGCCGGAGCGGGCCGTGTCCGGGTCGACGTCGAGCAGGACGAGGTGGAGGGCGCGGCCGCGGCGCCGGGCCTCGCGGGCGAGCCAGCCGCGGACCCAGGACTGGGTGCCGCAGTCGTGGACGATCACGCCGGCGCCGGAGCGCAGGGCGCGGCGGAGCCCGGCGTAGTGCGCGAGCCGGACCAGGGGGCGGTAGAGGGCGTACGGCAGCCGGCGGGGCATCCGGGCCTCCCAGCGCTCGCGGGCGTCCTGGGAGTCGATGCCGCGGCCGTCGGCGGTGCGCTTCATGAGGGTGGACTTGCCGCTCCCGGGCAGGCCGGAGACGACGACGAGGTCGCCGGGGGCGAAGAGGAGCGCGCGGGGGCCGCGGCCGCCGCGCTCGCGCAGGTCGCGCAGGAGCCGGCCGCGGGTCCGTGCGCGGGCGCGCTGAGCCGGTATGCCGGTGCCGGCCGCGTAGGCGCCGGTGTGCTGGATCCTCATCGTGCTCCCCCTGCCGGGTCTCAGGAGACCTGAGGAGACCCTTCCCCACGAAGTGTAAAGAAACGGTAATGAGGCACAAGCGATTTGCCCCGCCGACACCGCATGCAATGATGTGCCCGCCAGGCGCGCTCAGCGCCACACAATCGCATACCGGCCGCTCGAATCCGCGCGGGAGAGTCCCGGGCCGGAGCAATCCGGCCGGGCGCCGAAGGAGCAAGACCCTCCCTTGAATCTCTCAGGCCCCGTACCGCGCGGATGAGGCAGATCTGAAAAGCGGGACACCTGGCGTGTCCCCACCCAAGGTGCAAGCCGGGGATGCCCCCGGTGAACCTCTCAGGTTCCATGACAGATGGGGAGGACGTCCTCACCCGTCATGTATGTCGTGCCCTGCACGCCAGCCCTGGGACCCGGGAGCCACCCGATGAGCACTGCCCCCCGTCTGACCGCCCTCGATGCCCTGCATCGTTCGCTGGGCGCGACCATGACCGACTTCGCCGGCTGGGACATGCCGCTGCGCTACGGCAGCGAGCGCGACGAGCACAACGCCGTGCGCACGCGGGCGGGCCTCTTCGACCTCTCCCACATGGGCGAGATCACCGTCACCGGCCCGCAGGCCGTCGACCTGCTGGACTTCGCCCTCGTCGGCAACATCTCCACCGTGGGCAACGGCCGCGCCCGCTACACGATGATCTGCCAGGAGGACGGCGGCATCCTCGACGACCTGATCGTCTACCGCCTCGGCGAGACCGAGTACATGGTCGTCGCCAACGCCTCCAACGCCCAGGTCGTCCTGGACGCGCTGGTGGCCCGCGCCGAGGGCTTCGACGCCGAGGTCCGCGACGACCGCGACGCGTACGCCCTGATCGCCGTGCAGGGCCCGGAGTCCCCCGGCATCCTGAAGTCCCTCACCGACGCCGACCTGGACGGCCTCAAGTACTACGCCGGCCTGCCGGGCACGGTCGCGGGCGTGCCCGCCCTGATCGCCCGCACCGGCTACACCGGCGAGGACGGCTTCGAGCTGTTCCTGAAGCCGGAGCACGCCGAGGGCGTGTGGCGGGCGCTGACCGAGGCGGGCGCGGGCGTCGGCCTCATCCCCTGCGGCCTGTCCTGCCGCGACACGCTCCGCCTGGAGGCGGGCATGCCGCTGTACGGCCACGAGCTGACCACCTCCCTCACCCCCTTCGACGCCGGTCTCGGCCGCGTCGTGAAGTTCGAGAAGCCGGGCGACTTCGTCGGCCGCAAGGCGCTCGAGGCCGCCGCCGAGCGCGCCGAGACCGCCCCGCCGCGCAAGCTGGTCGGCCTGGTCGCCGAGGGCCGCCGCGTCCCGCGCGCCGGCATGGCCGTGGTCTCGGGCGGCGAGGTGATCGGCGAGGTGACCTCGGGCGCCCCGTCCCCGACGCTCGGAAAGCCGATCGCGATGGCGTACGTGGACGCGGCGCACGCCGAGCCCGGCACCGAGGGTGTAGGTGTGGACATCCGCGGCACCCACGAGCCGTACGAGGTCGTGGCACTGCCGTTCTACAAGCGCCGTAAGTGACGCAGTCGTCCCATCCCGGGTCTCAGCCCGCGAGACCCGCGTTCATCAGCACTCACCCGATACAGGAGAATCAGGTCATGAGCAACCCCCAGCAGCTGCGTTACACCAAGGAGCACGAGTGGCTGTCGGACGTCGTGGACGGCGTCGCGACCGTCGGCATCACCGAGTTCGCGGCCAACGCGCTCGGTGACGTCGTCTACGCCGACCTCCCCTCGGTGGGCGACACCGTCACCGCGGGCGAGACCTGTGGCGAGCTGGAGTCGACGAAGTCCGTCAGCGACCTGTACTCCCCGGTGACGGGCGAGGTCGTCGACGCCAACCAGGACGTGGTGGACGACCCGTCCCTGGTGAACACGGCTCCGTTCGAGGGTGGCTGGCTCTTCAAGGTGCGCGTCGCGGAGACGCCGGACGATCTGCTCTCCGCCGACGAGTACGCCGCGTTCTCCGCCGGGAACTGAGACCGGGCCCGAGACCCCCAAGGGATCGATTCATGTCGCTTCTGAACACGCCCCTCCACGAGCTGGACCCGGACGTCGCCGCCGCCGTCGACGCCGAGCTCCGCCGCCAGCAGTCCACCCTCGAGATGATCGCCTCGGAGAACTTCGCTCCGGTCGCGGTCATGGAGGCCCAGGGCTCCGTCCTCACCAACAAGTACGCCGAGGGCTACCCCGGCCGCCGCTACTACGGCGGCTGCGAGCACGTCGACGTGGCCGAGCAGATCGCCATCGACCGCGTCAAGGACCTGTTCGGCGCCGAGTACGCCAACGTGCAGCCGCACTCCGGCGCCTCCGCCAACCAGGCCGCGCTGTTCGCGATCGCCCAGCCCGGCGACACGATCCTGGGTCTCGACCTCGCGCACGGCGGCCACCTCACCCACGGCATGCGCCTGAACTTCTCCGGCAAGCAGTTCAACGTGGTCGCGTACCACGTGGACGAGGCCGGTCTGGTCGACATGGCCGAGGTCGAGCGCCTCGCCAAGGAGCACCGCCCGAAGGTGATCATCGCGGGCTGGTCCGCCTATCCGCGCCAGCTGGACTTCGCGGAGTTCCGCCGGATCGCCGACGAGGTCGAGGCGTACCTGTGGGTCGACATGGCCCACTTCGCGGGCCTGGTCGCGGCGGGTCTGCACCCGAACCCGGTCGAGTACGCCGACGTGGTGACCTCCACCACGCACAAGACGCTCGGCGGTCCGCGCGGCGGCATCATCCTGGCGAAGAAGGAGTTCGCGAAGAAGCTGAACTCCTCGGTCTTCCCCGGTTTCCAGGGCGGCCCGCTGGAGCACGTGATCGCGGCCAAGGCCGTCTCCTTCAAGGTCGCGGCCTCGGAGGACTTCAAGGAGCGCCAGCAGCGCACGCTGGAGGGCGCGCGGATCATCGCCGAGCGCCTGGTCCAGGACGACGTCACCCAGCACGGCGTCTCGGTCCTCTCCGGCGGCACCGACGTCCACCTGCTCCTCGTCGACCTGCGCGACAGCGAGCTGGACGGCCAGCAGGCCGAGGACCGTCTCCACGAGGTCGGCATCACCGTCAACCGGAACGCCGTCCCGAACGACCCGCGCCCGCCGATGGTCACCTCGGGCCTGCGCATCGGCACGCCGGCGCTCGCGACCCGCGGCTTCCTCGCCGAGGACTTCCGCGAGGTGGCCGACGTCATCGCCGAGACCCTCAAGCCCGGCTTCGACGCCGAGGCCCTGAAGGCCCGGGTCACCGCGCTGGCGGACAAGCACCCGCTGTACCCCGGCCTGAGGTAGTTTCGTACCCTTTTGTTGGCATGGAACTACGGGGCACCGCGCACACTGGACAGTGAGCGCGGTGCCCCACCCCATGTCGCCGCGTTCCGCCCGCACCCCACGCTTTTCTGCACGACCCCGGCAGACAACGGCGTCTAGCCCCCCACAAGGAGTCCCCCGTGGCCATCTCGGTCTTCGACCTGTTCTCGATCGGCATCGGCCCGTCGAGCTCCCACACGGTGGGCCCGATGCGGGCCGCCCGCATGTTCGCCCGCCGCCTGAAGAACGAGGGCCTGCTCGCCCACACGGCCGCGATACGGGCAGAGCTGTACGGCTCGCTCGGCGCGACCGGCCACGGCCACGGCACCCCGAAGGCCGTCCTGCTGGGCCTGGAGGGCCACTCGCCGCGCACGGTGAACGTGGAGACCGCCGACGACGAGTTCGAGCGGATCAAGGAGAGCGGCCGGATCAACCTGCTCGGCGCGCACGAGATCCCGTTCTCGTTCGACGACGACCTGATCCTGCACCGCCGCAAGGCGCTCCCGTACCACGCCAACGGCATGACGGTCTTCGCGTACGACGCCGAGGGCGGCCTGGTCCTGGAGAAGACGTACTACTCGGTCGGCGGCGGCTTCGTCGTCGACGAGGACGCGGTGGACGGCCAGAACCCGATCGTCCCGGACGACACCGTCCTGAAGTACCCGTTCCGCACCGGTGACGAGCTGCTCCGGCTCGCCAAGGAGACCGGCCTGTCGATCTCGGCGATGATGCTGGAGAACGAGAAGGCCTGGCGCACCGAGGAGGAGATCCGCGAGGGTCTCCTGGAGATCTGGCGGGTCATGCAGGCCTGCGTCTCGCGCGGCATGTCCCGCGAGGGCATCCTGCCCGGCGGCCTGAAGGTGCGCCGGCGGGCCGCGAACTCCGCCCGCAAGCTGCGCTCCGAGGGCGACCCGGCGGCCCACGCGATGGAGTGGATCACCCTCTACGCGATGGCCGTGAACGAGGAGAACGCGGCGGGCGGCCGCGTGGTCACCGCCCCGACCAACGGCGCGGCCGGCATCATCCCCGCCGTCCTGCACTACTACATGAACTTCGTCCCGGGCGCCGACGAGGACGGCGTGGTCCGCTTCCTCCTCGCGGCCGGCGCGGTCGGCATGCTCTTCAAGGAGAACGCCTCGATCTCCGGCGCCGAGGTCGGCTGCCAGGGCGAGGTCGGCTCGGCCTGCTCGATGGCGGCGGGCGCCCTCGCCGAGGTCCTCGGCGGCTCCCCCGAGCAGGTCGAGAACGCGGCCGAGATCGGCATGGAGCACAACCTGGGCCTGACCTGCGACCCCGTCGGCGGCCTCGTCCAGATCCCGTGCATCGAGCGGAACGGCATGGCGGCGGTCAAGGCCGTCACGGCCGCGAAGATGTCGATGCGCGGCGACGGCAGCCACCTGGTCTCCCTCGACAAGGTCATCAAGACCATGAAGGAGACGGGCGCCGACATGAGCGTCAAGTACAAGGAGACCGCGCGCGGCGGCCTCGCGGTGAACATCATCGAGTGCTGAGGTGACCCCGCCCGGGTCCGTCCTCAGGGCGCGGACCAGTGCGGGTCCGGGACGACCGTGAGCAGGGCGGAGACCAGCACGACGGCGGCGAGGACCGAGACCTCCGCGCGGGCGGGGGTACGGGCGTCGCCGCCCGCCAGCATGCGGGAGCGGGCGGCCAGGGCGAGGAGGCTCGCGCCGCCGAAGAGCAGCAGCTTGACCAGGAGCACCCGGCCGTAGGCGGTGCCGAGGGCGGCGTCCAGCGGCAGCCGGCGCAGGGTGGAGACCGTGCCGGTGACGGCGAGGGCCGCGTAGACCCAGGCGGCCATGCGGGCGTAGCGGACGAGGACGTCCCGGCCGCCGCCGCGCAGCCGCATGGTCCGCAGCACGTACAGGAGCGTCCCGCACCACAGCGAGGCGGCCGTGAGGTGGACGACGGTGAGTCCCGTCCCGATCCCGAAGCCCGCCGTCTCGGGGTGGGCCCGCAGCGCCTCGGCGACGATCGCCACGGCCAGCGGGGCGACGGCGAGGAGGGGGCGCCGGGTGGCGGCGCACAGGGCCGCCAGGGCGAAGGCGTTGGCGGTGACGAGCAGCAGGCGGCCCTCGCGCAGCCCGTACGCGACGGGGAGGCTCAGTCCGCTGACGGCGGCGAGGAGCAGCAGGAGGCCGGCCGAGGCGGCGGCGGCGAGGAGGGCGGCCTGCACGGAGCGGCCGCGCGGCAGGGGGCCGGCTCCGGCGAGCCGGGCGCCCGCGAGTTCGCCGGCGTGCACGGCGAGACCGGCGAGGACGAGAACGCGCAGCAGCGTGGTCGTGCCGGCCGCCGGTATGCGCAGTTCGCCGGTGCCCGTCTGGGCGAGGCCCGCACCGAGGAGGGCGACGGCGAGGACGGCGGCGGCGCCGAGGACCGCGGCGGTCAGACGGCTCGGGGTGCCGAAGGGTCCGGGAAGCGTCACCGGACGATCGTCACCGAGCCCCGGACGGGCGGCAACTCGGAGTGGGAGTCGCCGGGCCCGTCCGGGCGGGCGGGTCAGGCCTTGCTGAGGTGCGCCCAGAACTCGTCCCAGGACAGCCGGCCGTCGCCGTTGTCGTCGCGCTGCTTGATGAGCGCCTCGGCGACCGTCTCGGTCACGTTGAAGTCACCCAGCTGGGCCATCACGCTCTTGTACTCGGCGGCGGTGATGAAGCCGTCCCCGTCCACGTCGTACCGGTTGAACGCCGTGCGCGCCGACTCGATGTCCTTCACTGCTTCCGCCACTGCTTCCGCCCCTTCTCGGTGCTTCTCTGACGGTGGTCAGATTAGCGGGCCCGCCGGTGCCGGATGATGGGGGTATGAGCAGCGATGTGGCGCGGATACTCGCGGACGCGGCGCGGGGGTCGTTCCCGCCGCCGGACGGTACGACGACGGTGGTGCCGCAGCCGGGGCCGCGGGACGCCGGGGTCCTGGCCTTCACGGCCCACTCGGTGGTCTTCACGGACGCCGACCCGGAGTGGGTGCGGGCGGAGCTGGCGGCCACGGCCGCCGACCCGCTCGCGGCGAGCATGAACCCGGGCTTCCTGATGGCGCTGATGGCCCGGACGGGCCGCCGGATGAACACGGTCGACCTGCTGACGGTGGCCGGGGCGCTGCCCGGCCCGCCGCCGGTGGAGCTGCGCGAGATCGACGACCCGGCGCACCCGCGGGTGGCGCGGGCGATGAAGTTCCGCGACGACGTGCGGGTGTGGGCGGCCGACGGCGGTGTGGTGATCCTGGGCCGGGGCGTGGCGGGCCGCTGGGAGGCGGCGGTGGAGGTCGACGAGGACGTGCGCCACCGGGGCCTGGGCAAGGCCCTGGCGACCGCCGCCCGGCATCTGACGCCGGACGGGGTGGTCTGGGCCCAGCAGTCCCCCGGCAACGCCCGCAGCGTGCGCGCCTTCCAGGCGGCGGGCTACCGCCCGGTGGCCTCCGAGGCCCTCCTGATCGCCGCCTGATCCGGCCCCCGCCCGATCCGGTCCCCGCCCGATCGGGCCGCGCCTCAGCGGAAGATCCCGGTGTGGCCGAGGGAGTACCGGCCGGGCTGGGGGTAGACGGCGAGGCCGTGGGGGCCGCTGCCGACGGGGATGCGGGCCAGCTGCTTCCCGGTCGTGGTGTCGATCGCGTACACCTCGGAGTCGTACCGCCCGGAGAGCCACAGGACCTTGCCGTCGGCGGAGACGCCTCCCATGTCGGGGGAGCCGCCGTCGGGGAGCCACCACTTCTTCGTCAACTTGTTCTTGGCGAAGTCGAAGACGGAGACGGAGCCCTCCCCGCGGTTGGGGACGTACATCTCGCGGGAGTCGCGGCTGATGTAGAGGCCGTGGCAGCCCTTGCCGGTGGGCAGGAGCCGCGGGGTCGTGAACTTCTCGCCGTCGAGGACCCACATGCCGTGGGCCATCATGTCGGCGACGTAGAAGGTCCTGCCGTCCGGGGAGATCTTCACGTCCTGCGGCATGGCGCCCTCGAAGGGCAGTTTCTGCTGGCCGACGACCTCCATCTTCTCGGTGTCGACCTTGAGGAGTTCGCCGGAGAACTCGCAGGAGACGACGAAGTACCGGCCGTCGGCGGAGAAGTCGGCGTGGTTGACGCCGTAGCAGCTGACGGGGACGGTCTTCTTCCGCTCCATGGTGTGGGGGTCGCGGAAGACGAGTTCGCGGTCGAGGGAGGCCATGACGATCGCGTACCGGCCGTTGGGCGTGAAGTAGAGGTTGTACGGGTCGTGGACCTCGACGGGCTTGCCCGCGACGCCGGTGGCGGGGTCGATGGGGGTGAGCGTGTGGCCCCGGTTGTTGTTGACCCAGAGGGTCTTCATGTCCCAGGAGGGGACGACGTGCTGGGGCTGGACGCCGACGGGGATGGTCTCGATGACCCGGTAGGTGGCGGGGTCGATGACGGAGACGGTGTTGGAGTTGGTGTTGGGGACGTACACCCGGGAGGGGAAGTCCTTGACGACCGGGGAGAGCCGGCCGGGCCGGTCGGCGGCGTAGACGTCGTTCGGGTCGAGGAGCGGCGGCATGCCGGGCAGCCCGGGCGGCGCCGCCTCCCGGGGTACGGCGGGGGCGGCGGCCTTCCTGGCCGAGGCGCCGGTCCCGTCGCGGTCGCCGCCGCCGCAGCCCGCGAGGGTGACGAGCAGGGCGGCGGCGAGGAGGGTCCCGGTTCTCTTCGTGGGGTGTGCCATCAGGTCAGCAGCTCCGTGGTGGTGACCGCGCGCAGGCCGCGGCGGTCGAGGTCGGCGAGGAGGAGGGGGAGGGCGGCGGCGGTGTCCGGGTAGCCGAAGTGGAGGCTGACGACGGATCCGCCGCGGATCGGGCCGGTGGTGTTGCGGACGATCGCGGCGGCGCCGGGCGAGGTGAAGTCGAGCGAGTCGACGTCGTACGAGAGGGCGTGCGGGTATCCGGCGCGGTGGGCGGCGCGCAGGACGGCGGGGGTGGCGTGACGGGTGCGGGAGGGGCGGAACCAGGTGCCGATGGAGCCGGTGAGGCGGCGGAGCCGGGCGGCGCAGGCGGCGATCTCGGCGTGGGCGCGGTCCTCGGTCAGGGCGTTGATGTCGAGGTGGTGCTGGGTGTGGTTGCCGAGGTCGTGGCCGCCGTCGAGGACGCGGCGGGCGAGGTCGGGGTGGTCGTCCAGCCAGCTGCCGACGGCGAGGACGGTGACGCGGGCCCCGGCCTCCTCGGCCTGGCCCAGGAGGACGCGGGCGAGGGCGGGGTCGCCCTGGCCGTGGAAGGTGAGGGCGACCTGGGGCCGGTCGCGGGGGCCGTGCGCGATCTCGGCGGGGCGGCCGGGGTAGCGGCGGGGCGCGGGGGCGGCGGCGCGGGCGCGGGCACGGGCGGGTGCGGGGGTCGGGGCGGGGGCCGCCGGGCGGGGCGGGGCCGCGCCACAGGCGGTGGCGAGGGGGGCCGCGAGGGCCGCGGCCGCGGCGGCCCGGAGCGCACCGCGGCGGTCGGTCGACGTCACGCGTCCATTTAAGGAGGGTCACAACGGATTGGTGACAATTAGGCCGATTCAGGACGTTTATCGACTTCGACAGGGCGTCCACGATGCGGACGATCCCGGGAAACAATCGATGAACCGCATAGCCATTCACAGTTTGCAAGGCGGGTGCTGCATGTCACCAATGATTCATCGAGGATGTGTCCCTGTATGCCCGAGTTTGAAGATGTATGGACTTTTGGCCGTAAGGCCCCCTGTCTGCCATAGTCGGTGTCACCGACCCCCATTGACCCGGGCCAGGTCGACACAGCGGCCGTGGATACACCCCCCCGTCCACGGCGCATCACACGGAAGCCCCCAGGGCGCCCCACCACGGCGCACGGGGGCTTCCGTGCGTGCGGAGCCGGCCGCCGGAAACGGCCTAGCGGTCGGTGACCCGCATCTCGAACCAGGTCGTCTTGCCGCGCGGCGCCAGGTCCACGCCCCAGCGGTCGGAGAGCTTGTCGACCAGGAAGAGGCCCCGGCCGCTGACGTCGAGCTCGTGGACGGGCATCAGACAGGGCAGGCCGCGCGAGGGGTCGCGCACCTCGATCCGGATCCGGCCCGGGCGGCGCTGCATCCGCAGCGCGAAGACGCGGGCGCCGGTGTGACGGACGGCGTTGCCGACGAGCTCGGAGACGAGGAGGACGGCGTGCTCGGCGATCTGCGGGCCGAGCGCCCACTGCCGCACGATCACGTACTGGGTCAGCCGGCGGGCCACGCGCGCGGACTCGGGGAGGGACGGCAGACGGACGTCGTCGTCGGCCGGATTCCCGAACAACTCCAGTGCCTCGAGGGCCTGTTCGTCCTCCACGGCCGGTGCCCACCGTGCGGCGACGACACTGCCGCCCTGCCGTGGTTGTTCCCTACCGTCCAGGCCCGCCATGCCCCCCATCATGGCCGTACGGAGGAGTCCGCGGGGGCCGTTCCGGCGGAATGGGCCCCCCGGAGGCGACAATTCCCGGCCGTACCCCCGGCATATGCCGGGGGTAGTCCGTTCCGGTACGTCTTAGGCGAACTTCGCCTTGCCCGGGCCCTCCTCGACGAAGCTGCGCATGCCGCGCTCGCGGTCCTCCGTCGCGAACAGCGCGGAGAACCAGGTCCGTTCGATGGCGAGGCCGGTGTCGATGTCGGTCTCCAGGCCCTGGTCGACCGACTCCTTGGCGGCCCGCAGCGCGACCGCCGGACCCTGCGCCAGCTTGGCGGCCCAGGCGTGCGCCTGCTCGTAGACCTCGGCGGCCGGGACGACCCGGTCCACCAGTCCGAGGGACAGGGCCTCGTCCGCCTTGACCATCCGGCCGGTGAAGATGAGGTCCTTGGCCCGCGAGGGGCCGACGAGACGGGAGAGGCGCTGGGTGCCGCCGGCGCCCGGGATCAGGCCGAGGAGGATCTCCGGCTGGCCCAGCTTGGCGTTGTCGGCGGCGATCCGGTAGTCGGCGCAGAGCGCGAGCTCGCAGCCGCCGCCCAGGGCGTACCCGGTGATCGCGGCGACGACCGGCTTGGGGATGCGGGCCACGGCGGTGAACGCGTCCTGGAGCGCGCGCGAGCGCTTGACCATGGCCACGTGGTCCATGACCTGCATCTCCTTGATGTCCGCGCCGGCCGCGAACACCTTCTCCCCGCCGTAGAGGACCACCGCGCGCACGTCGTCGCGGTCGGTCGCCTCCCGGGCCAGCTCGTGCAGCCGGTCCTGGGTCGCGATGTCCAGGGCGTTCATCGGGGGGCGGTCGAGGCGGATCGTGCCGACGCCTTCGGCGACTTCGAGGTTCACAGTCATACCGAAAGGTTAGTGGCCGTTAACGACGGCGGGCCCGGTGCTGTTGCTCACAGCACCGGGCCCGCGCGCGACGGTTCAGGGGCGGACTACGCGGTCCACTCCGACCAGTCCATGTTCCAGCCGTTCAGGCCGTTGTCCGGCTTGATCTGCTTGTCCTTGGAGTTCTTCACGACGACGACGTCGCCGATGATCGAGTTGTCGAAGAACCAGGCCGCCGGCATCGAGCCGTCGCCGCCGCCCCGGGAGTCCTGGAGGCCGACGCAGCCGTGGCTGACGTTGGCGGAGCCGAAGGTGGACGCCGAGGCCCAGTAGTTGCCGTGCACGAAGGTGCCGGAGGTGGACAGGCGCATCGCGTGCGGCACGTCCTTGATGTCGTACTCGCCGCCGAAGCCGACCGTGGCCCCGTTCATGCGGGTCACCTCGTACTTCTCGCTGATGACCATCTGGCCGTTGTACGTGGTCGTGGACGGGGCGCCCGCGGTGATCGGCAGCGTCTTGATGATCTTGCCGTCGCGCTCGACCTGCATCGTCTTGGCGCTCGCGTCGACGGTGGAGACCTGGCGGCGGCCGATGGTGAAGGAGATCTTCTTCTTCTGCTTGCCGTAGACGCCGGGGCGGCCCTCGACGCCGTCCAGGTTCAGCTCGACGGTGACCTTGGTGCCCGCCGCCCAGTACTCCTCGGGGCGGAAGTCGAGCCGGTCGTTGCCGAACCAGTGGCCCTCGATCTTCACGGCCGGGACGGCCGTGACCTTGATGGCCTTCTCGACGGCCTCGGGGTCGGTGATGCCCCGGGTGAAGTTGATGGAGACCGGCATGCCGACGCCGACGGTCGAACCGTCCTCCGGCGTGTAGTGGCCGATGAAGGTGTTCTTCGGGACCAGGGTGGTGAAGGTGGTGTCCTTCGCCGACTCACGGCCGTCGGCGTCCTTCGCGATCGCGTGGACCTTGTACTGGGTGGCGGCGGCCAGGTGCGCGACCGGCTCCCAGCTCGCGCCGTCCGCCGAGATCCTGCCCTCGACCGCGGTGCCCTTGTTGTCGGCGACCGTGACCGTGGTCAGCTTGCCCTGCGCGGCGGTGACCTTGAGGGCCCCGCTGGTGGGGACCGCGTCGGCGCCGTCCTTCGGAAGGATCGTCACGACCGCCCGGGAGGCGGCGTTGTCCGGCGCGCCGCTGCCCTGGGCGCCCGGGTTCTGTCCCGCCGAGCCACCGCCGGCCGGGTCTCCCCCGCCGCACGCGGCCAGGACGAGGAGCAGTGCCCCCGTCGCCACGGCCCTGAGCCCGGCGCCTCCGCGCCGACGGCGCAGGCCGCCCGTGGCCGCCGCCGATGCCCCCGATATCGGTCGCCCGTTCACTGTGGTCGTCTCCCCTCGCACGGCCCGGCATCGCCACGGCCCCACCCCCGTGCACATCCACTCGCGCACACGGCGCTAGATAATCACACCGCAGGACACGAAAGATCCTCGTGCATGTCACCGTTCAGTCCCAGTTGACGTGCTAAAGCGGGACGGGGGCCGCGGCGGGGGTCAGCGCAGGGCGGAACCGGCCTTCCACTCCTTCCAGTCCATGTTCCACCCGCCCAGCCCGTTGTCGGGAGCCACCTTTCGGTCGCGGGAGTTCACCACCTCGACCACGTCCCCGATGAGCGTCCGGTCGAAGAACCAGCCGGCCGGCGAGTCCGCGCTGCCGCCCTTCTCGTCGCGCAGGCCCACGCAGCCGTGGCTGACGTTGGCGGAGCCGAAGGTGGACGGCGCGGCCCAGTAGTTGCCGTGCAGGAAGGTCCCGGAGTCGGTGAGCCGCATCGCGTGCGGCACGTCCTTGATGTCGTACTCGCCGCCGAAGCCGACCGTGGCCCCGTTCATCCGGGTCACGTCGTACAGCTCGGTGACGACCATCTTCCCGTTGTACGTGGTGGTCTTCGGCGCGCCCGCGGTGATCGGCACCGTGGCGAGGAGCTCCCCGTCCCTGCGGACCTCCATGGTGTGGGCGGCGGCGTCGACGACGGAGACCTGGGAGCGGCCGACGGTGAAGGAGACCTTCTTGCGCTGGATCCCGTACACGCCGGGGGCGCCCTCGACGTCGCGGAGGGCGAGGTCGACGGTGACCCGGGTGCCGGGCCGCCAGTAGGCGGCGGGCCGGAAGTCGAGGCGCTCCGTGCCGAACCAGTGGCCGACGACCTCCACCGGCGGGTCGGAGGTGACGCGGATGGCGCGCTCGACGGCCGCGCGGTTCTCGACGGGCCGGTTGAAGCCGAAGGAAACGATCATGCCGGTGCCGACGGTGGACCGGTTCTCCGGTTTGAAGTAGCCGATGAACCGGTGCTCGGGCACGACGGTCGTGAAGGTGGTGTGCCGGGCCGAGCGGCGGCCGTGGCCGTCGAGCGCCACCGCGTCCACGCTGTACTTGGCGGCCAGCGCCAGCCGGGTGCCGGGGCGGGGCCGCCAGCGCAGCCCGTCGGCGGAGATCTCGCCGGGCACTTCGGCCCGCTGGGCGTCCTCGACCTGGACGACGGTCACCCGTTCGAGCCGCCCGCTGCCGACCGAGACCTCCACCGGTCCGCCGGCCGGCACCCCGCGGCGGCCGTCGTCCGGGCTGATCCGGATGACGTCCCCCGGCGCCTTCGCCCGGTCCGGCAGCGGCAGGCCGAGGCCCCCGCCGCCGTCCGTTCCGGTGCAGCCCACGAGGCCCGCCAAGAGTCCCGTCACGACGAGGGCGTACCTCGCCCGCTTCCATACAAGTGTCACGCTCGGCCCAACGACGGCCACCCTCCAGGGGAAACGTCCGTGCGGGCCATGTTGGGAGCGGGGCCGCGCGGGCAGAAAAGGGGGGAGAACGACGCGGGAGTACGACGCGCGGGGAGCGGGGGCCGGGACGCCGCCGCTCCCCGTGCTGCGGGCCCATGGAGCCGCGGGAGGCCGGACGGTGTCGAGCGCAGCCGAGCAGGAGGCGGTACCGGAGCATGCTCCGGAGCGGGTGGGGCCGCCCGTGTGGCCGGGGGCGCCGACGCCCCTCGGGGCACGGTGCAGGACCGGTCCCGGCGGGGTCGCCGGGACGAACTTCGCCCTGTGGGCGGGCGGCGCGGAGGCGGTGGAGCTCTGTCTGTTCGCGCCGGACGGGACGGAGCGGCGGCTGCCGCTGACCGAGCTGACCCACGAGATCTGGCACGGTTTCGTGCCGGGGATCGGGCCGGGGCAGCGGTACGGCTACCGGGTGCACGGCCGCTGGGACCCGTGGACGGGTGCCCGCTGGAACCCGGCGAAGCTGCTCCTCGATCCGTACGCGCGGGCCGTCGACGGCGACTTCACGCTGCCGCCCGAGGTGTACGGGCACGTGCGGGACTGGCCGCAGCAGCACGTCGCCGACACCGTGCGCGACGAGCGGGACTCCGCGCCGCACGTCCCGAAGGGGGTGGTCGTGCAGGACGACGACGACTGGTCCGACGACCGCAGGCCCAAGACGCCCTGGCAGGACTCGGTCATCTACGAGCTGCACGTCAAGGGCTTCACCCGGCTTCACCCGGACATCCCGGAGCGGCTGCGCGGCACGTACGCGGGGCTCGCGCACCCGGCGGCGATCGACCATCTCGTACGGCTCGGGGTGACGGCCGTCGAGCTGCTGCCGGTCCACCAGTTCGCGCACGAGGACCATCTGCTGCGGCGGGGTCTGCGCAACTACTGGGGCTACAACTCCATCGGCTACTTCGCGCCGCACGCCGGGTACGCGGCGTCCGGGACGGCCGGGCAGCAGGTCGGCGAGTTCAAGCGGATGGTGCGGGCGCTGCACGCGGCCGGGATCGAGGTGATCCTCGACGTCGTCTACAACCACACCGCCGAGGCCGGTGAACTCGGGCCGACGCTCTCCCTGAAGGGCATCGACAACCGCGGCTACTACCGGCTCCAGTCGGACGCGCGGCGGTACGCCGACTACACGGGCTGCGGCAACACCCTGCACGTGGTGCAGCCGCAGGTGCTGCGGCTCATCACCGACTCCCTGCGGTACTGGGTCACGGAGATGGGCGTCGACGGCTTCCGCTTCGACCTGGCGGCGGCGCTCGCCCGCTCCTTCCACGACGTCGACATGCTCTCCCCCTTCCTGGCCGTGATCGCGCAGGACCCGGTGCTGCGCCGGGTCAAGCTGATCGCCGAGCCGTGGGACGTGGGCAACGGCGGCTACCAGGTGGGCGCTTTCCCGCCGCTGTGGACCGAGTGGAACGACCGCTACCGGGACGCCGTGCGGGACTTCTGGCGCGGGGCGCTGCCCGACGTGCGGGACCTCGGCTACCGGCTCTCCGGCTCCAGCGACCTGTACGCCTGGGGCGGGCGCCGGCCGTACGCCTCCGTCAACTTCGTCACCGCCCACGACGGTTTCACCCTGCGCGACCTCGTCACGTACGAGCGGAAGCACAACGAGGCCAACGGCGAGGGCAACCGCGACGGCACGCACGACAACAGGTCGTGGAACTGCGGCGTCGAGGGCGAGACCGACGATCCGGAGGTCCAGGGGCTGCGCCTGCGGCAGTTGCGGAACCTGCTCACCACCCTGCTGCTGTCGACCGGGGTGCCGATGCTGGTCGCGGGGGACGAGATGGGCCGCACCCAGGGCGGCAACAACAACGCCTACTGCCAGGACAACGAACTGGGCTGGCTGGACTGGTCGCTGCCCGAGGACCCGGGGCGCGCCCAGCTCCTCGCCCTCACGCGGCGGCTCCTGGCGCTGCGCCACCGCCATCCGGTGCTGCGCCGGCGGGCGTTCTTCTCCGGCCGCCCGCAGCGCGCGGACGGGCTGCGGGACCTGGCGTGGTTCGGCGCGGACGGCACGGAGATGACCGAACCCGACTGGTACGCGCCGTCGGCGACGCTGGCCCTCTACCTGTCGGGCCGGGACATTCCG
The DNA here is from genome assembly GCF_053589515.1 of Streptomyces sp. NPDC003327. Classification (NCBI taxonomy): domain Bacteria; kingdom Bacillati; phylum Actinomycetota; class Actinomycetes; order Kitasatosporales; family Streptomycetaceae; genus Streptomyces; species Streptomyces sp. NPDC003327. Next base: position 2,395 of record NZ_JBSFSA010000067.1, on the reverse strand, counting down.
GGGCGGGACGCCCGTGGCGAGCGGGTCACCGACGACAGCTTCCTCGCGGTGCTGCACGCGGGGCCGCACCCGCTGGAGTTCCGCCTGCCGGGGCCGCCGTGGGCGGAGGAGTACGAACTGGTCCTCGACACCGCCCTGGAGGACCAGTCGGTGCCGCCGGGCACCCGCCACCCGGGCGGCGGGACGCTGACGGTGGGGGCCCGCTCGGTGGTGCTGCTGCGGGTGGCGGGGTGAGGCGGCGTCGGCGGAGGCGGACGGAGCGGGTGACGTAGCCGCTGTCGGGAGGCGCCGGGGCGCGGGTGCCGCGGGGCCGGCCGGTCGTCGGCCGGCCCCGATCGACGCGACGTCCGCTCAACGAACGCACGCGTACGGGCAGCGGACGATTTCCGGCCAACTTCCCGACACACTCCTGACAGGTGCAGGTCATTACTGCCACTCTCACACCGGTTCTTCGCACCAGCGTTCGCGGGTTCACCCGCACGTGCTCCACAGCTCTGTTTGCTCTGCCCGGTGGGCGTCACCCAGCCCTCCGGTACCCCCCTCGCAAAAGGAGTCTGCGTGAGATCCACGCCCAGCCGTCGCGCCACCGCGACCGGCGCTCTGATAGCCGCTGCCGCGATGCTCGTCGTGAGCGTCCAGACCGGAGCCGCCACCGCGGCCGACACCCGGGCCGACGGCGTGTCCGCCGCCCCCCAGGCCCAGCAGGGCCGGTCGGCGAACCCCGGCAAGCTCCCGGCCGACCTCACCCCCGCCGAGCGCACCGCGCTCATCAAGGCCGCCGACGCCGACAAGGCGAACACGGCCAAGGCCCTCGGCCTCGGCGCCCAGGAGAAGCTGGTCGTCCGTGACGTCGTCCAGGACCGCGACGGCACGACCCACACGCGCTACGAGCGCACCTACGCCGGACTCCCCGTCCTCGGCGGCGACCTGATCGTCGCGGAGACGGCCGCCGGCGCCACCGCGGGCGTCACCAAGTCCTCCCGCGCGGAGCTGAAGAACGTCGACCTCGCGGCCGCCGTCACCCCGGCCGCCGCCGAGAAGCAGGCCGTCGCCCTCGCCGCCGCGGAGGGCTCGAAGGAGACGTCCGCCGAGCGCGCCCCGCGCAAGGTCGTCTGGATGGCCTCCGGCGCCCCCGTCCTCGCGTACGAGACCGTCGTCGGCGGCATCCAGCACGACGGCACCCCGAGCGAGCTGCACGTCGTGACGGACGCCAGGACCGGCGCGAAGCTGTACGAGTGGGAGGCCATCCACACCGGCACCGGCAACACGCAGTACAGCGGCACCGTCACGCTCGGCACGGCGCCCTCCTACACGCTGACCGACACCGCCCGCGGCAACCACAAGACGTACAACCTCAACCGGGGCACGTCCGGCACCGGAACGCTGTTCTCCGGCACCGACGACGTCTGGGGCAACGGCACCCCGCAGAACCTGGAGACCGCGGGCGCCGACGCCCACTACGGCGCCGCGCTCACCTGGGACTACTACAAGAACGTCCACGGCCGCAACGGCATCCGCGGAGACGGCGTCGCCGCCTACTCGCGCGTCCACTACGGCAACGCGTACGTCAACGCCTTCTGGTCCGACTCCTGCTTCTGCATGACGTACGGCGACGGCGCCAACAACACCAAGCCGCTCACGTCCATCGACGTGGCCGCGCACGAGATGACGCACGGCGTCACCTCCAACACCGCCGGCCTGGTCTACAGCGGCGAGTCCGGCGGCCTCAACGAGGCCACCTCGGACATCTTCGCGGCGGCCGTCGAGTTCTACGCCAACAACGCCAACGACCCGGGCGACTACCTCGTCGGCGAGAAGATCGACATCCGCGGCAACGGCACCCCGCTGCGCTACATGGACAAGCCGAGCAAGGACGGCTCGTCCAAGGACTACTGGTACTCCGGCATCGGCAGCGTGGACGTCCACTACTCCTCGGGCCCGGCCAACCACTGGTACTACCTGCTCTCCGAGGGCAGCGGCACCAAGACCGTCAACGGCGTCTCGTACGACTCGCCGACCTCCGACGGCCTGCCCGTCACCGGCATCGGCCGCGACAAGGCCTCGCTGATCTGGTTCAAGGCCCTCACCACCAAGTTCGGCTCCTCCACCAACTACGCCGGCGCCCGCACGGGCACCGTCGCGGTGGCCACCGAGCTGTACGGGGCGGGCAGCCCCGAGGTCCTCGCCGTCCAGCACGCCTGGGCCGGCGTCAACGTCGGCACCCGCCCGGGCGGCACCGAGCCGCCCACCGGCAAGGTCTTCGAGAACACGGCCGACGTGTCCGTCCCGGACAACGGCGCCGCGGTGACCTCCACGGTCAACGTCACGGGCGTCACGGGCAACGCGCCCAGCAACCTCGCCGTCGGCGTGAACATCGTCCACACCTACATCGGTG
>NZ_JBSFSA010000066.1:0-24152 GCF_053589515.1 Streptomyces sp. NPDC003327 | reverse complement strand
CCTGTCCTGGCCCGCCTGGCAGGCGCTGGGCGCCGCGGACCGGGTCCTCTGCCCCGACGAGCACCCCCCGCTCCGGAGTTGCGCTGGTCAGACGGGGCGTCAGACCTCGACGACGACCGGGAGGATCATCGGACGGCGGCGGTAGGTGTCGGAAACCCACTTGCCGACGGTGCGGCGGATCAGCTGCTGGAGCTGGTGGGGTTCGACGACACCGTCCTGGGCCGAGCGGTTCAGGGCCTGGTCGATCTTCGGGAGGACCGCGTCGAAGGCGGCGTCCTCGATGCCCGAGCCGCGGGCGTGGATGTGCGGGCCGCCCACGATCTTGCCGGTCGTGGAGTCGACCACGAGGAAGACCGAGATGATGCCCTCTTCGCCGAGGATGCGGCGGTCCTTGAGCGAGGTCTCGGTGACGTCGCCGACGGAGAGGCCGTCCACGTACACGTACCCCGCCTGGACCTTGCCCGTGATGCGGGCGCGGCCGTCGACCAGGTCGACGACGACGCCGTCCTCGGCGATGACGATGTGGTCCTTCGGGATGCCCGTCATCGCGCCGAGCTCGGCGTTGGCGCGCAGGTGGCGCCACTCGCCGTGGACCGGCATGAGGTTCTTCGGACGGCAGATGTTGTAGAAGTACAGCAGCTCGCCGGCCGAGGCGTGGCCCGAGACGTGGACCTTGGCGTTGCCCTTGTGGACCACGTTCGCGCCCCAGCGGGTCAGGCCGTTGATCACGCGGTAGACCGCGTTCTCGTTGCCCGGGATCAGGGACGACGCGAGGATCACGGTGTCGCCGGGGACGATCCGGATCTGGTGGTCGCGGTTGGCCATGCGGGACAGGGCCGCCATCGGCTCGCCCTGGGAACCCGTACAGACGAGCACGACCTCGTCGTCCGGCAGGTCGTCCAGGGTCTTCACGTCGACGACCAGGCCGGCCGGGACCCGGAGGTAACCGAGGTCGCGGGCGATGCCCATGTTGCGGACCATCGAGCGGCCGACGAAGGCGACCCGGCGGCCGTACTCGTGGGCGGCGTCGAGGATCTGCTGGATGCGGTGCACGTGGCTGGCGAAGCTGGCCACGATGATGCGCTTCGGGGCGTTGGCGAAGACGTTCCGCAGGACGTTGGAGATGTCCTTCTCCGGCGGGACGAAGCCGGGGACCTCGGCGTTCGTGGAGTCGGACAGCAGGAGGTCGATGCCCTCCTCGCTGAGCCGCGCGAACGCGTGGAGGTCGGTCAGCCGGCCGTCCATCGGGAGCTGGTCCATCTTGAAGTCGCCGGTGGCGACGGCCATGCCCGCGGGGGTGCGGATGGCGACGGCCAGGGCGTCCGGGATGGAGTGGTTGACCGCGACGAACTCGCAGTCGAAGGGGCCGAGGTTCTCGCGGTCGCCCTCCTTCACCTCGAGGGTGTAGGGGCGGATGCGGTGCTCCTGGAGCTTCGCCTCGATCAGGGCGAGGGTCAGCTTGGAACCGATGAGCGGGATGTCCGGCTTCATGCGGAGCAGGTACGGGACGGCGCCGATGTGGTCCTCGTGGCCGTGCGTGAGCACGATGCCCTCGATCTGGTCCAGCCGGTCACGGATGATCGTGAAGTCCGGCAGGATCAGGTCGACGCCGGGCTGCTCCTCCTCGGGGAAGAGGACGCCGCAGTCGACGATGAGCAGACGGCCGTCGAACTCGAAGACGGTCATGTTGCGGCCGATCTCACCGAGACCGCCGAGGGGGATGACGCGCAGGGCGCCCTTCGGCAGCTTGGGCGGGGCGCCGAGTTCAGGATGCGGATGGCTCAAAAGACTCTCCTCACCACGCGCGCCACGTACCGGTTCGGCACGTGGCGCGCATGACAATCGTGCACTTGCTGTTGTCGGTGTTCGTTTGCGTTCTTCTGTTGTCGTCGAGCAGTTGTCGATGTTCAGTTGTGAAGTCCGTTGTCAGAGTTCTACCCCGCCGGCGGCCAGGTCGACCTTGAGCTGTTCGGTCTCCTGGGCGGAGAGCTCCACGAGCGGGAGGCGCAGCGGGCCGGCCGGGAGGCCCTGGAGGGCGAGGGCGGCCTTGGTGGTCATGACGCCCTGAGTGCGGAACATGCCCGTGTAGACGGGGAGCAGCTTCTGGTGGATCTCCGTGGCCTTCTGGACCTCGCCGCCCAGGTGGGCGTCGAGCAGGGCGCGGAGGTCGGGGGTCACGACGTGGCCGACGACCGAGACGAAGCCGCAGGCGCCGACGGAGAGCAGCGGCAGGTTGAGCATGTCGTCGCCGGAGTACCAGGCGAGGCCGGAGCGGGCGATGGCCCAGCTGGCGCGGCCGAGGTCGCCCTTGGCGTCCTTGTTGGCCACGATGCGGGGGTGCTCGGCCAGGCGGACGATCGTCTCGGTGTCGATCGGGACGCCGCTGCGGCCGGGGATGTCGTACAGCATGACGGGGAGGCCGGTGGAGTCGGCGACGGCCGAGAAGTGCCGGTACAGGCCCTCCTGCGGGGGCTTGCTGTAGTACGGCGTGACGGCGAGGAGGCCGTGGGCGCCGTCGCGCTCGGCGGCGCGGGCGAGCGCGACGGAGTGGTGGGTGTCGTTGGTGCCGATGCCGGCGACGACGTGGGCGCGGTCTCCGACCGCCTCCAGGACCGCGCGTACCAGCTCCGATTTCTCCGCGTCGCTGGTGGTGGGGGACTCACCGGTGGTGCCGTTGATGACGAGGCCGTCGTTGCCTGCGTCCACCAGGTGGGTGGCGAGTCGCTGGGCACCGTCGAGGTCGAGTGCGCCGTCCGCCGTGAAGGGCGTGACCATGGCGGTGAGGACCCGCCCGAAGGGGGTCTGCGGAGTGGAGATCGGAGCCATGGGTAACACGCTACTCGCTGCTCAGCGCCGGGTGTCCCCTCGGGGGACGTGAGAAAGGGAGCCCGGCACTGCCTGCTCGGGGGTTCAAGCAGTGCCGGGTCCGTTTGATCAGCCTAGATGAACTTCGTGAAACGTCGCAATACGGACACTTCGCACGAGTGTTGGAACATCTGTGCGACTACGGGGCCACTCGGCCGTTCTTGTTGAAGGCGGCGTGGGTCAGCGGCATCAGCCGGGCCCAGTGCTCCTCCATCTTCTCGCCGACCATCTCGATCTCCCGCTGCGGGAACGACGGCACGGCGGCCAGCTCGTGCTGGGTGCGCAGACCGAGGAAGTGCATGAGCGAGCGCGCGTTGCAGGTGGCGTACATCGAGGAGTACAGACCCACCGGCAGGACCGCGCGGGCGACCTCGCGGGCGACGCCCGCGGCCAGCATCTCCTGGTACGTCTCGTACGCCCGGCGGTACGAGTCCTCCATGGCGCCGCCGACGAGCCGGTGCTGCTCCTCGGTGCCCTCGACGAAGACGTACTTGCCCGGGCGGCCCTCCTGGACCAGCTTGCGGGAGGCGTCCGGCACGTAGAAGACCGGCTGGAGCTCCCTGTAGCGGCCCGACTCCTCGTTGTAGGACCAGCCCACCCGGTGCCGCATGAACTCGCGGAAGACGAAGATCGGGGCGCTGATGAAGAACGTCATCGAGTTGTGCTCGAAGGGGCTGCCGTGGCGGTCCCGCATCAGGTAGTTGATCAGGCCCTTCGAGCGCTCCGGGTCCTTCTGGAGCTCGTCGAGGGACTGCTCCCCCGCCGTGGAGACGCGGGCCGCCCAGAGGACGTCGGAGTCGGCCGCGGCGCTCTTGACCAGGTCGACGGTGACGTCGCTCCGAAGGTCGATCTTCACGGGCTCGGTGGGGGTGTCGGTCACCAGGGGTACCTTCCAGTCGCCATTCGCAGTCGCCCACTCTAACGACGTCCGTCTCGATGAGGAGTCGCCTCCCCCTGGAGGAGGAGATTGCGCCTCTTCGGTGAAAAACGGCACCAAAGGAGCGGTTCGATCGTCTGGACAGATGAGCAGCACGACGACGACCGAGGAGAGTGGATCTGATGTTCCGGCGGGCAGAGGCCGTACCGTTCGCGTTCGTCGCGGAGGGGGACCACTTCCGCAGTAACGTCACTCCACCGCCCCGGGAGCGTCTCAGCGCCTCGCAGATCATCGGCCGTACCCTGATCGGGCTGACCGTCGTGGCCGGCCTCGTCGGGTCGCTGGTCTTCGGGATGCCCTCCCTGGAGTCGGGTGACTCCGCCGTTCGGCAGCAGTCCGAAGCCTCCGACAACCGCTGAGGTAGCCTCACCGGGCACTGCCCCTTCGAGCGTGCTGACGAGTGAGGACCTGTCGTGCCCCTGCCCTTTCTGACGGCCGACCGTGCTTTCGACACGAACGACGACATCGCGCTGCCGTTCGACGACCACGATCAGTGGCGGCGTCCGTACCGTCCGGGGCCCTGGCGGGTCGGGGCGGCGGCGCTCGCCCTGCTCCTGGCCTCGTTCGTCCTGCTGGCCGCGGTGATCATCGCCGCCGCCGGAGCCGTCGGCGGGGCGGGCGTCACCTTCACCCTCGCCGTACTCATCATCCTGGCCGCCCTGCGCATGCTGCGCGTCGGTGTGTGGGTGAGCCGCGCCGGGGTGCGCCGGGTCGGCTTCCTCCGCACTACCACCACGCCCTGGACCAAGGTGGCGTCCGTGCGCACCGCGCAGCAGCCGGTGCGCTGGCTGGGGCTCCCCCGCACCGTCCAGGGGCAGGCGCTCGTGCTCGACCGCCAGGCCGGCGAGCAGCTGCTGCTGCTCACCGACCACAGCGCCGACTTCCTCTCCCGGGTCGAGGCCTTCGACCGGGCGGCCGACACCGTCGAGGCGTGGAACGCCGAGTACGGCACGGCCCCCGCCGCTATGCGCTGACCGACCGACCCTCGTGAAGGGCGATGGCCCGCTGCATGGCCTTGCGGGCCCGCGGGGTGTCCCGGGCGTCGTGGTAGGCCACGGCCAGCCGGAACCAGCAGCGCCAGTCGTCCGGCGCGTCCTCCGTCTCGGCCTTGCGCCGGGCGAAGACCTCGTCGGCCGAGTCGCGGTCGATGCGGCCGCCCTGGGTGCGCTTCAGCTCGTCGACGGGCAGGCCGCCCTCGGCCTCCAGCTCCGCGGCCAGGCGGTTCGCCCGGCGTGCGAAGCGGGTGTTCTTCCACAGGAACCAGCCGCCGACCAGCGGCAGCAGGAACGCCACCGCGCCCATGCCCATCGCCGCGGGCTCGCCGGTCAGGAGCAGCAGGACGCCCTCCATGGCCACCACGCCGAAGACGAGGACGAGGACGGTGGCCAGGAAGACGTACGTGATCTTTCCGCCCACGGTCTCAGCCCAGGTCCAGGAAGTGCTCCAGGCCGAAGGTGAGGCCCGGTGCGGTGGTCACGCGGCGGGCGCCCAGGAGGATGCCCGGCATGAAGCTGGAGTGGTGGAGCGAGTCGTGGCGGACGGTGAGGGTCTCGCCCTCGCCGCCGAGCAGCACCTCCTGGTGGGCCAGGAGGCCCCGGAGCCGTACGGCGTGGACGGGGACGCCGTCCACGTCGGCGCCGCGCGCGCCGTCGAGGGCGGTGGCCGTGGCGTCGGGCTGCGGGGCGCAGCCTGCCTTCGACCGGGCCTCGGCGATGAGCTGAGCGGTGCGGGTGGCCGTGCCGGAGGGGGCGTCCACCTTGTTCGGGTGGTGCAGTTCGACGACCTCGACCGACTCGAAGTACGGGGCGGCGATCTGCGCGAACTTCATCGTGAGGACCGCGCCGATGGAGAAGTTCGGGGCGATCAGGACGCCGGTCTCCGGGGAGGCCGCGAGCCAGGTGTGCAGCCGCGCGAGGCGGTCCTCGGTCCAGCCGGTGGTGCCGACGACCGCGTGGATGCCGTGGCCGACGCAGAAGTCGAGGTTGGCCATGACCGAGTCGGGGGTGGTCAGCTCGACGACGACCTGGGCCCCCGCCTCGGTGAGGGCCTCCAGCCGGTCGCCGCGGCTCAGGGCCGCGACCAGTTCCATGTCCTCGGCGGCCTCGACGGCCTTGACCGCCTCGGAGCCGATGCGGCCCCGGGCACCGAGGACCGCCACGCGCAGCTTGCTCATTGGTCTTCTTCCTTAGGGGTGGAGGTCAGGAGACCGCTCGGTGGAGACGGTCGGCCTGCTTGTCCTTCAGCGGGCCTATCACCGCCAGCGAGGGCCGCTGTTCCAGGACGTCACGGGCGACGGCCCGGACGTCGTCCGGGGTGACGGCCGCGATCCGGCCGAGCATGTCGTCGACCGACATCTGCGAGCCCCAGCAGAGCTCGCTCTTGCCGATGCGGTTCATCAGGGCGCCGGTGTCCTCGAGGCCGAGGACGGTGGAGCCCGACAGCTGGCCGACGGCCCGCCTGATCTCCTCGTCGGTGAGGCCGTCGGACGCGACCTTGTCGAGTTCGTCGCGGCAGATCTTGAGCACGTCGTCGATCTGGCCGGTGCGGCACCCCGCGTACACGCCGAAGAGGCCGCAGTCGGCGAAGCCCGAGGTGTACGAGTACACGCTGTAGGCGAGGCCGCGCTTCTCCCGGACCTCCTGGAAGAGGCGGGAGGACATGCCGCCGCCGAGGGCGGTGTTCAGCACGCCCAGGGCCCAGCGCCGCTCGTCGGTCCGGGCGAGGCCCGGCATGCCGAGGACGATGTGCGCCTGCTCGGTCTTGCGGCCGAGGAGCTCGACGCGGCCCGCCGTGCGGATGGCGCGGCGGCCGTCGCGGGGGGCGACGGGGACGGCGTCGGCACGGGTGAGGGCGCCGGCCTTCTCGAAGGCGCGGCGGACCTGGCGTACGACCGTGGCGTGGTCGATGTTGCCGGCGGCCGCGACGACCAGGTGGGTGGGGTCGTAGTGCTTCTTGTAGAAGCGGGCGATCTGGCCGCGGGTGAGCGCGTTGATGGTGTCGACGGTGCCGAGGACCGGGCGGCCCAGCGGGGTGTCGCCGAACATCGTCTGCGCGAACAGGTCGTGGACCACGTCGCCGGGGTCGTCCTCGGTCATCGCGATCTCTTCGAGGATGACCCCGCGCTCGGCGTCCACGTCCTCTTCGAGGACGAGGGAGCCGGTCAGCATGTCGCAGACCACGTCGATGGCCAGCGGCAGATCGGTGTCGAGGACCCGGGCGTAGTAGCAGGTGTACTCCTTCGCCGTGAAGGCGTTCATCTCGCCGCCGACCGCGTCGAGCGCGGCGGAGATGTCGAGGGCGGACCGCCGGGCGGTGCCCTTGAAGAGGAGGTGCTCCAGGTAGTGGGTGGCGCCGTTGAGCGTCGGGGTCTCGTCCCGGGAGCCGACGTGCGCCCAGATGCCGAAGGTGGCGGAGCGCACCGAGGGGAGGGTCTCGGTGACGATGCGGAGGCCGCCGGGGAGGGTGGTGCGGCGGACGGTGCCGATGCCGTCCCTGCCCGGGAGAAGCGTTTGGGTACGGGCGACGGCCCGCCCCTCGGAGGAGGGGCGGGCCGTCGTCGCGGAACTGCGGGACGTCACTGGTCGGTGTCGTCCTTCGCCTCGTCCTCGCCCTCGATCACGGGGATGAGGGAGAGCTTGCCGCGCTGGTCGATCTCGGCGATCTCGACCTGGACCTTGGAGCCGATCGCGAGCACGTCCTCGACGTTCTCCACGCGCTTGCCACCGGCGAGCTTGCGGATCTGCGAGATGTGCAGCAGGCCGTCCTTGCCCGGGAGCAGGGAGACGAAGGCACCGAAGGTGGTCGTCTTCACGACCGTGCCCAGGTAGCGCTCGCCGACCTCCGGCATGGTCGGGTTGGCGATGCTGTTGATCGTGGCGCGGGCGGCCTCGGCCTGCGAGCCGACCTGGGCACCGATGTAGATGGTGCCGTCGTCCTCGATCGTGATCTCGGCGCCGGTGTCCTCCTGGATCTGGTTGATCATCTTGCCCTTGGGGCCGATGACCTCGCCGATCTTGTCCACGGGGATCTTGACGGTGATGATCCGCGGGGCGTTCGGGGACATCTCGTCCGGCGTGTCGATCGCTTCCATCATCACGTCGAGGATGTGGAGGCGGGCGTCGCGGGCCTGCTTGAGGGCCGCGGCCAGGACGGAGGCCGGGATGCCGTCCAGCTTGGTGTCGAGCTGGAGGGCGGTGACGAACTCCTTCGTACCGGCGACCTTGAAGTCCATGTCGCCGAAGGCGTCCTCCGCACCGAGGATGTCGGTGAGGGCGACGTAGTGCGTCTCGCCCTCGATCTCCTGGGAGATCAGGCCCATGGCGATGCCGGCGACGGGGGCCTTCAGCGGCACGCCGGCGTTCAGCAGCGACATGGTGGAGGCGCAGACCGAGCCCATGGACGTCGAGCCGTTGGAGCCGAGGGCCTCGGACACCTGGCGGATCGCGTAGGGGAACTCCTCGCGGGACGGCAGGACCGGCACGATGGCGCGCTCGGCGAGGGCGCCGTGGCCGATCTCGCGGCGCTTGGGCGAGCCCACGCGGCCGGTCTCGCCGACGGAGTACGGCGGGAAGTTGTAGTTGTGCATGTAGCGCTTGCGGGTCACCGGGGAGAGGGTGTCCAGCTGCTGCTCCATGCGGAGCATGTTGAGGGTGGTGACGCCCAGGATCTGGGTCTCGCCACGCTCGAACAGCGCCGAGCCGTGCACGCGCGGGATGGCCTCGACCTCGGCGGCCAGCGTACGGATGTCCGTGATGCCGCGGCCGTCGATGCGGACCTTGTCCTTGATGATGCGCTCGCGGACCAGCTTCTTGGTCAGCGCGCGGTAGGCACCGGCGATCTCCTTCTCGCGGCCCTCGAAGGCCGGGAGGAGCTTCTCGGCGGCGAGGTCCTTGATGCGGTCGAGCTCCGCCTCGCGCTCCTGCTTGCCGGCGATGGTGAGCGCCTGGGCGAGCTCGCTCTTGACGGCGGCGGAGAGCGCCTCCAGGACGTCGTCCTCGTAGTCGAGGAAGACCGGGAACTCGCCCTCGGGCTTGGCGGCCTTGGCGGCGAGGTCCGACTGGGCCTTGCAGAGGACCTTGATGAAGGGCTTCGCGGCCTCCAGACCGGCGGCGACGACCTCCTCGGTCGGCGCCTCGGCGCCACCCTTGACGAGCTCGATCGTCTTCTCGGTGGCCTCGGCCTCGACCATCATGATCGCGACGTCGCCGTCCTCGAGGACGCGACCGGCGACGACCATGTCGAAGACGGCGTCCTCGAGCTCGGTGTGCGTCGGGAACGCGACCCACTGGCCCTTGATCAGCGCGACACGGGTGCCGCCGATCGGGCCGGAGAAGGGCAGGCCGGCCAGCTGCGTGGAGCAGGAGGCGGCGTTGATGGCGACCACGTCGTAGAGGTGGTCGGGGTTGAGCGCCATGATCGTCTCGACGATCTGGATCTCGTTGCGCAGGCCCTTCTTGAAGGAGGGGCGCAGCGGGCGGTCGATCAGGCGGCAGGTGAGGATCGCGTCCTCGGAGGGGCGGCCCTCCCGGCGGAAGAAGGAGCCGGGGATCTTGCCGGCCGCGTACATCCGCTCCTCGACGTCGACCGTCAGGGGGAAGAAGTCGAGCTGGTCCTTGGGCCTCTTCGAGGCGGTGGTCGCCGAGAGGACCATCGTGTCGTCGTCGAGGTAGGCGACGGCGGAGCCGGCGGCCTGCTTGGCGAGGCGGCCGGTCTCGAAGCGGATGGTGCGGGTGCCGAAGGCGCCGTTGTCGATGACTGCCTCGGCGTAGTGGGTCTCGTTCTCCACTATGGGTTTCTCCTACGTGTTCGTCTTTGCGTCCGTCGGCCCGTGTGGCCGGGGACGGTGGCGACGAGGAAAGGGGAGGCGCCTAGGGTGCGGGCCGGTCTTCGATCGAAGCACCCGGGTACGTGTCCGGGGGCCACTACCGAGGACCGGCGGTGCGTGCCGGCGGCTCTCGCTCGTCGTATGGGGTTGTGCGACCAGACTAAGGTCCGGTGCGCACTTTGTGCACGTACGGCAAAGGGAGCGGCCCCCTGAAAGTGGGAACCGCTCCCTCATGGCGTCTTACTTGGCGCCGCCGGCCGCACCGCGGCGGATGCCGAGGCGGTCGACCAGCGTACGGAAGCGCTGGATGTCCTTCTTGGCCAGGTACTGCAGCAGGCGGCGGCGCTGGCCGACCAGGATCAGCAGACCACGGCGGGAGTGGTGGTCGTGCTTGTGCTGCTTGAGGTGCTCGGTCAGGTCCGAGATGCGACGGGACAGCATCGCGACCTGGACCTCGGGGGAGCCGGTGTCGCCCTCCTTGGTGCCGAACTCGGCCATGATCTGCTTCTTGACAGCGGCGTCGAGAGCCACGCGGATCTCCTCTTGGTGTTCACGCGCCCGCGAGTGCCCCTGGTCTTGGTCTCAGGGGAAGCTTCCGTGACTCGGCGGGCGAAGGTCCGATGGGCGCAGCTTCCAGGGCCTGGGAGGGCTTCCGGGAGCGCGTACACAAACGGCCGTCACACAGCGTACCAGTTCGGCGGAGCGCTCCGCGGCGGGGTTTTCCGCGGCGGCCGCCCAGGGGCTACTTGCTGGTGAGGGAGCGGACCGAGGAGTAGACGTCGAGGACCGCGAGGCAGAGCGGTACGAGGGAGAGCAGGACGAAGCCCTCGGTGAGGTCGAGGAGGCGGCCCCAGAAGGGGGAGAGGCCCTTCCTCGGGATGATCAGGCCGATGGCGGTGATGAGCGCGGCGCCTGCGGCGACGGCCGCGGTGAGCCAGATCGTACGGATGTCGAGGCCGCCGCGGTCCCCGTACATGAGGAGGTCCTTGACCAGGTCGGCCGGGGGGTTGAGGGACAGGCCGAGGACGAGCAGCGCGATGGCGGCGATGCCGGCGACGAGGACGCAGGCGACCTGCGAGGTGTAACGGAAGAGGCGGGCGCGCAGCAGCATCGCGAGGCCCGCGCCGAGGGCGAGGAGCTGGCCCCAGACGTTTCCGGCGAAGCCGAGGACGGCGGCGCAGCCGACGACCACGGCCGCGCAGCCGCCGACCAGGCCGAGGAGCATCTCGTGGCCGCGGCGGGCCTGGAGCGCGATGCGCTCGCCGTCGACGGGCCGGGCGTCCTCGCCGGCGGGCTGCTGCGGGTCGCCGAGGAACTCGTCGTCGGCGGCGCTGCGGGGGGAGGCGTAGCCGATGGGGAGGCGCGCGAAGCGGGCGGAGAGGCCGGGCAGGAAGGCGACGAGGCCGATGGCGACGGGCGCGCAGACGGCGGCGGTCTCGGTGGCGGTGGCCTCGGTGACGATCATGAGGAAGGTGGCGAGGGTGCCGACCGTGGCCAGGAAGGTGGCCGCGACGAAGGGGGCGTCGCCGCTCGGGGTGAGGGCGACGAGGGCCACCGAGGCGACGAGGACGGTGACGCAGCCGAGGAGGAACTGGAGCCGTCCCGGTCCCTGGCCGGCGTCGGCGGCGACGATGCCGGAGCCGGCGATGAGCAGCAGCGGCAGGGCGCCGAGGCCCAGGGCGACGGCGGTGGCGCGGTCGGCGTAGACGCGGGCCCGGACGCCGGCGAAGGCGGTGAGCAGGAGGCCGGCGGCGCCCGCGATGATGCCGGGCAGGCTGTGCATGTCGTGGCGGACCGGGTCGGCGAACCAGAGCACGAAGCCCATGAGGACGAGGAGCAGCACGCCGCCGACGAGTCCGGCGCCGCGCAGCAGGTCGTCGCTCCACAGGTGCCGGTCGCGGGTGACGGCGGAGGCGACGGCGTCGGAGACGTCGTCGTAGACGGCCGGCGGCAGCGACTGGGCGAAGGGGCGCAGGGAGAGCACCTCGCCGTCGAGGACCTGCTGGGCGACGAGGGTGCGGGCGCCGTCGAGGACGGAGCCGTCCCGCCGGACCAGGTGGTAGCCGGTGGGGGTGCCGGCCGGCTGCGTCTGGCCGGTGAGCCGCAGGATCTCCGGGTAGACGTCGGCGACGGCGATGTCCTCGGGGAGCGCGACGTCGATGCGGCTGTCCGGCGCCACGACGGTGACTCGGCAGAAGCCGGTCGCTGCGGTCGTACTCACGTGTGTGGACCCCCTGATTCGCGGTTGCGCACGATGCGCGCGCCACCCTACCGGGGACGGCCGGTGGGGGCTGCACGTAGGATCTCCGTCCCATGGGGGAAGTCCGCGCGGCCGGTCGCCGACGGGTCGACGGCGCGGCAGCTCCCGCCACGAGCCCGCCTCCAACGAGGGATTGATGCGCCGGTGAGCCAGATCGTCGTCAAACGCCCGCCGAGGTCCCTGCCTCCTGAAGTACCCAGTGAGGAACTGGTCCTCGAGTCTCCGCCGGAACTTCCGCGGGGGCAGCAGGAGTCGGCGCTGATGCAGCTCCTGCCGATGCTCGGCATGGGTTCGTCGGTGGTGTTCTTCTTCATGACGCCGTCTCCGATCATGCGGATCATGGGCGTGCTGATGCTGGCGTCGACGGTCGCGATGGCGATCGCCCAGTTCGTCAGATTCCGGCGCGGTACGCAGGGGCAAATGGCCGATGTCCGCCGCGACTACCTCAAATACCTCGCGCAGACCCGGCGTACGGTCCGGCGCACGGCGCGCAGGCAGCGCGACGCGCAGTTGTATCTGCACCCCGCCCCCGAGCAGTTGTGGTCGGTGGTGGCCGAGGGGTCGCGGCTGTGGGAACGGCGGGTCGGCGACCACGACTTCGGGCAGGCGCGCGTCGGGCTCGGGGCGCAGCAGCTGGCGACGCCGCTCGTGGCGCCCGACACGGCTCCGGTGGACGAGCTGGAGCCGCTGTGCGCGGGTGCGATGCAGCAGTTCCTCGCGGTGCACGGCACGCTCGACGGGCTGCCGATGGCGGTGTCGCTGCGGGCGTTCTACCACGTGACGGTGTCGGGCGAGCCGGAGTCGGCGCAGGCGGCGGCGCGCGCGCTCGTGGCGCAGCTGGTGACCCTGCACTCCCCCGACGACCTGCTGGTGGCCGTGGTGGCCTCGCGGCCGGCGCAGGAGCGGTGGGACTGGACGAAGTGGCTGCCGCACACGCAGGTGCCGGGTCAGGTGGACGGGGCCGGCACGAAGCGGCTGTTCGGCGACGACCTGGCGGAGCTGGAGCAGTTGATCCGCTCGAAGCTGGACGGGCGGCCCCGGTTCTCCCGGGAGAACCAGCCGGTCCTCGACCAGCCGCACGTGGTGGTCGTGCTGGACGGCGGCATGGTTCCGCCGGACTCGCTGCTCGCGGCGGCCGAGGGCCTGCAGGGCGTGACGATCGTGGAGGTGGTCTCCGGCGACCTCGACGAGCCGCGCGGTGGGCTCTCGGTGGTCGTACGGCCGGGGCGGCTGCGGCTGGAGTCGGGCGGCGGCTTCGCCTACGAGGGGCTGCCGGACGGGATCTCGCTGCCGGCGGCCGAGGCGCTGGCCCGGCAGCTGGCGCCGCTGCGCATGGGCGGCGGGGACGACGACGAGCCGCTGCTCGCCAACCTCGACTTCACGGACCTGCTGAACCTGGGGGACGCGGCGTCGGTGGACGTGGCGCGGACCTGGCGGCCGCGGACGGTGGCGGAGCGGCTGCGCGTGCCGATCGGTGTCGGCGAGGACGGGCAGCCGGTCATGCTGGACCTGAAGGAGGCCGCGCAGGAGGGCATGGGCCCGCACGGGCTGTGCGTGGGCGCGACGGGTTCCGGCAAGTCGGAGCTGCTGCGGACGCTGGTGCTCGGCCTCGCGGTCACGCACTCCTCGGAGACGCTGAACTTCGTCCTCGCGGACTTCAAGGGCGGCGCGACCTTCGCCGGGATGTCGCAGATGCCGCACGTGGCGGCGGTCATCACCAACCTGGCGGACGACCTGACGCTGGTCGACCGCATGGGCGACGCGATCCGCGGTGAGCTCCAGCGGCGGCAGGAGCTGCTGCGCTCGGCGGGCAACTACGCCAACATCCACGACTACGAGAAGGCGCGGGCGGCGGGTGCCCCGCTGGAGCCGCTGGCCTCGCTGGTCCTGGTCATCGACGAGTTCTCCGAGCTGCTGACGGCGAAGCCGGACTTCATCGACATGTTCATCCAGATCGGCCGCATCGGCCGGTCGCTCGGGGTGCACCTGCTGCTCGCCTCGCAGCGCCTGGAGGAGGGCAAGCTGCGGGGCCTCGACACGTACCTCTCGTACCGGATCGGTCTGCGGACGTTCTCGGCGGCGGAGTCGCGGACGGCGATCGGCGTGCCGGACGCCTACCACCTGCCGTCGGTGCCGGGCTCGGGCTATCTGAAGTTCGGTACGGACGAGATGACGCGGTTCAAGGCGGCGTACGTCTCCGGGACGTACCGGACGGGCGGGCCGCGGCTCGAGGTCGGGCAGCTGCCGGTGGAGCGGCGGACCGCGCTGTTCACGGCGGCGCCGGTGCCGGTGGTGTACGCGGCGCCGGATCCGGCGTACCTGACGGCGCGGCGCGCCGAGGAGGACGACGCGCTCGCGGACACG
The DNA here is from genome assembly GCF_053589515.1 of Streptomyces sp. NPDC003327. Taxonomy (NCBI): domain Bacteria; kingdom Bacillati; phylum Actinomycetota; class Actinomycetes; order Kitasatosporales; family Streptomycetaceae; genus Streptomyces; species Streptomyces sp. NPDC003327. The sequence continues at coordinate 9,902 of NZ_JBSFSA010000066.1, read as the reverse complement.
GTCCTCGACGTGATCGTGCGGCGCCTGGAGGGGCAGGGGGTGCCGGCGCACCAGGTGTGGCTGCCGCCGCTGGAGCAGGCGCCCTCGCTGGACCAGTTGCTTCCCGGGCTGGCGCCGACGGCGGACCGGGGGCTCACGGCGACGGAGTACACCCGGCAGGGCGGGCTCACGGTGCCGCTGGGGCTCATCGACAAGCCGTTCGAGCAGCGGCGCGAGGTGCTGTACCGGGACTTCTCGGGCGCGGCGGGCCACATGATGGTGATCGGCGGTCCGCAGTCGGGCAAGTCGACGCTGATGCGGACGCTGGTCTCCTCGTTCGCGCTCACCCACACCCCGGCCGAAGTGCAGTTCTACTGCCTGGACTTCGGTGGTGGCGGTCTGGCCTCGCTGGCGGAGCTGCCGCACGTCGGCGGGGTCGCGTCCCGGCTCGACCCGGAGCGGGTGCGGCGGACGGTGGCCGAGGTGCTCGGCGTGCTCAACCGGCGGGAGGAGTTCTTCCGCGCGCACGCGATCGACTCGATCGCGACCTACCGGCGCAAGCGCGCTGCGGGCGACCTGCCGGGCGAGGCGTGGGGCGACGTGTTCCTCGTCGTGGACGGCTGGGGCGGTTTCCGCAACGACTACGACCTGCTCGAACCGATCGTCTCCGACATCGCCTCGCGCGGTCTCGGCTACGGCATCCACGTGGTGATCACCGCCTCCCGGTACATGGAGGTGCGGGCCGCGCTGAAGGACCAGATCCTGGGCCGTCTCGAACTGCGGCTCGGTGACGTCATGGACTCGGAGTTCGACCGGAAGGTCGCGGCGAACGTGCCGACGGGGGTGCCGGGCCGCGGCCAGGTGCCGGAGAAGCTGCACTTCATGGGGGCGCTGCCGCGGATCGACGGGTCGAGCTCGGCGGGCGACCTGTCGGAGGGGACGGCGGCGTTCGTGGGGGCCGTGAAGGCGGCCTGGAAGGGGGCTCCGGCGCCCGCGGTGCGTCTGCTGCCGCGCAGGCTGCCGGCGGAGCAGCTGCCGAAGGGCTTCGAGTACCCGCAGCACGGCATCGCGATCGGGATCGACGAGACGAACCTGGAGCCGGTGTTCGTCGACTTCGAGACGGATCCGTTCTTCCTGGTCCTCGGCGAGAGCGAGTCGGGCAAGACGGCGCTGCTGCGGCTGATCGCCAAGCAGCTGTGCGAGCGGTACTCGCCGGAGCAGGCGCGGATCGTGGTCGGTGACTACCGGCGCACGATGCTGGAGGCGGTGGCGCCCTCGCACCTCCTGGAGTACGCGCCGATGGCCTCGGCCATGCAGATGCACATGGACGCCATCAACACGGTGATGACGAAGCGGGCGCCGAAGCCGGACATCACGCCGCAGCAGCTGCGTGACCGCAGCTGGTGGACGGGTCCGCAGCTGTTCGTGCTGATCGACGACTACGAGCTGGTGGCGACCAACTCGGGCAACCCGCTGTCGGTGCTGGTGGAGAACCTGCCGTTCGCGCGGGACGTGGGCATCCGGTTCGTCGTGGCGCGCAGCGCGGCCGGTGCCTCGCGGGCGATGTACGAGCCGTTCATGCAGCGGATGAAGGAGCTGGGCGCGCAGGGCGTGATCCTCTCCGGTGATCCGCAGGAGGGCGACATCCTGGGCAACGTCCGGGCGCGGCCGATGCCTCCGGGCCGGGGCACGTTCGTGTCGCGGAAGCGGGGCACGCCGCTGGTCCAGCTGGGCTGGCTGCCGGAACAGCACTGAGCGGAGCGGTCCCTCCCACTACTGTGGGAGGGACCGCCGTACCACCGCGAAGGGACCGCGCCGATGACCGACGCACACGCCAGCGACATCGCCACCGGAAGCGATCGCGAGAGCGCTCTGGCCGCCGAGAAGCAGCGCCAGAAGGACGAGCTGTACGCGCTCGACATCTCGGGCGTCGAGTGGGAGGGCGCGCCGGGGACGAGCCCGGACGAGGAGCGGGTGGAGATCGCCCGGCTGCCGGAGGGCGCGGTGGCGATGCGTTCGTCCCTCGACAAGGGGACGGTGCTGCGGTACACGAAGGCCGAGTGGGACGCGTTCGTCCTCGGCGCGCGGGACGGCGAGTTCGACCTGAAGCAGCCGGAGAAGTAGCCGGACCTCGACCGGGCAGCGCCGGGCAGCGGCCGGAGGTGCGTGAGGGGGTGGCCCGTCGGACGGGCCACCCCCTCACGCGTGCACGCCGGGTGTCACATGCGGAACCGGGCGGCGTTGCCGCGGTCGGTGTCCTGGTAGCCGACGACCGACTCGTCGAGGAGCATGGCGAGGCGCGCCAGGTCCTGGTTCATGCCGGCCATGTCGCGGGTGAGGCGGTCCTGGGTCTCGCGGTACGCGATCTTCGCCTCACCCTCCCACTCGGAGGCGACGCGGTTGACCTCGGCCATGAGGTCGTCGAGCTTCTGGGTGAGCGTGGTGGAGGTCAGGCGGGTGTCGGCCGCCGCCTGCGTCACGGTGTCGTAATTGACCGCAGTGGTCATGGTGTTGACTCCTGGGTTGAGAGTGGCGCGGTGGACTGGGGGAGCCGGAGGGCTCAGATGCCGAGGATGGCGCTCTGGTTGCCGGAGGCGCCGCCGGAGCCGCTCTCGTCCATCGTGCGGAAGGCCCGGATGCGGTCCTCTTCCTCACGCGTGAAGCCGTCGGCGCTCATGCGCATCATCTCTTCGAGCTTGACGAGTTCGTTGCGCATGTTGCGCAGCCGCTGGTTCAGGTCGTTCTGAACGCGGTCGTACTCCTTGCTCGCGGCGCCCTGCCAGCCCGCCTGGATGCGGTCCACCACGCCGTTGAGGGAGGTGATGCGAGCCTGGAGCTCGTCGTGGAAGTCCTGGATCCGGCCGGCGAGCCGAACTTGTTCGGCACTGGTGACGTTCAGGTCTTTCGACATCTTGCCCCTTCTTCCTGCGGTGGCGTCGACGGCCGGGCCGTCGGGCCATCCGGTCGTGATGCGGACGGGAATCTTCTGATGCCGCCCCCGTGCTGGGTTCGCACTGCCGTGCGCCCCGCGGTCACTTTAGCCATTGGTGGCGGCAGTTCCAACTGCAAAGGAGCCACCGCGTACTTGACGGTTACGTTGATCGCGGCACTCCCCTGCGGCGTCGGCTGTCGCGGATCACGACGGCGGTTCCGGCGACCACGGCCACCAGGACGCCGCCGATCCCCAACGCATAGGTGGCGAGCCGTTCGGAGCGCTCCTGGGGGGTCTCCGAGAGGGCGAGCCGGGCCGGTTCGGGAGCCGGCGGTCTGGGCGGGCCGGGGTCCGGCGTGGGCGAGGAGGGCGGGACGTCCGCCTCGTCCGGCAGGTCCGCGAGGGCGCGCACCGGGTCGACGACCCCCCAGCCGACGTAGTTGTCCCGTCCGTTGACGGAGCGGACGGCGGTCTGCTGGATGCGGGCGACGATCTGCGCGGCCGTCCACTTCGGGTACTTGGCGCGGAGCAGGGCTGCGACGCCGGCGACGTACGGCGCGGAGAAGCTGGTGCCGTTGTCGACGCACTGGCCGCCGCCGGGGACGGTGGAGACGATGTCGACGCCGGGGGCGGCGACGCCCACGAAGGTGCCGGCCTGGGAGAACGCGGCGCGTTCGTTGTTCCGGTCGGAGGAGGCGACGGCGAGGACACCGGGGAAGGCGGCCGGGTAGGTGTTCTTGAGCGTGCCGTCGATGCCGTCGTTGCCCGCGGAGGCGACCACGACGACGTTCGCCCGGAGTGCGCGGGCGACCGCGAGGCCCATGGGCGAGTCCGGCGCGAGGGCCTGCGTGGTGTCCTGCGAGATGTTGATGACGTCGGCGCCCTTGAGGACGGCCCAGTCGATCGCCTGGGCCATCGTGTCCGACTTGCCGCTGTTCTTCTCGTCGTTCTGGCGGATCGGGATGATGGTGGCCTCGGGCGCGAGGCCGACGAAGCCGGTGCCCTTGCGGGGGCGCGCGGCGATGATCCCGGCGACCTTGGTGCCGTGGCCGACCTCGTCGACGGTGCCGTCCGTCTTGCCGCGCAGCTCGTCGCCGTAGCCGGGGTTCTCCTTGTCGGGCTTCAGGTAGTCCTTGCCGGACTTGGCGTCGACGGCGTCGCTGAGCTGCGGGTTGATGTCGTCGACGCCGGTGTCGATGACGGCGACGCGGACGCCCTTGCCCTTGGTGTCCTGCCAGAGTTCGTCGAGGAGGACCCGCTGGAGCGGCCAGGGGATGCCCTCGATCTGCTTCTTCATCGGGAAGGTGCACTCGCCGCTGCCGTCGAGCGTCCAGGCGGGAGGTGTGCGCGGGCCGGGCGGCGCCGGGGGCGCGGCGGCCGCGGCGGGGGACGCCGGGGCGGCGAGCAGCGCGGTGAGGGTGCTCGCGGCGAGCAGGGCGCCCGCGCGGGAACGCGTGCGGTACGGAGGCGTCGTCACCGGTGCCTCCCCTCAGGAACCCTGCGGCTGGCGCGCGCTGTTGGTGTCGAGGCGCGGGCCCTTGGAGAGGAACTCCGACCACTCCAGCGGGACCGGCACCGGCATGACCTTCTCGTACCCGAGACGCTTCTGCGCGTCGCTGGGTTCCGGCTTGCCGTCGGTCTCCTCCCGCTGGTCGCCGGCGCCGATCTCGGAGCGCTCGGCGTCGCTGTCGCCGTTGGCCTGCACGGCGTACCGCAGTCCGGTGTCGGTGACGAGGAAGAGCGAACCGCCCGAGGCGCCGCGGCTGTTGCCCTGGATCTGGGTGTAGAGCAGGCCGCTGCCCGGGGTGACGTACGTGCTGGTGCCGCCGGCCGTGATGTCGGCGGGGTACGCGGTGCCGGCCCAGGTGCTGAGCGTGGTGCGGCCCTGCTCGTCGACGCCGGTGAGGACGTTGCACACGGTGTCCCGGGCGCCCGCGCCGCCGACGGCGTTGACCGGCTTGGACTGCCGCTGCGGCCAGCGCGCCTTCGCGTGGAAGACGGTGCCGTCCGGGACGAAGGAGGAGGCGTCGACGGTGCCGGGCCGACCGTCCATGTCGAGGACGCCGGTCTGCGGCGAGTTGATGAGCAGCCAGGCCGTGAACGCGGAGACCGGCTGGACCTTGCCGGGGAGCACGACGTAGTTCTGGGGGCCGGAGCCGGTCGGGGCCTGGAGGACCATGCCGACGCGGTTCTCGGTGCCGTTCAGTTCGTTGCCGGGGATGCCGGCGGGGGCGCCGACCTCGGCGTCGATGTGCGGGAAGTCGATCTCGTCACCGGTCTTGAGGGTGGCGAGCCAGTCGTCGGTGACGGGCTGGGGCTGCTTGTGGAGACCGACGAGGGCGGTGAGGAGGCCCGGGGAGTCGGCCTTGAGCGGGTACTTGGTGCCGGTGTGGTCGACGAGGAAGAGGGCGCCGCCCTTCTGGCCCTTGACGTAGAGGACCTCGCCGTCGTCGAGCCGCTCGCCGCCCTCGGTGCGCTCGAGGTCGCGCTGGGCGAAGAGGAAGGTCGCCTTCTGGACGCTGGCGCCCTTGCCGCCGCCGGGCTGTACGCACACGGCCCAGCGCTTGGGCGTGCCCGCGTCCTCGGGGGCGGGCAGGCGGTCCGGGGCGTAGGGGATGCCGAGGATCGGTCCGCGCGGCGGCGTGCCCTTGTCGAGCGTCTTGTCGTCGACCTGGACGACCTGGAACTGGTCGGGGTTGAGCAGCAGCCGGGCGGAGGCGAGGTTGAGGACGGGGTGGAGCAGGGTCTTCTTGTCGTCGCCCTTGCCGGTGGTCAGGACGACGTAACGGGTCGTCGACTGCTTGCCGACGATCACCCGGGTGCCGGGGGTGTCCCAGCCCTTGGGGGCCTGCGGGCTGAACATGCCCCAGGCGCCGAAGCCGGCGACGACGAGGGCGGAGACGACGAGGCCGGGGACGACCGCGCGCAGCGGTCTCGGCGCACCCTCTTCCGTGCCGGAGGGAGAGGGTTGGAGGAATGCCGCCACCGTGCGCTTCTTCGCAAAGGTGTACGCGTTGAGTTCGTCCCGCCGCGATGCCATGAGTCCCCATTCTCGTCAGGCCCGGCCGTCGCGCGGGTTCCGGGGTGTGCCCACCCGGGGCCCGGCGTTCGGACCGGCCCCCTACTATGCCTGCTGTCCCCGGGCACCTGCCGGGCGGGTAGGGTGATCCGGCCGCCAAAGCCCTGGCGGGCCAGGGTGATCGGGACGAATTGAGGGGGATTCTCCATCATGGCTTCCGCGACGCGGACGCGGCCCGCCGCGGCCAGGGGCGCCACGCCCCCTTCCACGGGAGGCGCGCCGACGGCCTCCCCAGCGGCTTCCTCCTCGGTCTCGCCGAGGCTCCAGGCGCGCCCCGGACACTTCGGTTCGTTCCGATTGCAACAGCTCGTACTGATCGAGGTGGCGGCCGCGCTGCTGGCCGTCGCCTGGGTCGTCGACCCGATGCTGCTCGTGCCGGCCGGCGTGGTCGCGGTCGTGCTCGTCCTGCTCGCCCTGGTGCGACGGCACAAGCGCTCGATGCCGGAGTGGCTCGGCACCTTCCTCGCGCTGCGGGCCCGTACCCGCCGGGCGGCCTCCTTCACCGTGCCGGAGGGCACCGAGCCGGGGCTCGCCCCCGTCGTGGAGTGCGACCCCGCGCTGCGCACGTACGCGTACAGCGACCGCGACCGGCGTCCGGTCGGGATGATCGGCGACGGCACCTTCCTCACCGCCGTCCTGCGGGTCGACGCCGACGACACGGCGCTGCGCCCGGACCGGGCGGCGCGGCCGCTGCCGGTCGGACTCGTCCGGGACGTGCTGACCGTGGACGGCATCCGGCTGGAGTCCGCGCAGATCGTCCAGCACACCCAGCCGGCGCCCGCGCCGCACCTGCCCGCGCAGTCGATGGCCGCGCGCAACTACGGGCCGCTTCAGGCGCAGACCGGCTCCCCCGCCGTCCGCATCACCTGGATCGCGCTCAAGCTCGACCCCGAACTCTGCCCGGAGGCGGTCGCCGCGCGCGGCGGCGGTCTGGCCGGTGCGCAGAAGTGCGTGGTGCGCGCCGCCGACCAGCTGGCGAGCCGGCTGGCGGGTGCCGGGTTCCGGGCGAGCGTGCTGACGGAGCAGGAGCTCACGTCGGCGCTCGCCACCTCGACGTGCGCGAGCCCGATGGCGATCGCGCAGGCGGGCCGCGGCCAGGCGCAGGGGCGGCGGACGCAGGAGACGGCGCGCACCTGGCGGGTCGACGACCGGCGGCACACGACGTACTGGGTGGGGCGCTGGCCCCAGTTGGGCGGGCGCGGGGGCGGCCCCGGGGCCTCGATGCCGCAGTTGGTGGCGCTGCTGACCTCGCTGCCCGCGCTCGCGACGACGTTCAGCCTGACGCTGAGCGGCGGGGACCGGCAGGAGGTGACGGTGACCGGACACGTGCGGATCACCGGGCGCAGCGACGAGGAGCTGGTGGCCGCGCGCCACGAGCTGGAGCGGGCGGCGCGGGGCGTGAAGACGGGGCTCGTACGACTCGACAGGGAACAGGTGCCGGGCATGCTGGCGACGCTGCCGCTGGGAGGTGCGCGCTGATGTCCGCACGCGCGCGGGGAACGCGGGGGAACGGCGTCGCCGGCGGCCAGGTGCCCTCCGGGCAGGGGCCTTCCGGTCTGGGATCGTCCGGCCAGGGGCCTTCCGGGCAGGGGTACGGGGGCGGTCCCTCCGCCACGGGCGGATCGGGGCCGTTCGGCGGCGCCTACCAGGGCGCGGGTGTCCCGGTCCCGGCCGGCGCCTCCGGCTCCCCCGCCGGCGGACGGCGTGCGCGGGGTACGGGGCGGGGCACGGGGCCCCGGTTCGGCTTCGGGCTCGTCGGGCCGCGCCGCGACCGCCACTCCGTACCGCTCGACCAACTCGACGCGCTGGCGCTGCCCGTGGGCGACGACGGCATGGTGATCGGCGTCGACGCCGAGGGCCGCCCGGCCGTCCTCGGCATCAACCGGCCCGTCCCGTACGACGTCACGCTCATCGGCGGCCTGTGGACCGCGCAGGTCCTCGCGCTGCGGGCCGCCGCGACCGGCGCCCGGATCGCCGTCGAGACCGGCCGGGCGCAGGCCTGGACGGCGCTCGCCCAGGCGGCGGGCGGCGGGCAGCCGTGCATCACGCTCCACGAGGTCGGCCGGGTGCCCCCGCAGGGCGCGTCGGCCGGCAGCCCCGTGGTCGTCGTCCGCGACTGCGGCATGCGGCCGCCGCGCGGCCGGGTGGTGTCGGCGCCCTGGCAGTCGGTGGTGACGCTGCTGCCCTACCTCAGCCCGGTGGCGCCCCGCCTCCTGGAGAAGTCCTCGCTCGTCGGCGTCCAGCGGGTCTCCCCCGACGAGGCCGCGCAGATCGGCCGGATCATGGGGCTGCCGCGCCAGGAGTACGAGACGCTGTCCACGCTCGCGGACGGGGTCACCCTCTGGTGCCGGCAGGGCGACCGGCAGTTCGTCATGACGCAGGGCACGGACGCGGAGACGGGCCTGCTCGGCGGCGCCCGCCGCATGGACTGACCACCCCGAACTCGTGCGCCTGTGTCCGCTTTTGACGCGCTTTGGGCGGGCGGGGTCCTCACTCTGCGGCACGGCCGGGTCACGGGGGGCCCGGACCCGCGCGCGGGGCACGGTACGACGGTGGGCGCGGAGGGCGGTCGGGCCTGCCGGAGCGGCGCCCGCGCCGTTTAGGGTGGAAGGGCCCCGCCCAGAACGACACACGGGTGCGCGACCACACCAGGAGGCAAAGTGAACGGCGATCGGGACGAGATCCACGGGGGTTGGAACCCGCCCGCGGACGATCAGTCCGACGCGGATCCCGCCGAGATGACGGGTGAGTTCACCATCGACTACACCCCGCCCGCCTGGTACACGCAGAACGCGTCGGGCGGTGCGTCCTCGGGCGGTGTCACTCCCCCGCCGCCGTCGGGGGCGCCGGTGGCGGTGCCCGGGCTGCCCGCGAACAGCGGCTTCGAGCCGAGCTGGGGGCCGACGCCGCCCCCGCCGGCTCCGGTGCCGGCTCAGGTGCCCGTGACCGGGGACGCGCCCGTGGCCGCGCCGGGGGCCCAGACGCCCTTCGGGCGCGGTGCCGTGGAGGGCGGCGCGACGATGCGGTTCTCGCCCGCGGCCCTGCAGCAGGAGGAGGACGAGCGCGCCGGCGCGGCGCAGGCCGGTGCCGCGCCCGCGGCGACGGAGACCGGCCAGGTGGGGGCGCTTCCCCTGCCGGGCGCGCCGACGTCCGAGGCGACGCCTTCGACGGCCGGGGGCGACGCCGAGGCGCCCGCCGCCGGAGCCGAGGCCGCCGAACCCGCGGCCGTGGCTCCGCACGCCGACGCCTCCGCCGAGAGCGCGGCCGAGGGTTCGACGCCCTCGGGCGCGGACGCGGCGGAGAACACCGCTCCGGTGGTGGCCGACGGCTCGACCGGTGCCGTCGACACTTCGACGGCCGATGCCTCCGGTTCCGCGGCCTCCGGTTCCGCGGCCTCCGACTCCGCGGCGCCCTCCGGCGGTTCGGGTGCGGGCGACGACACCGCCGCCGAACCGGCGAGCGAGCCTCTCCCCGCTGCCGCGTCGGCCGACGAGCCCTCCGCTCCCGGTGACACGACCGCCGACGCACCGTCCGACGAGTCCTCCGCGACCGCGGCCGGCGACGGCGCCCCTGCCGCCGGACCGTTCCCGGGTGCGACCGCCACCGACGCTCCGGCGGCTGCCGGGACGTTCCCGGGTGCCGCGCCCGCTTCACCGTTCCCCGGTGCTGCCGACGCTCCGGCGGCTCCCGGACCGTTCCCCGGTGCTGCCGCGCCGGCCGCCGGGCCGCTGCCCGGCACTTCCGACCCTTCCGGGGCCCCCGGCCCGATTCCCGGTGCCGCGCCCGCCGCCGGGCCGCTGCCGGCCGCCGCGCCCGGGGCGTACCCGGGTCGCCCGATGCACCCCAGCCGCGCGCCCGCGGGCGCGCGCCGCGGCCGGGGGGCGGGGCGCACTCGTGAGGAGTCGCCACCCG
>NZ_JBSFSA010000065.1:0-24923 GCF_053589515.1 Streptomyces sp. NPDC003327 | reverse complement strand
GTCCGCCCCGCAGACGCGGGGCGGACCAGCGGCGTATCAGGCCCCGCCCGTGGAGGGCGCCCGCCTCACCTGCTGCGGGCGGCCTCCAAAAAGTACGCGGCCACGTCCTCCCGGTACTGCCCGTCGGCGCGGTCGGTCCCGGAGAGGTGCTGGGGGGCGTCCTCGACCTGCCCCCGCGTGAGGGCGAGACGAATGGTCTTCTCGTCCGGTTCGCACCGGACGACGGCGCTCGCGGGGACCAGCAGCTTTCCGAAGATCCACGCTCCCGCGTCCAGGACCAGCCAGGCGTCGCCCGCCTCCTCGGAGTGTTCGTCCACGCGCCCCACGAACCCGTCGGTGGCCATCACGCTCCAGCCGGCCAGGTCCGTGCCGGTCCGGTGCCCACAGGTCGGGCTGTAGTCCCACAGGTTGTCCGCCACAACGGTGCTCCTTCGCTCTCGGGCCCGGTACGGACGCGCTGCGCCGCCCCGGCCGGTCGACTGACCGCGTGCCCGCCGCCCGGGAGCCGACACCCCTCGGCCGGCCTTCGTCGCGCGAGGTCGGCCAGGGCGTCAACCAGGGACGTCAGCGAAGAGCGGGGATGATGTCGGAGCCGTAGGCGTCGATGGTGCCCTCTCTGTTGTCGTGCATGTCGTAGACGGCGAACTGGTCGACGCCGAGGTCCTTGAGGTGCCGCAACTTGTCGATGTGGGCCTCGGCGGGGCCGATCAGGCAGAAGCGGTCGACGATCTCGTCGGGGACGAAGGCGGTGTCGGGGTTTCCGGCGCGGCCGTGGTGGCTGTAGTCGTAGCCGTGCCGGTTCTTGATGTACGCGGTGAGCTCCTCCGGCACCATGCCGGAGTGCTCGCCGTACTTGTCGACCAGGTCGGCGACGTGGTTGCCGACCATGCCGCCGAACCAGCGGCACTGGTCCCGGGCGTGGGCGAGGGCCTCGGGCGAGTCGTCCGCGGTCACGTACGCGGGGGCGGCGACGCAGATCGTGAGGGCGTCCGGGTCCCGGCCGGCGTCCCGCGCCGCCTGCCGGACCGCCTTGACCATCCACTCGGTGAGGAACGGGTCGGCGAGCTGGAGGATGAACCCGTCCGCCTTCTGCCCGGCCAGGGCGAGGGCCTTCGGCCCGTACGCCGCCATCCAGACGGGCAGCTTCCCCTGCGTGATCCAGGGGATGCGGATCGGGCTGCCGTCGACGGTCGCCTCGCGGCCCTCCGCCAGGTCGCGGATGACCTCGATGGCCTCGCCGAGCCGGGCCAGGGTGTTGGGTTTGCGGCCGGCGACCCGCATCGCGGAGTCGCCCCGGCCGATGCCGCACACCGTGCGGTTGCCGTACATGTCGTTGAGGGTGGCGAAGGTGGAGGCGGTCACCTCCCACGTGCGGGTGCCGGGGTTGGTCACCATCGGCCCGACGTGCAGCTTCGTGGTGTTGGCCAGGATCTGGCTGTAGATGACGAAGGGCTCCTGCCAGAGCACGGCGGAGTCGAAGGTCCAGCCGTAGCGGAAGCCGTTGCGCTCCGCCCGGCGCATCAGGCCGACGACCTGCGACGCCGGCGGGTCGGTCTGCAGGACGAGTCCGAAGTCCACGTCGGGATCTCCTAGTTCAGGTACTGGCAGGTGGCACGCGGGGTGAAGACGCCGTGGCCGGCGCGGCCCACGAACTTCCGCTGGTCGATAACGGGTTCGCCGCGGGAGAGGACCGTCTCCACCTGGCCAATGACCGTCTTCCCCTCGTACGCCGAGTAGTCGACGTTCATGTGGTGGGTCTCCGCCGACAGCACCTGCGTCGCGTGCGGGTCGTAGATGACGACGTCGGCGTCCGCGCCCGGCGCGATCGTCCCCTTCTGCGGGTAGAGGCCGAACATCCGGGCCGGGGTGGCGCAGGCGATCTCGATCCAGCGGCGGCGCGAGATGTGCCCGTCCACGACCGCCTGGTGGAGCAGGTCCATGCGGTTCTCCACGCCCGGCAGACCGTTCGGGATCTTGGAGAAGTCGCCTCGGCCCAGCTCCTTCTGCCCCACGAAGCAGAACGGGCAGTGGTCGGTGGAGACCACCTGGAGGTCGTTGGTGCGCAGGCCCCGCCAGAGCGCCGCCTGGTGCTCCTTCGGGCGCAGCGGCGTCGAGCAGACGTACTTGGCGCCCTCGAAGTCCGGCTCCGCGAGGTTGTCGGTCGACAGGAAGAGGTACTGCGGGCAGGTCTCGCCGAAGACCGGGAGGCCCTTGTCCCGCGCCGCCGCCAGCTCCGCCACGGCCTCCTGCGCCGACACGTGGACGACGTACAGGGGCGCTCCGGCGACCCGGGCGAGCTGGATGGCCCGGTGCGTCGCCTCGGCCTCCAGGAGGGCCTTGCGGACCTCGCCGTGGTAGCGGGGGTCCGTCTCGCCCCGGGCGAGGGCCTGTTCGACGAGGACGTCGATCGCGATGCCGTTCTCGGCGTGCATCATGATCAGCCCGCCGTTGTCGGCGGAGCGCTGCATGGCGCGCAGGATCTGCCCGTCGTCGCTGTAGAAGACGCCGGGGTACGCCATGAAGAGCTTGAACGAGGTGACGCCCTCCTGGACGAGCCGGTCCATCTCCTTGAGCGTGTGCTCGTTCACGTCGGAGAGGATCATGTGGAAGGCGTAGTCGACCGCGCAGACGCCGTCGGCCTTCTCGTACCAGGTGTCGAGCCCCTCGCGCAGCGGCCGGCCGACGGTCTGGACGGCGAAGTCGACGATGGTGGTGGTGCCGCCCCAGGCCGCCGCGCGGGTGCCGGTCTCGAAGGTGTCGGAGGCTGAGGTGCCGCCGAAGGGCAGTTCCATGTGGGTGTGGGCGTCGACGCCGCCGGGGATGACGTACCGGTCGGTGGCGTCGATGGTGCGGTCGGCGGTCCAGCCGGCCGTCGCGTCGGAGCCGTGCGCGGCGAGGGCGGCGATCCGGCCGTCCTCGATCAGGACGTCGGCGTGGAGCTCGTCGGCGGCGGTGATCACGAGGCCGCCGCGGATGAGGGTGCGGGTGCTCACGGGTTCCTCCCGGGTTACAGGGACCGGAGGGCCTGTTCGAGGATCGCGGCGCCCTCCTCGGCCTCGGCGACGGTGAGCGAGAGCGGGGGCGCGACGCGCAGGGCGCTGGTGTTGTGGCCGCCGCCCTTGCCGATGAGCAGGCCGTTCTCCCGGGTGGCCTCCAGGACGGCGCTCGCGGCGCCGGGGTCCGCCCGCTCGGTGCCGGGTTCGGTGAGTTCGACGCCGATCATCAGACCGCGGCCGCGGACCTCGCGTACGGCGTCGACACCGGCGGCCACGCCCCGGAGCCGTTCCAGGAGGAGTCCGCCGACGCGGCGGGCGTTGCCCTGGAGGTCGTGGTCGAGGAGGTACGCGAGGTTGGCGAGGCCCGCGGCCATGGTGACGGGCGAACCGCCGAAGGTGGAGATGGAGTTGGCGTCGAGGCAGTTCATGATCTCGGCGCGGGCGACGACTCCGCCGATCGACATGCCGTTGCCGATGCCCTTGGCGAAGGTGAGCATGTCGGGCGGTCCCGCCTGGCCGTGGGCCTGCCAGCCCCAGAAGTTGTCGCCCGTGCGGCCCCAGCCGGTCTGCACCTCGTCGGAGATCCAGAGGGTTCCGTGGCGGTCGAGGACGCGGCGGAAGGCGGCGTAGAGGCCGTCGGGCGGGGAGGTGAAGCCGCCGACGCCCTGGACAGGTTCGGCGATGAGGGCGGCGACGTCCCGGGTGTGCCCGAGGAGGTCCTCCAGGTCGGCGACGCAGGCCTCGGTGAACCGCTCGTCGGTGTACTGGGCGTACGGGCCGCGGCTGCGGACGCCCCCGTGCACGTACAGGGTCTGGAGCGGGGAGAGGCCGGTGGGCGACCAGGAGCGGTTGCCCGTGATGCCGACGGTGGAGAAGGAGCGGCCGTGGTAGCTGTTGCGCATCGCCAGGATCTGGTTCGAGCGGCGGTACGCGGTGGCGAGGAGGAGGGCCGTGTCGTTGGCCTCGGTGCCGGAGGTGGTGAAGAAGACGCGGGCGTCGGGGATGCCGGAGAGGGCCGCGATCCGCTCGGCGAGCTCCACCATGGGGCGGTTGAGGTAGAGCGTGGAGGAGTGGATGATCCGGCCCGCCTGCTCGGCGACGGCCTTGGTGACCTCGGGCAGGGCGTGCGCGGTCATCGTGGTGAGGATGCCGCCGAAGAAGTCGAGGTACGCGCGGCCGTCGGCGTCCCAGACGCGGCGGCCCTCGCCGTGGGTGATCTCGATCGGCTCGTCGTAGTAGAGGGCGAGCCAGTCGGGGGCGACGGCGCGGTGGCGGTCGTGGAGGCTGCTCACGGCGTCACCAGCCCGTCGTACGCGTCGGGGCGCCGGTCGCGGTAGAAGGCCCACTGCTGGCGGACCTGCTCGATGAGGCCGAAGTCGAGGTCGCGGACGATGAGTTCCTCCTCCTTGTCGGAGGCGACGTCGCCGACGAACTGGCCGCGGGGGTCGACGAAGTAGCTGGTGCCGTAGAAGTCGTTGTCGCCGTACTCCTCGATGCCGACGCGGTTGATGGCGGCGACAAAGTACTCGTTGGCGACGGCGGCGGCGGGCTGTTCCAGCTGCCAGAGGTAGGAGGAGAGGCCGCGGTGGGTGGCCGACGGGTTGTAGACCAACTGGGCGCCGTTCAGCCCGAGTTGGCGCCATCCCTCGGGGAAGTGGCGGTCGTAGCAGATGTAGACGCCGACCCGGCCGACGGCGGTGTCGAAGACGGGCCATCCGGCGTTTCCGGGCCGGAAGTAGTACTTCTCCCAGAAGCCCTTGACCTGCGGGATGTGGTGCTTGCGGTACTTGCCGAGGTAACTGCCGTCGGCGTCGATCACGGCCGCGGTGTTGTAGTAGAACCCCTCGCCCTCGACCTCGAAGACGGGGACCACGATCACCATGCCGGTCTCCCGGGCGAGGTCCCGCATCCGGCGGACGGTGGGGCCGTCCGGGACGGGCTCGGCCCAGCGGTAGTGCTCCGGCTCCTGGACCTGGCAGAAGTAGGGGGCGTTGAACACCTCCTGGAAGCCGATCACCTTGGCGCCCTGCCGGGCGGCCTCCCGGGCGTGCTCCTCGTGTTTGGCGATCATGGATTCGGTGTCGCCGGTCCAGGTCGCCTGGACGAGCGCGGCGCGTACGACGTCGGTCATGAGCTGCTCCTTCGGCACGGCGTCAGAGAGCCTCTACGCACGTAGACGCGATGCGTAGGAGGAGAACGTAAGCCCCGTCACACCCCGGAGCAAGACCACCGCCGTGAAGCGGTGGAGTCGATCATGTTTCATACCCGAGTGGTCCACTCCGGACACCTACCGACACATACGGATAGATGTGCGGAAGGGGATGTGGAGTGGGCCGGGCGGGGTCTCCGGGCGGGACGCACAGGCAGGGCGGACCCGCGGTCGGGGCGGGACGCGCCAGTACGCGCCCTCGGGCCGGGACCCGCTGTCAAGCCGGGACCCGCTGTCAGGCGCCCGCCAGGCCCGCGACGCGCAGCGCGTGCAGCAGGTCCCGCTCGCGCGCCGTCGAGACCGCGCGGGCGGCCGCGCGGAGTTGGGGCACGAGTCCGTGCGGGTCGGCGGCGGCCAGCCGGGCCGCGTCCTCCGGGGGCCGGACCCGCACGAAGGCGGTGAGCAGGGCGTGGGCCTCCCGGTGGTGCGCCTCGGCGTGCAGGGCGGCGCACGCCCCCGCCAGCTCCTCGACCGGGCGGGCCACGCCCTGCCGCAGGAGCTGCGCGCAGTCGTCCGTCCGGCCCGCGTCGGCGAGGGCTCCGGCGACGGCGGCGAGCCGCTCGGGGGCCAGCGAGGCCGCCTCCCAGAGGAGGGTGGCCCAGTCGGCGGCGAGCCCGGCACGGTGCAGCTCCTCGGCGAGGGCCGGGAGCCGGGCGGTCGGCCCGGCGAGGGCCTCGCAGAGCAGGGCGTGCGCGTCGCCGCTGCGGCCCTGCGCGCGCAGCCGCCCCAGGGCGTGGACAGCGTCGGCGGCCGCGCGCGCACCCTCGGCGGACGCGGCGGACGCGGCGAGCGCCGAGGCGGCGGCACCCGGGGGCGGATCCGCGGGCGCCTCGGCTGCCCCGCCGAAGCGGGCGCCGCGCAGGGCCCCGCCCCCGGCGGGCAGCGAGGGCAGGCTCAGCAGCGCGGCCGGGACCGGTGCCGCTTCTTCCTCTGCCTCCTCCAGCCAGGCGTACCGCGCGCCGCGGGGGCGACGGCGCCCCGGAGCGGCGGTCCCCCGGCCGGGAGCCTCGGCCGCGCCAGGGCGGGCGCCGGCCTGATCGAGGCGGTCGCGGCCCCCCGGTCCGGCCGCCTCGCCCGCCCCCGCGGCCACCCCCGGCACGGTCCCCGCGGTCACCCCCGGCACGGTCCCCGCGGCCACCCCTCGCACGGGCCCCTCGGGCTCACGCGCCCCGTCGAGGCGGGCCAGGTGCGCCAGTCGGGCGTCGAGGTCCGCGGTGCGGGCCGCGGCGCGGGCGTGGTCGTCGCGCGTCCACGCGAGGTCGTGTTCCAGCCGGGCCACGTCCTCAGGCGTGCGCGCCGCGCGGAGCCGTTCGGCCAGCTCCCGGCTCCGGGTCTGGGCGTACCGGCGCTCGTCCTCCATCAGCCGCCGGCGCTCGGCGAGTGCCCGCGTGGCGCCGGGGCGCCGGTCGTGGGCGGCCGCGGCCGCCTCGTACAGCGCCCTGCCGTGGACGGCGGCAGGTCCGCCGGAGGGTTCGCCCGCGTCCTGGAGCAGGGACTCGACGACGTCCCAGGGCAGGAGTTCCGTACCCTCGAAGCAGGCGCGCAGGCCGTCCGGGTCGCGCTCGGCGAAGACGGCGTACCAGCCGTCGTCCACCCTGATGCGGCCCGCGAGCTCCGTCAGCCACCGAGTGAACGCGGCGACTTCCACCGGAAGTTGATGTACCGTCATGCGCTTCGCACCTGCCCCGCCGTCGACTGGAACCTTCCGGTCCGCGGGTATTGCACCGCAGTCGTGTTACGGGGCGACTACGGACGGTTTTCGTCGGTGTGCCTCAGAGGGTCACGACGATTCCGGTGTGCGGACGCTTCCCGAGCCGGGCGACCGTCGCGGGCAGGTCGACGAACCAGAACTGCCAGGTGTACTTGCGGCCGATGAGCCGCCTGATCCGGCGCAGCTCCTCCCCCGTCACGAGCCGGGCCTCGCCGGTGACCCGCTGGGCGCCCTCCGGGACGTTCCCGCGCACGTCGCAGACGGCGAGTTCGACCCTGGGGTCGTTGCGGAGCCGCTTGACCTTCCAGGAGTCGGTGCGGGTTCAGGCGTACAGCTCGGAGCCCTCCACGGCGTACCAGACGGGCGTGGCGACCCCCGTTCCGTTCTTCCGGAAGGTGGTCAGGCTGACGTAGCGGCCGCGGCGCAGCTCCTCGGGCATCATGCCCGGCAGCCTATGCCGGGGCGGACGGGAGCCGCGCGGAGGCTCCCGGGACCGGGCTCAGGCGGGCAGGAGGGCGCAGTTCGCCACGAGGTCGTCCAGCGAGAGTCCGAGGACGCCGGAGAGCGCGGCGACCGTGAAGAAGGCCGGCGTGGGGGCGCGGCCGGTCTCGATCTTGCGGAGGGTTTCGGCGGAGAGGCCCGCGGCGGCGGCGATCTCGACCATCGAGCGGTCGCCGCGCGCCTCGCGCAGGATCAGGCCGAGCCGCTCGCCGCGCTCACGCTCTTCGGGAGTCAGGGGGGTGCGCACCATGACCCCATCATACCGCCCCGACCCCATTCTTATACCGGTATAGTAATGGGCATGGTGGAGATCAAGACGAACGAGTCCCTGGCGGCGATGCGCGAGTCCGGCCGGGTGGTCGCCCGCGCCCTCGCGGCCGTACGGGAGAAGGCGGCGCCCGGCGTCACGGCGGCCGAGCTCGACCGCGCGGCCCGCGAGGTCCTGGCCGAGGCGGGGGCGGGTTCGCCCTTCCTCGGCTATCACCCGGACTGGGCCCCGACGCCCTTCCCCGCGGTCCTGTGCCTCTCGGTCAACGACGCCATCGTGCACGGCATCCCGGACGGGACCCGGCTCGCCGACGGCGACCTGGTCTCCGCCGACTGCGGCGCCCTGCTCGGCGGGTGGGCGGGCGACGCGGCCGTGAGCTTCACGGTCGGCCGGGCCAGACCCGAGGACACCCGGCTGATCGCCGCCGCCGAGGAGGCCCTGGAGGCGGGCATCGCGGCGGCCGTCGTCGGCAACCGCATCGGCGACATCGCCCACGCGATCGGCCGGGTCTGCCGCCGCGCGGGGTACGGCATCCCGGACGGCTTCGGCGGCCACGGCATCGGCCGCACCATGCACGAGGACCCGGGCGTCCCCAACGAGGGCCGCCCGGGCCGGGGCATGCGGCTGCGCCACGGCATGGTGCTCGCCATCGAACCGATGCTCGTCGCAGGCGGCGGCGACGACCACTACACGGCGCGCGACGGCTGGACGATCCGCACGGCCGACGGCTCCCGCGCGGCCCACGCGGAACACACGGTCGCCGTCACGGACGCGGGCCCGCGCGTCCTGACGGCACTCTGACCCCGCACGGGCACGGGGCCAGGGCACCGAGCACCTACCAGGGGTGTCACCGCACCGGGTGCACCACCATCGCCGAGCCGCCGCCGCGGCGGGTGGTTTCGGCGGCGGCCGTCCAGCGGCCGTCCGGGTGGCGTTGGACTGCCGTGGCCGCGCCGATTTCGGGGTTCTGGCGGAACGCGTGGCCCAGGGACTCCAGTTCCGCGCGCAGCGGACTGTTCCACAGGGCGGGTTCGAGCTCCGTCGTGGCCTGGTTGCGCTGGCTGGCGCGGGGGGCGGCGATCGCGTCGACCAGCGGGAGGCCGCGGTCGACGACGCCCGTGAGGGTCTGCAGGACGGTGGTGATGATGGTCGCGCCGCCCGGGGAGCCCAGCGCGAGGACGGGGCGGTCGTGGCGGTCGAGGACGATCGTCGGGGAGATCGACGAGCGCGGCCGCTTGCCGGGGCCGGGCAGGTTCGGGTCGTGGACGGCGGGGTTCGCGGGGGCGAAGGAGAAGTCCGTCAGCTCGTTGTTGAGCAGGAAGCCGCGGCCCGGCACGGTGATGCCGCTGCCGCCGGTGGACTCGATGGTGAGGGTGTAGGCGACGACGTTGCCCCACTTGTCGGCCACGGTCAGGTGGGTGGTGTTCTCGCCCTCGTACGTCGTGGGGGCCGCCGTCCCGCCGGTCGCGCACGGCACCGGGTCGCGGGGGTCGCCCGGGGCGAGGGGGCTGGTGAGGGCGGCGTCGTCGCGGATGAGGCAGGCGCGGGAGTCGGCGTACCGCTGGGAGAGCAGCTCGCGGGTGGGGACGGACTCGAAGGCGGGGTCGCCGACCCAGCGACCGCGGTCGGCGAAGGCGATGCGGCTCGCCTCGATGAAGCGGTGCAGGTAGCGCGCCGGGGTGGCGGCGGCGAGGTCGGTGCCCTCCAGGATGTTCAGGGCCTCGCCGACGCTCGTGCCGCCGGAGGAGGACGGCGCCATGCCGTAGACGTCGAGGCCGCGGTACGAGATCTTCGTCGGCCTGCGGGACTCGGTGCGGTACGCGGCGAGGTCGCGCTCCGTCAGGTCGCCGGGGCGGACCTTTCGGGTGGCGCCCTCGCGGACGGGGGGCGTGCGGACGGTGGTGACGATGTCGCGGGCGAGCGGGCCCCGGTAGAGCGCGCCGACGCCTTCGCGGCCGAGGGTGTCGTACGTACGGGCCAGGTCGGGGTTCTTGAAGACGCTGCCGACGGCCGGCAGCTGCCCGCCGGGCAGGAAGAGGGCGGTGGAGGCCGGGAAGTCGCGGAAGCGGGCTTCGTTGGCGGCGGTCTGGGCGCGGAAGGTGGCGTCGACGGTGAAGCCGTCGCGGGCGAGCCGTTCGGCGGGTTCGAGGAGGGTGGAGAGCCGCTTGGTGCCCCAGGCGTCGAGCGCGGTCCGCCAGGTCGCCGGGGTGCCGGGGGTGCCGACGCCGAGACCGCTGGTCATGCCCTCCTCGAAGGGGATGGGCGCGCCGTTCTCCAGGAAGAGTCCGGCGTCGGCCGAACGGGGCGCGGTCTCGCGGCCGTCGATGGTGTGGACGGTACGGCTCTTCGCGTCGTAGTGGACGAAGTAGCCGCCGCCTCCGATGCCCGCGGAGTACGGCTCGGTGACGCCGAGGGCCGCGGCGACGGCGACGGCCGCGTCCACCGCGTTGCCGCCCTTGCGGAGCACCTCGATGCCGGCGGCGGAGGCGTCCGCGTCGACGCTGGCGACGGCGCCGCCGTACCCGACGGCCACGGGCGTCTTGACCGGTGGCGGCGCGGGCGCGGTCTCCGGCGGGGCGGCGGCCCCTACGGAGAGCACCGTCGCGGCGACGGCCACGAGCGATCCGTAACGTGCGGTGGAACCACGCATCCCGACCTCCAGTCAACGACCGTCCGGGCAGCCTAACTTCTGTCCGGCGCCTCCGTCAGGACCGCCGCTTCGAACGTTCGGCCGGTCGGGCCGCCCGGCCAGGCGCTAGCATGCCCGCCCATGGACGAGGACCTGCGCAACATCGTGCTCGGCGTGCTGGCGACGGGCGTCAGCGCGTCCCTTGGCTGGCTGACCCGGACGTATGTCTGGCGTCGGCGGCTCCGGCGCAAGCAGGCGTTCTTCGGGCTGCCCAGCCACTCCGAGTGCCTGCTCGTGGTCAACAGGGAGGCGGGCGGCGTCGGGGCGGTGCACCGCTTCGACGTGTTCGCGCTCCTCGAACTCGCCACGCTCATCAAGGACTGCGGGGCGAACGCGCAGATCGTCCAGCACGACGTGACCCATCTGGGCTTCGGCGACCGTACGGAGTTCTGCCTCGGGGGGCCGTACTCGAACAGGCGTATGGCGGCTCACGTGTCGAGTCTGCTGCCGGGCCTGACCATGGACACGGAGGTCGAGCCGCCGGAGGAGCGCGGCGCGATAGAGGTCGGCGGGGAGCGCTACCGGATGGATCCGGGGACGACCGAGTACGTCGTCCTCGCCCGGGTGAGGGCGGGCGAGGGCGGCCGGCCGGTCTTCCTCTTCTGCGGGCAGCGGGCGATCACCAACCAGGCGGCGACCCGTTACCTCGCCCGTCACCACGAACGACTGGCCCGGACCCACAAGGGCGGCTCGTTCGTCCTCCTCCTCAAGGTGGTCAACTCGCAGGCGTACGGCCCCGACGTGGTGGAGCTGGTCGGCGACGTCACGAGAGCGGCGCTCACCGCTCCGGCCCCGGCCCCGGGGGCGGCGGAAGCGGCCGGGACGGAGGCTGGGGCGAGGGCAGGGGCCGGGACGGGGGCTGGGGCCGGTGCCGGGGCCGGGGGGACCAGTGCACCGGCAGCGTCTTGATCCCGTTGATGAAGTTGGAGACGAGGCGGCGGGGCGCACCGGCGAGGGTCAGTCCGCCGCAGGCGTCGCGCAGCTCCTCGTGGAGGATCCGCAGCTGGAGCCGGGCGAAGTGGGCGCCGAGGCAGACGTGCGGCCCGTCGCCGAAGGAGACGTGCGGGTTGGGAGTGCGCGCCAGGTCCAGCCGGTGCGGGTCCCGGAAGACGCGCTCGTCGAAGTTGGCGGAGGCGTGGAAGACGACGACCTTGTCGCCCGCGGCGATCGGGACCCCAGCGAGTTCGGTGGCGCGGACGGCCGTGCGCCGGAAGGAGATGACCGGCGGGTGCACGCGCAGCAGTTCGTCGACGGCCGTGTCGACGGCGACGTCGCCGCGCCACCACCGCTCCTGCTCGTCCGGGTGTCCGGCGAGGGCGAGCAGCCCTCCGGGAGCGGCGGAGCGGACGGTGTCGTTGCCGGCGACGGTGAGCAGGAAGAAGAACATCTCCATTTCGGCGTCGGCCAGTTCGCAGGCGGCGAGAGAGGTCATGACGTCGTCGGCGGGGTGTTTCCGCTTGTGGGCGGCGAGTTCCCGCGCGTACGCGAACATCTCGGCGAGCAGGGCGGGTGAGCGGGGGTTCACGGGCCGCCCCTCGGCGTCCAGGACGGGTGGTTCGTCGGGGTCCTGGTAGGCGATCACGCGCTCGGTCCAGGTGTGGAGGAGTCCCCGGTCGCTCGCCGGCACGCCGAGCAGGTCGGTGAGGTTGAGCAGCGCGTAGTCGTCGGTGACGGTACGGACGAGGTCGACCTCGCCGTCGGCGGCGCGGGCCTCGTCGGCCGCGGCCGCGATCAGATCGCGGGCCCGCCCGCGCGCGGTGTCGGCGAACCGCTCGACGCGCCCCGGGGTGAAGGCCCGGCTGACGAGCCGCCGCAGCCTGCCGTGGTCCGGCGGGTCCTGGTTGAGCATCATGCGCCGGATGAAGGGCAGGTCGGCGGGGTCGGGGTCCCTGATCTGGGTGGCGCCGAGCGACGAGGAGTACGTCGCGGGGTCCTTGAGGACCCGGACGACGTCGGCGTGCCGCGTGACGGCCCAGAAGCCGGGTCCGGCGGGCCAGCCGAGGACTTCGTACTCCTCCTGTCGGGACACGGGCGCCCGGTCGCGCAGGGCGCGGAAGGCCGGGTGCGGGAGTCCGGAGGCGTAGATCCGCGGATCGAAGACGTCGGGGGCGGGCTCGGCGTGGTCCACGGGCCAAGCCTGGAGCCCGCGCCACGTGCGCGCAATCGTTACCGGCGCGTAACATACCGACCGGTTACCACGGGTAAGCCGTCACGGTTACCGTCGGGTCACTTCGCACCGACCCCACCGGTGACACCAGCGAGGAGTGACCCGTGAGCCCCGTGAGACACCCGCGCAAGGCCTTCCGTTCCGCCTCCGTCGGCGCCGCCGCGGCCGCCCTGCTGGCCGGCACCGCCCTCACCGCCGCCCCGGCCGCGCACGCGGAGGAGTCCGGCATCCGCTTCGTCGACATCGCCGGGGACGGCGGCACCGTCCTCAAGGCGAACGTCGTCACCCCGGCCGGAGCCGACGGCTCCGTCCGCTACCCCGTAATCGTGCTCCCCACCAGCTGGGCCGTGCCGCAGATCGAGTACCTCGCCCAGGCCAAGCAGCTCGCCGACTCCGGCTACGTCGTGGTCAGTTACAACTCGCGCGGCTTCTGGCAGTCCGGCGGTGAGATCGAGACGGCGGGACCGAAGGACATCGCGGACGCCTCCCGCGTCATCGACTGGGCGCTCGCCCACACACCGGCCGACCCCGCCAAGGTCGGCATGGCGGGCGTGAGTTACGGCGCCGGGATCAGCCTCATCGCCGCCGCGCACGACGAGCGGATCAAGGCCGTCGCCGCCCTCAGCGGCTGGGCCGACCTCATCGACTCCATCTACAGCGGGCGCACCCAGCACCTCCAGGCGGCCGCCCTGCTCGGCGGCGCGGGCTTCCTCACCGGCCGACCCGGCCCCGAACTCACCAAGTTGCTGGGCGACTTCCTCTCCTCCAACCTGGCCGAGGAGGAGTCCATGATCGCCTGGGGCCGGAAGCGCTCCGCCGCCACGTACCTGGACCGGATCAACGCCAACGGCACCGCCGTCATGCTGGGCAACGCCTGGGGCGACACCATCTTCCCGCCCAACCAGTACGCGGACTTCTACGAGCGGCTCACCGGACCCAAGCGGCTCGAGTTCCGGCCGGGCGACCACGCCACCGCCGAGGCCACCGGTCTCCTCGGGCTGCCCAACGACACCTGGACCAGCGCCCACCGCTGGTTCGACCACCACCTCAAGGGCCTGGACAACGGCGTGGACCGCGAGCAGCCCGTCCGGCTGAAGCCCCGCTCGACCGGCGGCTACGAGGGCTACCCGGACTGGAAGTCGGTGCAGGCGAACCAGCGGAAGTTCGCCCTCGGCGGCACGCAGCGCGTCTGGGCGAACGTCGACTCCGGGGCCAACGGCGGAGTGGTCCTGCTCTCCAACCTCCTGGACCAGCTGCTGCGGACCCCGCCGACGGTCTCGGTCCCCCTCCTCCCCCGCGCCTTCGCCGGCGTCTGGCAGTCCGAGCGGTACGACACGCCGCAGCGCGTGCGCGGCACGACGCGCCTGCACACCACGGTCACCCCCGCCGAGGAGAGCGGCACCTTCGTCGCGTACCTCTACGACGTCGGCCCGCTGGGCGTCGGCAAGCTGGTGACGAACGCCCCGTACACCTTCCACGGCCGGACCCCCGGGCAGCCCTTCGCCGTCGACCTGGAGCTGTTCTCCACGGCGTACGACGTGCCCGCCGGACACCGGCTCGCGCTGGTCGTCGACACCGTCGACCCGCTCTACATCGAGCACAACCCGACCGGCGCGCAGCTGACCTTCTCCTCCCCCACGGCCGACCCCTCGTACGTGTCGGTGCCGCTGCGGGCGGAGTGATCACCGGCTGCTGCCGGGCGGGCGGGGCTCCTCGCGGGCTACCGGCCGCCCGGCAGCGCCGTCCCCGGCTCGGCCGCGGCGACGTCGACGGCCCGCGTCCTGGGGTTGCGGCGCTCCTTGCGGGCGACCCAGGTCGCGAACCAGGAGAGCAGCATGCACATGCCGATGTAGATCGGCGAGATGACGAGGACGACGGGGATGAACGGCAGGTCGTAGTCGAGGTTCGAGGCGATCAGCTTGCCCGCGTGCAGGAACTCCTCGTAGGTGATGAGGAAGCCGAGCGAGGTGTCCTTCAGGGCCACCACCAGCTGGCTGATGATGGCGGGGAGCATCGCGCGGACGGCCTGCGGCACGAGGACGTAGGTCATGACCTGCGTCTTGCGCATGCCGAGCGCGTGGGCGGCCTCGCCCTGGCCGCGCGAGACGGAGTTCACCCCGGTGCGGAAGACCTCGGCGAGCACCGAGCCGTTGTAGAGGGTCAGTCCGGCGACGAGCGCGGGCAGCGGCTGCACCTTCAGGGCCACGAAGACGAAGAAGATCATCACGAGGACGGGCATGGCCCGGAAGAACTCGACGACCAGGGTGGCGAGCCA
This sequence comes from Streptomyces sp. NPDC003327, assembly GCF_053589515.1. Taxonomy (NCBI): domain Bacteria; kingdom Bacillati; phylum Actinomycetota; class Actinomycetes; order Kitasatosporales; family Streptomycetaceae; genus Streptomyces; species Streptomyces sp. NPDC003327. Next base: position 10,107 of record NZ_JBSFSA010000065.1, on the reverse strand, counting down.
GCGCACCGGCCGGTGGTCGGAGAGCCGCCCGGTGGCGAGGAGCGCGCCGAGCGCGAGGGAGAGCACGGACGCGTAGGCGAAGGCCTTGAGGGTGTTCCCGAGGCCCCTGAGGAGCAGCTCCTGGATGCCTTCGTAGAGGAAGGGCGACCACTTGGCGGAGGTGAACTGGCCGGTGTCGAAGAGGAGGTAGAGGATCCAGCCGGCCAGGCCGAGGATGACGACGGTGGAGGCGACGCCGTAGAGGAGGTGGCGGCGGCGGGCGTGCGGACCGGGGATGTCGTAGAGGGCGGTGGCGCTTGTCATCGGGCGACTCCCCAGCGCTTCTCCAGGACGTTGAAGACGGCGCTGATGGTGAGGGTGATGATCAGGTATCCGACGGCGATCCAGACGAAGGTCCAGACGATGTTGTAGCCGAGTTCGCTCAAGGTCCTGTAGGTGCCGAGGAGTTCGGTGACGCTGAAGGCCCCGGCGATGGCGGAGTTCTTGGCGAGGGCGATCAGGGTGGAGCCGATCGGCGGGATCACGGAGCGGAAGGCCTGCGGCAGGACGACGGTGCCGAGCGTCTGGGTGAAGGTCATGCCGAGGCTGCGGGCGGCCTCGCCCTGTCCGCGGGGCACGGTGTTGATGCCGGAGCGCAGCGCCTCGCAGACGAAGGCCGAGGTGTAGCAGCCGAGCGCGAGGACCGCGAACAGCTCGAAGGGCAGTACGAGTCCGAAGCGGGGCAGGCCCAGCATCACCGCGAAGAAGAGGAGGGTGAGCGGGGTGTTGCGCAGGACCGCCACCCAGACCGCGCCGAAGACCCGGAAGGAGCCCACGGGCGCGACCCGGAACGAGGCCATGACGAAGCCCAGGACGAGGGCGAGCGCCGAGGCGTAGACGGTGAGTTCGACGGTGCCGAGGAACCCTTCGCCGTAGAGCGAGAAGTTCTCTGTCAGTACGTCCATGTCAGCTGTGCGGGTCCTCAGTTGGCCGGGTAGCGGTCGATGGGCGGCGGCTGCGGGGCGGGCACCCCGGAGAGGCCGAGGGTGGCGTCGTAGGCCTTCTTCCAGTCGCCGTTCTTCTCGTGCGCGGCGAGGGCGTCGTCGAGGGCGAGGCGCAGCGCGGTGTCGGAGTGCGGGACGCCGATGCCGTACGGCTCCTTGGAGAACGGCTCGCCGACGACCTTGAGTTCGTCGGGGACCTTGGCCGCGTAGCCCATGAGGATGGTGTCGTCGGTGGTGACGGCGTCGACCTGGTAGGTGAGGAGGTTGTCGACGCAGACCGAGTAGGTGTCGTACGCGACGAGTTCTGCCTTCGGGTAGTCCTTCTCGATGCGCTGGTACGGGGTGGAGCCGGCGGCCGAGCAGACGCGCCTGCCGTCCAGGTCCTGGGGGCCCGCGATGTCGTCCTCGTCGGTGCGCACGAGGAGGGACTGGCCGGCCTGGTAGTAGGGCCCGGCGAAGCCGACGAGCTTCTTGCGGTTGTCGTTGATGGTGTAGGTGCCGACGTAGTAGTCGATCTGGCCGTTCTGCAGGGCGGTCTCGCGGTTGGCGGAGGCGATGGTGCGGAACTGGATCGTGGCCGGGTCGAAGCCGAGGGACGCGGACATCATCTTGGCGATCTCGATGTCGAAGCCGGAGTAGCGGCCGGTGGCGGGGTCCTTCTCCCCCATGTACGGCTGGTCCTCCTTGGCGCCGACGACGAGCCGGCCGCGCTGCTTCGCCCGCTTCCAGGTGGCGGAGTCGGGCAGGGCGAAGCCCGACTGAACCTCGTAGACGGGGAGTTCGTCGGGTTGCGGGCCCTTGACGGGCGGGCTGCCCTCGCGGCCGCAGCCGCCGAGCACGCCCGCCGCGGCGAGCAGCAGGGCGAGCGCGGCCAGGGTCCGGCGAGTCCGCCGGGGCGCTCGGGCCCGAGTGGTCGGGTGCGTCCTGTGCGTCCGGTGCGTCCGCCGGGGCGGACGCGTCCGAGGGGTTCGGTGCATGGTGGTTCCCACCCCGGTCAGTGCGTGAGGATCTTGGAGAGGAAGTCCTTGGCGCGGTCGCTGCGCGGGGCGGTGAAGAAGTCCTCCGGCGTCCGGTCCTCGACGATCTTCCCGTCGGCCATGAAGACCACGCGGTTCGCGGCGGAGCGGGCGAAGCCCATCTCGTGGGTGACCACGACCATCGTCATGCCCTCCCGGGCCAGCTGCCGCATGACCTCCAGGACCTCGTTGATCATCTCGGGGTCGAGGGCCGAGGTCGGTTCGTCGAAGAGGAGCGCCTTGGGGTCCATGGCGAGGGCGCGGGCGATGGCGACGCGCTGCTGCTGGCCGCCGGAGAGCTGCGCCGGGAACTTGTCGGCGTGGGCGGCGAGGCCGACCCGGTCGAGGAGTTCGCGGGAGCGCCGGTCCGCCTCCGCCTTCCCGCGCTTGCGGACCTTGATCTGTGCGAGCGAGACGTTGGCGAGGACGGTCTTGTGGGCGAAGAGGTTGAAGGACTGGAAGACCATGCCGACCTCGGCGCGGAGCCGGGCGAGCGCCTTGCCCTCCGCGGGAAGGGGCTGTCCGTCGACGACGATCTCGCCCGACTCCACGGGCTCCAGCCGGTTCATGGCACGGCAGAGGGTGGACTTCCCCGATCCGGAGGGGCCGATGACGACGACGACCTCGCCCCGCCCGACGGTGAGGTTGACGTCCTGGAGGACGTGCAGCGAGCCGTAGTGCTTGTTCACGTCACGCAGTTCGATCAGCGGATCGACGACGGCCATACGCTGCCCTGCCCCATTCTCAGCGGTGTCGAGTCAGCGCAAACTATCCACGAAGAAAAGGGACTTCACGCCAGACACGCATGAAAGGGGAATAAGCCGTATTTACTGCGGAAGAGTGGTCGCGCGTCCGGCCGGGGCCCCGTGAGCGGGGGCGCACGAAGGAAGGCGGGTGCGCGGGGAGAGACCGGACGGGGGCCCGGCCCCTCAGACCTCGGCGGCCTCGGCGTAGACCTGCGAGAGCTCGGGCGAACCGGTCATCGCCCAGTCGAGGCCCGCCTCGACGACCTGGATCTCCCGGCCGGAGGCGAGCCGGACCACGGGACCGCCGCCCGGCCGGACCTGCCAGTGGGCCCCGGAAACGTTCCGCACGACCACCGTGCCGAGGTAGAGCCCGGCGTCGTTCCCGATCCAGGGCAGCTCCTCGGGGTCATCGCGCCAGCGGGGCGGCAGCTGGTCGAGCTCCTGGAGGGAGCGCGGGGTGTCGTCGAGCACCACCCCGGCCCTCTCGACGTGGGCGCGCAGCAGCTCGCACTCGGCGAGCAGCTCGGCGACCCCCTCAGGGTCGCGGTCGAAGGCCGCGACCAGCGGGGACTCCCCGGTCTCGGGCCGCTTGCGCCACTTGTCCAGAAACGGGATGTTCATCCGAACAGCCTCGCACCGCCACCCGCCGGACCACCACCCGGCGCGCGGAGATCGTCCCCGGGGGCGCCGGTCAGACGTCGAGGTCGACGACGACCGGGGCGTGGTCCGACGCGCCCTTGCCCTTGCGCTCCTCGCGGTCCACGTAGCTGTCGCGGACGGCCCCGGCGAACGCCTTGTTGCCGTAGACGAGGTCGATCCGCATGCCGCGGTTCTTCGGGAAGCAGAGCTGGCGGTAGTCCCAGTACGTGAACGGGTGGTCGTACTTGAGCGGGCGCGGCACCACGTCCGCCAGACCGGTCTCGCGCAGCCCGGCGAGCGCGGCCCGCTCGGGTTCCGTGACGTGCGTGGCGCCCTCGAAGAGGGAGATGTCCCAGACGTCCTCGTCGGTCGGCGCGATGTTGTAGTCGCCGAGGACCGCGAAGGGCCGCTCACCGGCCGCGTCGTCCGCCACGGCCGCCTTCAGGGCCTCCAGCCAGCGGAGCTTGTAGGCGTAGTGCTCGTGGGCGACCTCGCGGCCGTTCGGCACGTACACCGACCAGACCCGCACCGGGCCGCAGGTCGCGGAGATCGCCCGGGGCTCCTGCACGCCGTCGTACTCCGGTCCGCCGGGCAGGCCGGTGACGACGTCGTCGAGGCCGACGCGGGAGACCAGGGCGACGCCGTTCCACCGCCCGGTGGCGTTGACCACCGACTCGTATCCCAGGGCGCGCAGCTCCTCGGTGGGGAACTGCTCGGCGGTGCACTTGGTCTCCTGGATGCACAGCACGTCGGTGCCGCTGCTCTCCAGCCAGGCCAGGAGCCGGGGCAGCCGGGCGGTGATCGAATTGACGTTCCAGGTGGCGATGCGCATGGCCGCAAGCCTACTGGCGGGGTGTGACAGTCGGCGGCCTCACAGCTCCGCGGAGGCCCCGGAGGCGAGCCGGGCGTGCTCGGTGCCGCCGAGCTGCCCGATCTGACGGTCGTAGATGGGCCGGGCGAGGTCGGTGAGGAGCGCGTCGTGGATGTCGTACGCCCGCCGGGGGCGGACCTCCCGCACGTAGTCGATGACCTCGGAGATCTTGCTCCAGGGCGCCATGACGGGCAGCAGCAGGGTGTCGACGGGCCGGTCGGGGACGGTGAGCGCGTCGCCGGGGTGGAAGACGGCGCCGTCGACGAGGAAGCCGACGTTGGTGATCCGCGGGATGTCCGGGTGGATCACCGCGTGCAGCTCGCCGTGGACCTCGACGTCGAAGCCGGCCGCGGAGAAGGCGTCGCCGTCCCCGACCGTGTGCACGCGCCCGGGGAAGGCCGCCGAGAGCTGGTCCGCGACGCTGCGCAGGGTCCAGATCTCGGCGGCCGGGTTCGCCTCGAGGGCGGCGCGCAGCCGGCCCTCGTCGAAGTGGTCCGGGTGCTCGTGCGTGACGAGCAGCGCGTCGGCCCCGAGGACGGCGTCCTCCTCGGTGAACGCCCCGGGGTCGAGCACGAGCGTCCGCCCGTCCTTCTCCAGCCGGACACAGGCGTGGGACTTCTTCGTCAGCTTCACGCGGCCAGACTACGACGGGGTCACGCGGGCGGCGTGGTCTCCTCGGCGACGACGCGGCCGACGACGCGCATGGCCGTGTCGGCGGCGGGAAGCCCGCAGTAGACGGCGGCGTGCAGCACGATCTCGCGGAGTTCGGCGGGCGACAGGCCGTTGCGCAGGGCGGCGCGGGTGTGGTCCGCGAGCGCCTCCCGGTGGCCGCCGGCGATCAGGGCCGTGAGGGTGACGACGCTGCGCGTGCGCCGGTCGAGCCCGTCGCGGCTCCACACCTCGCCCCAGGCGTACCGGGTGACCAGTTCCTGGAAGTCCCCGGCGGTCTCGTCGGCGAGGGCCCGGTCCACGTGCGCGTCGCCGAGGATCTCGCGACGCAGCCCGAGGCCCCGGTCGTACGGGTCGGGGCGCCCGGCCTCGGCGGGCTCGGCCGCCGGGGCGGCGGGGGCGGGCTCGGCGGCGGGGACCGGAGGCGCGACGGGTGCGACGGGCGCGACGCGGGCGCCGGGGAAGGGCGGCACGGTCAGGGAGCCGCTGCCCTCCGCGGCCGTCCCGGCGAAGTGCTCGGTGAGCAGCTCGGTCACGGCGGCGGGCTGCTCGACCGGGGCGAGGTGCGAGGCGCCGGGGACGACCGCGAGCCGTGCGTCGGAGATCCCGGCGACCAGCGTGCGGGCTTCGGCGGGGCCGGTGACCTGGTCCTCCGAGCCGACGAGGACGAGGGCGGGGATGCCGATGCTGCCGAGGGCCTCGCGGACGTCGAAGACGGCGAGGGCCTCGCAGGCCGCGACGTAACACGCCGGATCGGTGGTCCGCACCATCTGCACGGCCCAGTCGACGATGGCGGGCTGGGCCCCGGCGAACATCGGCGTGAACCACTGTTCGGGCGCGGTGCGGGCCATCGGCTCCAGGCCGTTGGTGCGGACGATGACTCCGCGCTGCCGGAACTCGTCGGCGGTGCCGAAGCGCGGCGAGGTGGCGACCAGCGCGAGGGAGGCGACCCGGTGGGGGGCGCGCAGGGCGAGGTCGAGTCCGACGGCCCCGCCGAGGGAGCAGCCGGCGTACCCGAAGCGCTGGATCCCGAGCCCGTCGAGGGTGGCGAGGAGCCGGTCGCCGAGTTCGGCGACGGACGTGAAGGGCTGCGCGGGGGCGCCCCCGTGTCCGGGGAGGTCGAACCGCACGACCCGCCAGTCACGGGTGAGCTCCGGTATCTGCCGGTCCCACATGTGCCAGGTGGTTCCCAGGGAGGGCCCCATCACGAGGACGGGGGCGTCCTCGGGCCCGTCGGTGCGGTATTGCAGGGTGTTCGTCGGTGTCTCACTCACCCGCCAGACCCTCTCATCTCTCGGGGGCGCCCCCTAGGGCGGGGGTCGGACACAGACTAGGGGGTGGGCGCCGTGGGCACGGGGGTTACGGCGGGGTGGTCGGGGCGATCGCGGTGGTGAGGGCGCAGGGTGCCGACGAGGAGGAGCGCGGCGCCGAGGGCGAGCCAGACGAGGAGGACCGTCACGGGGTGGGTGGCGCCGTGGCCGTCGAAGAAGGCGGTGGAGCGCAGCAGCTGGCCGCCCGCTCCGGGCGGGAGCAGCCGGCCGAGCTCGCCGGACCAGCCGGGGAGCATCTCCGGGGCGGTCGCCGTTGCCGACAGCGGGTTGCCGATGAGCATCATGGTGACGGCGCCGACGGCGAAGCCGACGGCCCCGAGCAGGGACTCCAGGCCGATGACGGTCAGGGAGGTGGCCGCCACGGTGAGGGCGAGCGCTCCGGCGTTGGCGGCGTAGGAGCCGTCCAGCGAGCCCAGCCAGAACTGCAGGATCGCCGCCACGGCCAGGCCGCCGCAGAGCGCGAAGGCGAGCGCGCCGACGACCCGGCGGGCCGTGCCGCGGACGAGTCGGGTCAGCAGCAGCGCGGCGAGCAGACCGCCCATGACCAGCGGCAGGGCCCCGGCGGTGAGACCGGCGCCGCGCGGGTCGTCGGCCGGCAGGGGGACGAGGTCGCGGGCGGGGCCGGGGGCGGGCGCGGCGGCGCCCCCCTGGTCCGGTGCCCGGCCGAGCGCGGCTCCGACGCCCTGGAGGGTCTGGGCGACCGTCGCACCGGCGGCGGAGGCGACGATGACCCGGGGAGCGCCGCCGGAGCTGACGTCGACGGCTCCGTAGACCTCCCTGTCGCGGATCAACCGCTCGGCCGCGGCGGTGTCGCGCACCTCGGTGACGTCGAAGGCGCCGGGCCGGCTCCGGTCGAGGGCGGCGGTGACCCGTTCGACGGCGGAGGGGGGTCCGGCGACGGCGATGGGCACGTCGTGCACGTCCGACCGCACGGAGGGCCAGGCGAAGGCGGTGAGCAGCAGACCGGTGACGGCCGTGAGCAGGACGACCACTGTGGCCACGGTCGGCCAGGACGAGGGGGTGCGCGTGTCCATGGTTCTCCTCAACCGGCGGTGCGTCGCCGTGAGTTGTCCGTATCGAGGTGTTCGACCTCACGACACCGCGGGACCGCCCGACGTGACGCGATGTGATGCAGGTCACATCGGGCGGGAGTGCGGTTTTCGGCTCACCAGAGGGTGGTGAGCGGAGCATCCGGTACGTGCCGCCGCCAGGCGGCGGCGAGGCGGAGGATCCGGTCGGGTGCGGCGATGCCGCGCACGGCGGCGATCCGGCCCTCGGCGATGTCGAACGTCATGGCGCCCACGACCTGGTCGTCGACGACGAAGAGGAGGGCGGGGGCGCCGTTGACGAGGGCGTGGTGGAGGGCGGGCGCCCCGAGGCGCCGCCGCTTCGCCGGCGTGGGCGTGAAGCCGGCCCGTGCGGCGGCGGCGATGCGCCGCGGGGTGTCGTACCGCAGCAGCGTCGCGACCTGGCCTGCGGCGTTGGAGTCGGAGAGCGCGACGGCGTCGTCGGTGAGCAGCGCGACGAGGCGTTCGGTGCGGCCGGAGGAGGCGGCGGCGAGGAACTCCTCGACGACCCTGCGGGCGGACGCGGGGTCGACCTCCGCGCCGCGTCGGCGCGCGGCGGTGACGTGGCGGCGCGAGCGGTGGAGGTGCTGCTGGCTGGCGGACTCGGTGATGTCGAGGATCTCGGCGATCTCGGCGTGGCTGTGGGCGAACGCCTCGCGCAGGACGTAGACGGCCCGCTCCACGGGGGAGAGCCGTTCCATGAGGGTCAGGACGGCCAGGGAGACCGATTCGCGCTGCTCGAACGTGTCGGCGGGACCGAGCATCGGGTCGCCGTCGAGGAGCGGTTCGGGCAGCCAGGCGCCGACGGCGCGTTCGCGGCGGGCCCGGGCCGAGCGGAGCCGGTCGAGGCACAGGTTCGTGACGACCTTGGTCAGCCAGGCCTCGGGCACCCGGATCCGCTGCCGGTCGGCGGCCTGCCACTGGAGGTACGCGTCCTGGACGGCGTCCTCGGCGTCGGTGGCGGAGCCGAGGAGACGGTACGCCAGCGAGGCCAGCCGGTTGCGGCTGGCCTCGAACCGGCTGGTGTCGAAGCGGTCGACGGCGGCGCTGCCCACGCGGATCACCCTAGGGGGTCCGCGTCGGCCCGGCGACGGCCGTCGTGGGCGACTTCGTGGGCACGGGCTTCGTGGCGGGCCCGGTCGGCGCGGCGGTCAGGCGGTGCTTGCGCCGGGGCAGGCCGAAGGTCGGGTGCGAGGTGGTCCAGAGCGACATCCACAGGATGGCCGCCTTGATGCGCGCGGCCTTCCGGCCGAGCACGTGCTTCGGCTTCGCGCGGCCCTCGTCGTCGACCAACTGCAGGATCGCGTCGCGCCGCCCGAGGCTGATGTGGTTGGCCACGTACTCCAGCGTGACCCGCGGGACCTCGCCACCGGTCAGGCGGGCCACGATCGCCCCCGCGGCCTGCATGCCGGTGTATCCGGCCGAGGCGCAGGACATCGGCAGCGGGCGGCCGTTGTCGCCGATGGCGAGGACGCTGTCACCGACGGCGTAGACGTCCGGGTGGGAGACCGACCGCATGGTGCGGTCGACGACGATCCGGCCGCCCTCGGTCACCTCCAGGCCGCCGGCGGCGGCGAGCGGCGCGACCGCGAAGCCGGCCGCCCACACGGTCACGTCGGACGGTACGACGGTGCCGTCGGCGCACCGCACGCGCGTGTCCTCGACGGCGTCGACCCGGGTGTGCTCCAGGACGGTGACGCCGAGCCGGTCGCAGGCCCGGCGCAGGTGGTCGCGCGCGGCGGCGTCGAGCCGGGCGCCGAGCTCGCCGCGGGCGACCATCGTCACCGCGAGGCCGGGCCGGGACTCGGCGATCTCGGTGGCGGTCTCGATGCCGGTCAACCCGTCGCCGACGACGACCACGCGGCGGCGCCCGGCAGCCCGGCCCTCACGTCCGTCACGTCCGTCACGTCCGTCCGTGCCGCCGGCGCGCTCCAGGCGGTCGAGGCACGCGCGCAGGCGCAGCGCCTCGGCGCGTGCGGCGACGTCGAAGGCGTGCTCGGCCACGCCCGGGACGCCACCGTCGGCGCCGTGGCTGCCGAGCGCGTACACGAGCGTGTCGTACCGGAGCTCCTCGGGACCGTCGGCGCCGGGCGCGTCGGCAGCTCCCGGCCCGACGCCGGTACCGGCTCCGGCTCCGGCTCCGGCTCCGGCTCCGGCTCCGGCGACCGTGACGGCCCTGCGGTCGGGGTCGACCGCGGTGACCGTGCCCAGGCGCAGCCGTACCCCCGTACCGGCGAAGACGTCGGTCAGCGGGGGCGCCTCCACCCGCTGGCCGGCCGCGAGCTGGTGGAGCCGGAGCCGCTGGACGAAGAGCGGCTCGGCGTTGACCACGGTGATCTCGGCGTCAGCGGCGGACAGTCGGCGGGCCAGGGTCCCGGCCACGTATGCCCCGGCGTAGCCGGCGCCGAGAACGACGATGCGGTGCTTCATGTGCTGCTCCTGTCGTTGCGCTTGCTCTCGGGGACTTGAGCGGGACAGCGCGCCGATTGCTGACAGGAATCGCATGTGAGCTGGGTCACAGCGAGGGGGCCGGGCGAGACGAAACGGGCCCGTGACTTGCCAGCGTCTTGATGTTTACGCAAACATAATGTGATCGAGCCCGCGTTCCACCCCTGCGATCCCTGCACAGGAGCACCCCCGCCATGCCTCTTCTCCAGATCGACGACGGCGGCTTCACCCTCGACGGCGAACCGTTCCGGATCCTGTCCGGTGGGTTGCACTACTTCCGCGTGCACCCCGAGCAGTGGGCGGACCGCCTGCGCAAGGCCCGCCTGATGGGCCTGAA
>NZ_JBSFSA010000064.1:0-26075 GCF_053589515.1 Streptomyces sp. NPDC003327 | reverse complement strand
GCCGTCGCCGCGTCGTCCGCTGCCTGCGGCGCGTTCTCGCCGGTCGCCTCGGCGGAGGACTCCGCCTCGGCCTCGGCCGTCGGCTCGATGTCGTCATCCGCTGCCTGCGGCTCCGCCTCGGGGGCTTCTGCCTCCGGCTGGGCGTCGGCCTCCGCCGTCGCCGCGTCGTCCGCTGCCTGCGGCGCGTTCTCGCCGGTCGCCTCGGCGGAGGACTCCGCCTCGGCCTCGGCCGTCGGCTCGATGTCGTCGTCCGCTGCCTGCGGCTCCGCCTCGGGGGCTTCTGCCTCCGGCTCGGCGTCGGCCGTCGCCGCGTCGTCCGCTGCCTGCGGCGCGGTCGTGTCCAGCGTCTCCGCCGCGGGCTCCGGCGCGGTCTCGGCGGAGGCCTCCGTCCCGGGTGCCGGCTCGTCAGCCTGTGCGGTCCGGGTCGGCGCCGACGTGGGCGCCTCCGGCTCGGCAGCGGCGTCGTCCGCCGCCTGCGGGGCCTCCGCCGGGGCCTCCGGCTCCTCGCTCGCCGGCTCCTGCGGAGCGGCGGGCTCGGCCAGGGCCTCGGGTTCCGTCGCCTCAGCGGCGGGGTCGGCGTCCGTCGCCTCGGCCGGGGCCTGCGGTGCGGCGGGGTCGGCCACCGTCTGCGGGGTGGCGTCCTCGGTCGTCGGCTCCGTGGCGGCCGGCGGGGTCTCCGTGCGGGCCTTCGGGATCTGGGGGTTGTCGAAGGACTTCGAGACCAGGTCGTCGGCCGCGCGGCGGGCCTCCGCCTCCGGGGTGTCCGGGGTGTCCGGGGTCTCCCGGGACGGCTCCGGGGTCGGCTCCGGGAGTTCGCGTGACTGGGGCGGGACGGAGGTCGCCGGGGAATCCGTCTGGTCGCGGTCGCGGCCGAACACCTTGCGCAGCAAGCTCCGAATACCCATGGGCGAACCCTTTCGCGTGCGTGGGGCGGGGTGAATGTCCGTACTGGGCGTTTCGGGATGTTCATCCCTGGCCAGGGCGGACACGTAAGGTTAGCGGCCACCGCCTCCCTCCCCCGTGACCCGGTAGGTCACAGTTGCCGCGCATTCATGCGTCGTTCACTCCGGCGCCTCCCCCGGGCACATGTCCCCACCTAGCGTCACGGCCGACGGATACCCGACAGGCTGTCGGCGCAGTGCTGCGCCGGAGGAGGACCACGTGCGCACACTGCTGCCGCTGCTGAGCACCAACCCGCATGGAGGCGGCCGTTCCGCTCTCACCTGCCGTTACCGCTGTGGTGACGCCTGCTTCCACGAGGTGCCGAACACCAGCGACAACGAGTACGTCGGCGACGTCATAGCCGGCGCGCTCTCGCGCCGCTCGATGATGCGGGCCGCCGCCGTCGTGACCGTGGCCTCCGCCGCCGGCGGTGCCGTCGTCCTCGGGGGCGCACCCGCCGCCGAGGCCGCGGCCTCCCACAAGCCGGGCCGCCCGGCCCGGGCGGACGGCGCCCGCGGTCTGCGCTTCGCGCCCGTCGCCCCGAACACCGCCGACCAGGTCACGGTGCCGGCCGGCTACGCGCAGAGCGTGGTGATCCGCTGGGGCGAGCCGATCCTCCGCGGCGCCCCGGCCTTCGACGCCGAGAAGCAGACGGCGAAGGCGCAGGCCGGCCAGTTCGGCTACAACAACGACTTCCTCTCGCTGCTGCCGCTGCGAGGGGAGCGCCACCGCCAGGTCCTCGTCGCGAACCACGAGTACACCGACGAGGTCCTGATGTTCCGCGGCTACGACCCGGAGAACCCGACCCGCGAGCAGGTCGAGATCGCCTGGGCGGCGCACGGCCTGTCGGTCGTCGTGGTCCAGGAGGAGCACCGCTCCGGCAGGCTGACGCCCGTCACCCGTCACCACCTGAACCGCCGTCTGCACACGACGAGCGCGTTCGAACTCACCGGCCCGGCCGCGGGCAGCGACCTCCTGAAGACGTCGGCCGACCCGGAGGGCCGTACGGTCCTCGGCACGCTCAACAACTGCGCGGGCGGCACCACGCCGTGGGGCACCACGCTCCACGGCGAGGAGAACTTCAACCAGTACTTCGCGTACGGCTCCTCCGCCACCGACAAGCGCTACGGCGTCGGCACCGGCGCGTCCGAGCGCAAGTGGGAGCGGTTCGACAAGCGCTTCGACCTCCGGGAGGAGCCGAACGAGGTCCACCGCCAGGGCTGGGTCGTCGAGCTCGACCCGTACGACCCCGACTCGACGCCGAAGAAGCGCACCGCGCTCGGCCGGTTCAAGCACGAGGCCGCGCAGCCCCGGCTGACCGCCGACGGCCGTCCGGTCGTCTACATGGGCGACGACGAGCGCTTCGACTACTTCTACAAGTTCGTGTCGAGCAAGCGGATGATGAAGGGCGGCTCCCGCAAGGCCCGGGAGCACAACCTCACCCTGCTCGACGAGGGCACGCTGTACGTCGCGAAGCTGACCGGCGACTCGCCGCAGGACGTCGACGGCACCGGCAAGCTCCCGAACGACGGCGAGTTCGACGGTTCCGGCGTGTGGATCCCGCTCGCCACGAACGACGTGTCGCACGTGCCGGGCATGACCGCCGAGGAGGTGTACGTCTTCACGCGCCTCGCCGGCGACAAGGTCGGCGCCACCAAGATGGACCGTCCCGAGGACGTCGAGCCGTCCCCGCGTTCGGGCCGCGTCTACGTCGCGCTCACCAACAACAGCAACCGCGGCAAGGGCACCAACCCGGGCGCGGACGAGGCCAACCCGCGCAACCTCAACAAGCACGGCCAGGTCCTGGAGCTGGCCGAGCACTGGGACGACCCGTCCTCGGACGGCTTCGCCTGGCGGCTGTTCCTCGTCGCCGGTGACCCGAACGACCCGGCGACGTACTTCGCGGGCTTCCCCAAGGACCGGGTCTCCCCGATCTCCTGCCCGGACAACGTGGCGTTCGACCCGCACGGCAACCTGTGGCTCTCCACGGACGGCAACCAGCTCGGCTCGCACGACGGCCTCTTCGGCGTCGCCACGCGTGGTGATCGCCGCGGTGAGCTGAAGCAGTTCCTGACCGTGCCGAAGGGCGCCGAGACCTGCGGCCCGATCATCCAGGACCGCCGGGTCGTCGTGGCCGTGCAGCACCCGGGCGAGATCGACGGCGCCTCCGTCGAGAAGCCGGCCTCCACCTGGCCCGACGGCCCGGGCCGGATCGTGCGCCCGTCGGTCGTGGCCGTGTGGCGCGAGGACGGCGGCGACATCGGCGTCTGACGTCGGCGTCCGACGTCGGCGTCCGACGTCGGCGGGGAGGGCCAGGGGGAAGTCAGTCGACCTCCAGGCCCTCCCTGAAGCGGGTGAACTGCTCCTCCGGATCGCCCGTGTACGCCCACGGAACCCACGCCGCCCGCGTCCCGAGCATCCCGAGGACCTCGCGCGCGATCTCCACCTGGCCCGCGTAACAGGCGGCGTGCGCCAGGAAGTTCAGCTCGGCCACCTCCTCCGGGGCCACCGGTCGCCCGGGGTCGCGTTCGCCGAGCCAGCGTGCGTGCGTGCGGCGCAGCTCCGTCACCGCCAGCTCGTGCTTCCAGTGCTGGTCGAAGCCCCGCACCGGGCCCCGCCCGAGCGCCCCGTCCGCGATGTAGCGGTACTCCTCGACCCGGGCGATCTGCACGAGGACGGGCAGCGGCGAACCGGGCGGGGCGACGCCCGCGGCGTCGCGCGCGAAGTCGTACATGCTCCCGTGCGTGCCGTGCCACCGGGCCGACCAGTAGCGCAGGACCTGGGTGTGGCCCTCGGTGTTGTAGGGGTCGCGGCGCCGCAACTCGTCGAACCAGTGGCGCAGTTCGCGGCGCGGCACCCCGCCCTCGTACAGCCGCGCCACGGAGAGCAGCGAGACCCACGGCATGGGGTCGGCGGGCGCGGCCTCCGCCGCGCTCCGGCAGGCGTCGACGGCGGCGTCGATCCGGCCCCGGTCGATCGTGGCGCCGCGTCCGGCGGCGATGGCCGCGTCGAAGACCCGTACGACCTCTGTCGCGGCCCTCAGTACGGCCGCCTCGGGGTTGCCCGGCTCGGCGGCCCGCCACGTCTCGACGGTGGAGCTGCCCGCGGCGGCGTGCGAGAGCAGCCGCAGCCGGTGGGTGCGGCGCGCCCAGTCGTCGCCGGTCGCGGCGAGCAGGTCCCGTACGCCCTGCCAGCGGCCGATGACGATGTCGTGGCGGGCCCGGGTGAGCGCCAGGTCACCGAAGTCCGGGTCGAAGTCGGGCACGAACCGCTCGGCCCGCGAGGCCCGCGAGGTACGGGAGACCCGTGAGGCCCGGGGCGGGCGCTCGGGCCGGTCGGCACGGCGGCGTACGGCCATGGGGGCCTCCTTCGGGTTCGGCTGCCGTCAGAAGTCGTGAAGTCGTGAAGGGAGAGAGGGACCGGGAGGGAGAGCGGGTGACGGGTCAGAAGTCGGTGGCGTAGCTCTTGTCGCGCTGCCGGGAGCCCGGTCCCGGGGGCGCCGACTCCTCGGTCGCCGCGAGGACCCGGGCCGCGTCCAGGCGCGCCGGGCGGTAGTAGTCGCTGCCCTTGCGCCAGTACACGACGAGCGGCACCACGCCGAGGAGCAGGCCGCCGAGGCCGATGGTGAGCGCGGTCGGCGACAGCTCGCCGAGCGACTCGACGAACGCCCACAGCATGAAGGCGGAGCCGAGCAGCGGCCAGACGCCGCCGAGCAGCAGGTTCCGGGCGGACGTCAGCAGGAGCGACTTGTAGGCGACGACGGCGGCGATGCCCGCGAGGCCGTAGTAGAACGCGATCTGGAGGCCGATGGCGGCGACGGCGTCGTTGAGGACGCCCTGCACGGTGCCGGCGGCGGAGGCCGCGGCGAACATCATGAGCGCGGCGACGCCGACGGCGGCGATCGCGACCCACGGGGTGTTCCAGCGGCGGTGGACGGTGCCGAGCGCGCCCGGCAGGGTGCGGTCGCGGCCCATCGCGAAGAGCGAGCGGGTGACCTGGATGAGGGTGGTCTCCAAGGTGGCGACCGTGGACAGGAGGACGGCGACGACGAGGAGCTTGCCGCCGATGCCCGGCCAGATCTCCTCGCCGAGGACGGCGAGGACGTTCGGTCCCGCGGCCTCGATCCGCTCGGCACCGAGCAGCACGTTCACCGCGACCGTGTACGCCTCGAAGAGCAGGAAAACGAAGCCGACGCCGACGAGCGCGGCGAGCCCGGCGGTGCGGCGGCTGTCGCGGGTCTCCTCGCTGAGGTTGCTGGTGACGTCCCAGCCCCAGTAGTAGAAGGCGGCGATGAGGGCGCCCGCCGCGAAGCCCTCGGGTCCCGCGAAGTGGTCGAGGCCGAACCACGACCAGTCGAAGGCGGCGGCGTGCCCCCGGTGCAGCACGGCGGCCAGCACGAACGCGGCGAGGATCAGCATCTCCACGCCGGACATGAGGAGTTGGGCCCGTACGGTGAGGCGCGCCCCGCCGAGGACGACGAGCAGCATGGCCAGGAACCAGCCGGCGCCGACGGCCGCGGCCAGCGGGGTCTCGTCGGCGAGCCCCGGGTCGATCAGGGAGAGCGTGAGCGATCCGGCGGGCAGGGAGCCGGCGACCATGAAGACGGTCGCGGCGACGACGAGGGCCCAGCCGGAGAGGAAGCCGAGGAACGGGTGGAGGGTGCGGCCCACCCAGGAGTAGCCGGCCCCCGCGTTGACGTCGATCCTGCCGAGGCGGGCGTAGGCGAGGACGATGCCGAGCATCGGTATCGCGCAGTAGAGGAGCGCGGCGGGCCCGGCGAAGCCGACGGCGCCGAAGAGGACGGCGGTGGTCGCGGCCAGCGAGTAGGCGGGGGCGCTGCCGGCGACGGCCATGACGATCGTGTCGAAGGTGCCGAGGACATTGGGCTGGAGCCCTCTGCTGGTGGTGGAGCGCATGGCGGTGTCCTCGTGGCGTGGCTGACCGCGCGGAGGCGGTGGGGCAGGGCGAAGTGGCCGGTCCGCCGCGCCGGTTGTGGGCGGCGGCGGGCCCGGGACACGGTGCCGGAACACGGTGAATCGAGCGCATCGTAGTCGTACCGGTGGGTTCGGGTAACGGGCGGTGGGGAGGGTTCCGTTCCGTGACCGCCGGTAAGTCCTTCCGCGCGCCCCCGGTGGGGGGTTCATCCCAGGTCGGGACCGGCGATGGCGCGGGCCGCGCGGACCTCCTGACGGAGCGGTTCCAGGACTCCGCTCTCGTCGCCCGACAGCTCCGTCCGCACCTCCACGAGCGTGGCCGAGGCGCGCAGGCCCGCCGCGAGTTCCCGCAACTCCCGCTCCACGGCCGCCACCTCGGCCGGGTCGAGGGGCGGGGCCCCGTGGGCGACGCGGATGCGGGCCGCCGTCGTCGCGTCGACGATCCGCTCGACCGCCACCACCAGCGGCCACCAGGCGGAGGCGCGGGTGCCGGTCGGCGGCGGCTCGGTCAGGGCCCGCTGGAACTCGGACCGTACGGTCGACAGGTCCCGGTACAGCTTGCGGCGCGCCCGCACCGTCGCCGCCCCGCTGCCCGTCGCCACCCCGCCGCCCGTCGCCGGCTCCCCGGCACCCCTGCCGGTCCCCTCGGCCGCCCCGTCCGCTCCCTCGGCGGTCCGGCCCAGCGCGCAGCCCACGTACGTCGCGGCGTCGGCGACCGCGTCCGCGAGCCGGTCGCCGACCCGGGCGTGCCAGGACTCCGGCCACAGCAGGTACCCGGCGACGAGCGCGATGCCGCAGCCGATGAGCGAGTCGTACAGGCGCGGCATGACCAGGCCGAAGCCCTGGTGGTTGAGCACGTCCGAGAGCAGCAGGATCACCGGCGTGATGGCGGCCGTCTGGAAGACGTACCCCTTCGCGGAGAACGCCGGGATCAGCGCGGCGAGGACGACCATCACCGGTACGTCCCACCAGCCGCGCGGCACCGCGGAGAGGACGAGGGCGGCGAGGACGAGCCCGCCCGCGGTGCCGAGCGCGCGCAGCACGGCGCGCGAGAAGACCGACCCGAAGTCGGGCTTCAGCACGAACGTGACGGTGAGGGCCACCCAGTACGAACGGGGCACGGCGACCAGCGAGACCAGCGCCTGCGCGAGGCCGATGCAGAGCGCGAGGCGCAGCCCGTACCGCCAGGACGCCTCCGAGAGGACCACCGACCGGGCCGTGCGCCGCACCCGGACCCGCAGCGCGGCGGGCCTGCCGAGCCGGTCGTCCACGTTGTACGGGTCGGGCTCCGCCTTGTGGACGACGGTCGCCGCGTGGCGCAGGGCGTGGTCGACGGCCTTCTCGGAGGGCCGTTCCGGGACCGGCAGGTCCAGGACGGGCGCGCCGGTGCGGCCCTCCTCGACGGCCGTGGCGAGGTCGCGCACGGCCGCCGCGATCGACGGGTCCAGCGGGCCGTGCAGCCGCGCCCGCAGATGGGCGGCGGGGGCCGCCTCCAGGAGCGGTACGAGGACGTTGAGCTGCGACAGCAGCCGCACCTGGGTCGGCGCCCGGCCGTGCTCGCGGGCCCGCCGGGCCAGCACCAGGTCGTACGCCTGGTTCAGGGAGGCCGTCACCGCCTGGCGCTTCTCGTCGTACGCGTCGGTGCCCGTCGCCCCGTACAGCTCGGCGACCGCGCGGTACGTCTCCGCCACCGCGGAGCGCTCCGGCACGGCCCGGCGCAGCGGCCAGCCGAGCAGGGTCAGGGCCAGCACGAACAGGCCGCCGAGGGTGAGCAGCAGCGGCGCCTTCCACCACGGACCCGGCATCGGCAGGCCGGCGCCGACGACCGCGTTCAGGAGCAGCAGCAGCCCCGAGACGGAGGCGACCGCGCCGATCGACGAGATCATTCCCGAGACGAGCGCGACCAGCGTCAGCGCGGCGACCGCGAACCAGCCGTGGCCGAAGACCAGCGTGCCGAGGGTGACGCCGACGGCGCCGAACAGCTGCGGGACGGCGATGTTGTAGACCCGCATGCGGTAGGAGTCCGCGGTGTCTCCGATGACGCCCGAGAGGGCGCCCATCGACACGAGCGCGCCGTAGGCGGGGCGGTCGACGGCCATGCCGACGGCGAGGGGCGCGGACAGGGCGGTGGCGGCGCGGACGACGGCGGCCCAGGGGACGGGGGCGGGGGCCGGGCGGAGCCCGGCGGTGAGCCAAGCGGGCGGACTCCCAACACGTTCCATGCCCCCCAACGTACGTCCCCGCCCGCGCGGGGCCCCGCGCGGGCGCCGCGTGCGGGCCGGCGCGGAGCGGGGGACCCGACCGGGGGCCGGGGGTCAGTTGCGGTAGGACTCCACCTCGGCGGCGGGGCGGAGAGCCGCGCTGTCCGGGTCCTCGCCGAACTCCGCCTTGGCCCGCCGCTGCCGCAGCAGGTCCCAGCACTGGTCGAGCCTGACCTCCAGCTCCGCGAGCCGTTCGCGCTCCTCGGGCAGGAGCCCGCCGGTGCGCTGCCGCAGGGCGCGTTCCTCCTCGACGAGGGTGCCGATGTCGTCCAGGATCTCGTCGTCGTTCATGTCTACCAGCGTGGCCGATCAGCGCCTGGTGCGCAGGTCGAGGTCGGTGAGGACGGCCCGGTGGTCGCTGCCCGGGAGGTCGAGGAAGCGGGTGTCGGCGACGGTGAAGTCGCCATTGACGAGGACGTGGTCGATCTGGACGAAGGGCGGCAGCGGCCCTTCCATGGGCCAGGTGGGGGTCCGGCTGTCGCCGGTGGCGCGGGCGGCGTCCTGGAGGCGTCCGGCGTCGAGGACGGCGCGGAAGGCGGCGTGGTCCTGCGAGGCGTTGAAGTCGCCGGCGAGGATCAGCGGCGCTTCGGACTTCCACGCGCCGACGAAGTCCTCGATGCGGCCGAGCTCCCGCTTCCAGGCGCCGACCTGGCCGGGCACGGGCGGCAGCGGGTGGGCGAGCTGGAGCCGGACGGTCCGGCCGGCGATCCGCGCGGTGGCGCCGGGCATGCCCATGGCGGCGGGGATGCCGGGCGTCTCGCTGAGCGGGTAGGCGCTGAGGATGACCGAGCCGACGGAGCCGTCGGCGTCGACGGAGACGTGGTGGGGGAGCCGGTCGGCGAGCGCGGTGGTGAGGGCGCGCCCGCAGGCGCGGTCGCACTCGGAGACGTACACGAGCTCGGGCCGTTCCCGCCGGACGGTGGTGAGCAGCGCTCCGGTGGCCTGGCCGAACTCGACGTTGGCGGCGATGACCCGGACGCGCGCGAGGGGCGCGCCGTGGGAGGTGACGAGCTCCGGGTAGTACGGCAGGGAGCTCCAGCCGGTGGCGGTGAGGACCACGACGGTGGCGAGGGAGAGGCCGCGGCGGCGGGCGGCGGCGGCGAGGAGGAGGGCGAGCCCGGCGGGCAGGCAGAGCCAGGGGAGGAAGGAGAGGAGTTGCGGTACCGGCGTGGTGGCGTCCGTGCCGAGGACGCGGCAGCCGGTGACGACGGCGGGTACGGCGAGGAGCAGCCAGGCGGCCAGGGCGACGGGGCGCTGCCTGGGCCGGAGGGGTGGTGGCGGCTCGACGGCCGGTCCGGACGGGCCGGTGGGGCCGGTCGGTCCGGACGGGCCGGTCGGGCGGGGCGGGGGCACGGGCGCTTCGGCCAGGACTCGGTCCACGCCGTTCAGTGTCGCAGGGCCTGGGAGATCTCGGCCTTGATGCCGTCACCGGAGAGGGACCGAGTGCTGCGCGCCGTACCGGACTTGGACGCTCCGGGCGGTACGCCGTCGACGGAGACGGCGACGACGTCGAGGAGGTTCCCCGCGCTGTCGCGGAAGTTGACGACGACGGTGTAGTCGGCGGCCGCGTCCTTGGGGTTGGTGGCGGTGATCTCGGCGACCGTCCGGTCGCCGTCGGTGCTGGTCGGCCCGGCCTTGACGTCGGCCGTGGCGTTCACGCCGTCCTTGATCTTGTTCAGCTGTTCCTGGGCGGCGGAGGCGGCGGCCGCGGTCGCCGAGGCGACGATGCCGCCCGCGGCGTCCTTGGCGGCGTCACAGCCGGTGAGGGCGAGGACCGCGGCCGTGGTGGCCGCGGTCACGCCCGTGCGCAGTCTCATGGGCGGCGGCCTCAGAACGCCTTGTCGCGGCCGTAGCCGTCGTCCGTGGCGAGGGCCCAGATGACGAAGACCGAGATGGCCATCGAGAAGAGGGCCCACCAGGGCTGGTAGGGCAGGAAGAGGAACTGGAGGAGGAGGTTGAGGGAGGCGAGCGAGATGCCGGCGACGCGGCCCCACTCGGCGCCCTTGAGGATCCCGATGCCGGTGACGGCGAGGATGATGCCGAGGATCAGATGGATCCAGCCCCACGTGGTGAGGTCGAACTTGAAGACGTAGTCGCCCACGCGTGTGTAGACGTCGTCCTCGGCGATGCCGGCGATGCCCTGGAGGATGTCCATGCAGCCGACGACGAGCATGAGGACGCCCGCGAAGAGGGTGCCTCCGGCGGCCCAGGCGCCGGAGGTGCTGCTCTTGGGGGGCCGGGGTGCGGTGTTCTGGCTCATAGCCCCATCGTGTGAGCAATCGTACGAAAACGAACCTTCAACTGCTCCGAACGAGTGAATGGAGATAGCGCTCCAGTGCGGCGTCGAACTCCTCGGGCCGCTCCAGGTTGGGCAGGTGCGCGGCCCGCTCGATCACGGCGAGCGTGGAGTCGGGCAGCAGGGCGTGCATCTCCTCCGCGTCCGCGACGGGCGTGTACGTGTCGTCGCGGCCGACGACGACCAGCGCGGGTACGGCGACGGTGGTGAGGTGCGCGCGGTAGTCGGGCCGCTCGGCGCGCCCGCGCAGGGCGGCCGCGGCGGCGACCGGGTCGGTGGCGCACATCATGCGGTGGACGTGCGGGGCGGCGTGGGTGTTGTACGGGGCGACCATCCGGTCCAGGACCTCGTCGGCGTATCCGCGCATGCCCTCCCGCAGGAGCCGGTCGGCCATGGCGTTCCTTGCGGCCCTGCTCTCGTCGGTCTCGGCGGCGGGGAAGGTGTCGGCGAGGACGAGGCCGCGGACGCGTCCGGGGTGGCGGCGGTGCAGCTCCATGGCGATCTGGCCGCCCATGGAGAGCCCGACGACGACGCACTCGGCGATCCGCAGCGCGTCGAGGAGGCCGGCGAGGTCCTCGGCGAAGACGTCGAGCCCGGTGGCAGGAGGTGCGGGGGAGCCGGGCCGCGTCCCGAGCGGAGTGCGGCCGTATCCGCGCAGGTCGGGGGCGAGGACCCGGTGGCCGGTGCGGGAGAGGCGGTCGAGCTGGGGCTCCCACATGGTGTGGTCGAAGGGATGGCCGTGGACGAGGAGGAGGACGGGGCCGGTGCCCCGGTCCGCGTGGAAGATCTCGGCGCGGGGGGTGCGGGTGACGGGCATGACCGCAGGCTAGGCAGCCCCAACTCCTCGGTGCAATAAGATCTTTGCTCTCGGTGCAAAAGGGTTCTCGGGGCAAACGGTTCTCGGTACAGAGGGGGGAGGGGGCTTCCGCGGTGGAGGAGTACCGGAGGATCGCGGACAGGGTCGAGGCGGCGGTACGGGACGGGCGGCTGCGGCCCGGCGACCGGCTGCCGCCGCAACGCGTGTTCGCCCGCCGCCACGGCATCGCCAACTCGACCGCGATCCGCGTGTACGGTGAGCTGGCCCGCCGCGGCCTGGTCGTCGGGGAGGTCGGCCGCGGCACCTTCGTCCGGGCCGCGCCGCCGCTGCCCGGGCCCGCGCTCGCCGAGGCCACCGGCTTCGCGCCCGTCGACCTCCAGCTCAACTACCCGACGACGGAGGGCCAGTCGGCCCTGATGGCGCGGGCGCTCGCCGCCCTCGCCCGCCCCGACGTCCTCGCCGAGGCCGTGGCGGGGCCCGCCGCCGCGACCGGCACCCCGGCGGCCCGGGAGGCCGCCGCCGCCGTCCTCGCCCGGCCCGGCTGGGCGCCCGACCCCGACGCCGTGCTCTTCGCCGGGAACGGCCGGCAGGCCATCGCCGCCGCCCTCGCCGCGCTCGTGCCGCCCGGCGGCCGCCTGGGCGTCGAGGAGCTCACGTACCCCCTGGTCAAGGCGGTCGCGGACCGGCTCGGAATCCGGCTCGTGCCGCTCGCCCTGGACGCCGAAGGCGTACGGCCGGACGCCCTGGAGGCGGTCCACCGCGCGGCGCCGCTCGCCGCCGTCTACCTCCAGCCCACCCTGCACAACCCAACCTCGGCGACAGCCGGCGAGGGGCGCAGGGCCTGCCTCGCCGCCCTGCTGCGCCGCCTCGGCCTCACCGCCGTCGAGGACACCACCTGGGCCTTCCTCCTCCCGGCCGCGCCCGCCCCGCTCGCCGCGCACGCCCCCGAGCGAATCGTCCTCGTCGACAGCCTCTCCAAACGGCTCTCCCCCGGCCTGACCGTCGGCTATCTCGTCGCCCCCGCCGGGCGGCGCGCGGCCCTCGCGGAGGCGCTGCGCTCCGGCGCCTGGACGGCGGGCGGTCTCGCGCTCGCGGCCGCCACCCGCTGGGCCGCCGACGGCACCGTCACCGAGGCCGTCGCGGCCAAGCGGGCCGACGCCCGGACCCGGCACGCCCTGGTCGAGCGTCACCTCGGCGGGCCGCCCCGGGCGGCCGGCCACCGGATCAGGACCTCGCCGCACGCCTACTACTGCTGGTGGGAGCTGCCCGCGCCGTGGCGCGCGGAGACCTTCACGGCGGCCGCGGCGGCCCGCGCCGGGGTCGCGGTCACCCCGGGCAGCGCCTTCGCGGTCGGCCGCGCCACCGCCCCCGACGCGATCCGCGTCGGCCTCGCCTCACCGCCCGTCCCGGTCCTCGACGAGGCCCTCGGCCGCCTGGCGGCCCTGGCGGCCACGGGGGCTCCGGGGGCCCTGCCCGCGGACCCCTGCCGTCCCTGATCCCCAACTGGTGAGCCCCGAAAGGGAATTCCGGAGGCTTTCCGTTGGCTGCACATCCAGGCCGAGGGGCAAAGAGGGCGGCCACCCGCACCCCGGCTCACCCGCCCCCGGCCACCGTCGCGACGACCGCCCACTCCGGAAGGAACGACCCGCCATGACCAGCACCGACGCCTCCCGAGCCGACGCCTCCCGTACCGATCCCCGCACCGACGCCTCCCGCAGCGACGCCTCCCGCAGCGACGCCTCCCGTACCGACGCCTCCCGCACCGACCGGCGTACGCTCACCAACCCCGGCACCCTCCACGACCCCGCCCCCTTCGGCTACAGCCACGCCGCCTCCGCATCCGGCGAACTCGTCTTCATCGCGGGGCAGTACGCCTCCGACGCCGCCGGCGCCCCCGTCCCCGGTGACTTCGCCGACCAGGTCGACCGCTCCCTCGCCAACCTCCGGCACGCGCTCGCGGGCGTCGGCCTCGGCTTCGAGCACGTCGTCCGGCTCGGCTCGTACGTCGTCGACCACGACCTCGCCAAGCTGGAGGTCCTCGGCAAGGCCCTGCACGCGGCCTTCGGCGAACGGCTCCCCGCGCAGACCCTCAGCGGCGTCGCGGCGCTCGCACTCCCCGGCATGCTCTTCGAGATCGACGCCGTCGCCGTCCGCCCCTGATCCACTTGCGGGGCGCCGGGCCCGGGTGTGCCCTGGAGGATGCGGGACGCAGCAGGGGGGCGACACACGAAGGAGCTCCTGCCATGGCCGCACACGCAGCGGCGCCCGCCCGGCGCCGCGTCCGCACGCACGGCTGGGGAATCCCGATCACCCTCGGCGTCCTCTACGGCCTCTACGCCGAGACCGTGTCGCGCCACGGCGGCGGGCTCACCTGGGGCCAGCTCTGGCTCGGCCTCGCCTCCGCCGTCGTCCTCGCCGTGTCCGTCCAGGGTCTCCGGCGCGTCGGCCACCGGCTGCCGCGCGAGCTGCGGGCCGCGGCGTGGGGCGCGCTCGCCGGGATCGCGATCGGGTTCCTCTACAGCCAGTCCGGCGCGAGCATCCTGTCGGCGAGCGGACTGGGCCTCGTCGCGGGCCTGGTGAGCGGCGCCGCCGCGTTCTACCTCTTCTACACCCACGAGGACGCGCAGGGCCGCCCCGCTCCGTACTGACCCCGACGGGCCCCGACCGGCCCCCGGCCCGACGGGCGCGGGGGCCGGAGGGGCAGCAGACTGGGGACGTGAGCCGGTCGGAGGCGGAGGATGCCGGACGGAGGATGCCGGATGAGTGAGTACGCCGTCGAGACCGACGGCCTCGTCAAGACCTTCGGCACCAACCGCGCGGTCGACGGCGTCGACCTCCGCATCCCCACCGGCACCGTCTACGGCGTCCTCGGCCCCAACGGCGCCGGCAAGACCACCACCGTCAAGGTCCTCGCGACCCTGCTCCGCCCGGACGGCGGCCGCGCCCGGGTCTTCGGCCGGGACGTGGTCGACGACGCCGACGCCGTACGCGGCAGGGTCAGCCTGACCGGGCAGTACGCCTCCGTCGACGAGGACCTCACCGGCACCGAGAACCTGGTCCTGCTCGCCCGGCTGCTCGGCCACTCCCGGCCCGACGCGCGCGGGCGCTCGGCCCGGCTCCTGGAGGCGTTCGGGCTCGCCGACGCGGCCGACCGCCAGGTCAAGCACTACTCGGGCGGCATGCGGCGGCGCATCGACATCGCCGCGTCGCTGCTCAACACCCCCGACCTGCTGTTCCTCGACGAACCGACGACGGGCCTCGACCCGCGCAGCCGCAACCAGGTGTGGGACATCGTCCGCGCCGTGGTCGCCCAGGGCACCACGGTCCTGCTCACCACCCAGTACCTGGACGAGGCGGACCAGCTGGCCTCCCGGATCGCCGTCATCGACCACGGCAGGGTCATCGCGGAGGGCACGAAGGGCGAGCTGAAGGCCTCGGTGGGCTCCGGCTCCGTGCACCTGCGGCTCAGGGACGGCGAGCAGCGCCCCGAGGCGGAACGGATCCTCGGCGCCGCGCTGGGCGCAGGCGTCCAGCTGGACGCCGACCCGGTGGCCCTGACGGCGACCGTAGGCGGGCGTGGCTCGGAGCTCGGGGCCGCCGAGCAGGCGGCGCGGGCGCTGGCGGAGCTGGCGCGGGCCGGGATCACGGTCGACAACTTCGCGCTCGGCCAGCCGAGCCTCGACGAGGTCTTCCTCGCGCTCACCGACCGCACGGCCACCGACCGCACGGTCACGGACGGCGGCGACCGCACCTCCACGGACGGGAAGGGACCAGCGGCATGACCACCCTCGCCACCGGTGACGCCGTCGAGTTCGTCGGCCCCAAGGCGGACGAACTCGCCGAACTGCTCGTGGGACAGCGGCGCCCGCCGCGGCCGAGCGCGCTGTCCGCCTCGCTGACGTTCGGCTGGCGGGCGATGCTGAAGATCAAGCACGTGCCGGAGCAGCTGTTCGACGTGACGGCGTTCCCGATCATGATGGTGCTGATGTACACGTACCTCTTCGGGGGCGCGCTGGCCGGTTCGGTCGCCGAGTACATCCAGTTCCTGCTGCCGGGCATCCTCGTGATGAGCGTCGTGATGATCACGATGTACACGGGCGTCTCCGTGAACACGGACATCGACAAGGGCGTCTTCGACCGTTTCCGTACGCTGCCGGTCTGGCGGCCCGCGCCGATGGTCGGCTACCTCCTCGGCGACGTCGTCCGCTATCTCATCGCCTCGGCCGTGATGCTCGGCGTCGGCCTGGCGATCGGCTACCGGCCGGACGGCGGGGTACCGGGCGTGCTGCTCGGGGTGGCGCTGCTGATGGTCTTCTCCTTCTCCTTCTCGTGGATCTGGACCATGTTCGGCCTGCTCCTGCGCAGCGAGAAGTCCGTCATGGGCGTCTCGATGATGGTGATCTTCCCGCTGACGTTCCTGTCGAACGTCTTCGTCGACCCGAGGACGATGCCGGGCTGGCTCCAGGCCTTCGTCAACAACAACCCGGTGACGCATCTGGCGACGGCGGTGCGGGAGTTGATGGCGGGCGCGTGGCCTGCGGCGGACATCGCGTGGACGCTCGGCTGGTCGGCGCTGCTCGTGGCGGTCTTCGGCTGGGT
This sequence comes from Streptomyces sp. NPDC003327, assembly GCF_053589515.1. Taxonomy (NCBI): domain Bacteria; kingdom Bacillati; phylum Actinomycetota; class Actinomycetes; order Kitasatosporales; family Streptomycetaceae; genus Streptomyces; species Streptomyces sp. NPDC003327. The sequence continues at coordinate 10,226 of NZ_JBSFSA010000064.1, read as the reverse complement.
GACGATGCGCCTCTACAACCGCCGCTGAGCAGCCCCACCGTCCCCGGCCGCCACGCTCCGGCGATCAGTTCAGGCGCAGGTCGGCCAGCTGCTTCTCGAAGGGGACGACCTCCTCGTCCCGCTCCCCGGAGGCGGGCTGGGCCGCGACCATGTCCGCGAACTCGTTCCCGGCCCGGGTGATGCGGGCCGGCAGCCCCTCGGTGTACTCGTCGCCGCCCGAGCCCCAGTCCTCCGACGCCGCGTAGACGGCGGTCGGGGCGACACGGGCCCGGAGGTAGGCGAAGAGCGGCCGCAGGGCGTGGTCGAGGACGAGCGAGTGGCGGGCGGTGCCGCCGGTCGCGCCGACGAGCACCGGGGTGCCGGTGAGGGCGGCCGGGTCGACGAGGTCGAAGAACGACTTGAACAGGCCGCTGTACGAGGCGGTGAAGACGGGCGTCACCGCGATGACGCCGTCCGCGCCGGTCACCGTGTCGATCGCGTCCTGGAGCGTGCCCGAGGGGAAGCCGGTGACGAAGTTCTTGGCGATGTCGACGGCGAGGTCGCGCAGTTCGACGACCTCGACGTCGACGGCGTACTCCTGCTCGGCCAGCCGGTAGCGGGCGGCCTGGAGCAGCCGGTCGGCGAGGAGCCGGGTGGACGAGGGGCTGCTGAGTCCGGCCGAGACGGCGACCAGCTTCAGGGTCTGCATGGCCTCAGACCTCCTTGGGGTGCGAGAGGACCGCGGGGTGGAGCGGGGCGGTGGCGGGGACGTCGGCCGGGCGCAGGCTCTCGAACTCCTTGCGCAGGACCGGGACGACCTCCTCGCCGAGGATGTCGAGCTGTTCCAGGACCGTCTTGAGGGGCAGTCCGGCGTGGTCGACGAGGAACAGCTGCCGCTGGTAGTCGCCGACGTAGTCGCGGAAGGAGAGGGTGCGGTCGATGATCTCCTGCGGGGAGCCGACGGTCAGCGGGGTCTCGCGGCTGAACTCCTCCAGGGAGGGGCCGTGGCCGTAGACCGGCGCGTTGTCGAAGTAGGGGCGGAACTCCCGGACCGCGTCCTGCGAGTTCTTCCGCACGAAGACCTGGCCGCCGAGGCCCACGATCGCCTGCTCGGGGGTGCCGTGGCCGTAGTGCGCGTACCGCTGCCGGTAGAGCCGGACCATCTTCTCGGTGTGCTGCTTCGGCCAGAAGATGTGGTTCGCGAAGAAGCCGTCGCCGTAGTAGGCGGCCTGCTCGGCGATCTCGGGGGAGCGGATGGAGCCGTGCCAGACGAACGGCGGGACGCCGTCGAGCGGGCGCGGGGTGGCGGTGAAGCCCTGGAGGGCGGTGCGGAACTTTCCCTCCCAGTCCACCACGTCCTCCCTCCACAGCCTGTGGAGGAGCGCGTAGTTCTCGATGGCGAGCGGGATGCCCTGGCGGATGTCCTGCCCGAACCACGGGTAGACCGGGCCGGTGTTGCCGCGGCCCATCATGAGGTCGACGCGGCCGTCGGCGAGGTGCTGGAGGGTCGCGTAGTCCTCGGCGATCTTCACCGGGTCGTTGGTGGTGATCAGGGTCGTGGACGTCGACAGGACCAGGTTCTCGGTGCGGGCGGCGATGTGCCCGAGGAGGGTGGTGGGGGAGGACGGCACGAACGGCGGGTTGTGGTGCTCGCCGGTCGCGAAGACGTCGAGCCCGACCTCCTCGGCCTTGAGCGCGATGGCGACGGTGTTCTTGATGCGCTCGTGCTCGGTGGGGGTGCGGCCGGTGGTGGGGTCGGTCGTCACGTCGCCGACGGTGAAGATCCCGAACTGCATCGTGCTCACCTCTCGCTGTTCCTGCCTCGACGGCTGTTGGTTGAATCTTAAACCATCCCGTCCAACGGCGCACCCCCTCGATCTGTTCCCGCACCCGCTCCCCGGTCCCGGACGCCCCCCGTCTCCCCGGCGGCCCCCGCCCCGCCCCCGACCGGGCTCACGTAGAGTCCCCGACGTGAACGCTGCGATATCGGTGGTGTCGGTCGTCGGAATCGGCGCGGACGGCTGGGACGGGCTCCCCGAGGGCTCCCGCCGCGTCCTGCGCGCCGCCGAGGTCCTCGTCGGCGGCCCCCGCCAGCTCGACCTGCTGCCCGCCCACGACTGCCCCGGCGAGCGGATCACCTGGCCGTCGCCGCTCCGCCCCGCCGTCCCCGGCCTGCTCGCCGCCCACGAGGGCCGCGCGATCGCCGTCCTCGCCAGCGGCGACCCCTCCTTCTACGGGATCGGCCGCACCCTCGCCGAGACCGTCGGCGCCGACCGGCTCCGCGTCCTGCCGCACCCGTCCTCCGTCTCGTACGCCTGCGCCCGCCTCGGCTGGCCCCTGGAGGCCGTCGAGACCGTCTCCCTCGTCGCCCGGCCGCTCGACGCCCTGACCTCGACGCTCCACGACGGCCGCCGGCTCCTGCTGCTCAGCGAGGGCGCCGACACCCCCGCGCGGGTCGCCGCCCTGCTGACCCGGCGCGGCTGGGGCGCCAGCCGGCTGCGCGTCCTGGAGCAGCTCGGCTCCCCCCGCGAGAACGTCCTCGACGGCACCGCCGCCGACTGGCCCCACGCCCCCGGCGACCCGCTCAACGTCATCGCCCTCGACTGCGCACGCGACCCGGGGACGCTCCGGCTCGGCGCCACGCCCGGGCTGCCCGACGAGGCGTACGAGCACGACGGCCAGCTCACCAAGCGGTACGTCCGCGCCGCCACCCTCGCCGCGCTCGCGCCCGCGCCGGGCGAACTGCTCTGGGACATCGGCGGCGGCTCCGGCTCCATCGGCATCGAATGGATGCGGACCCACCGCTCCTGCCGGGCCGTCGCCGTCGAGAAGTCCCCCGAACGGGCCGCGCGGATCAGCCGCAACGCCGACGCCCTGGGCGTCCCCGGCCTGCGCGTCGTGACCGCCGCCGCCCCCGCCGGGCTCGCCGCCCTCGACACCCCCGACGCGGTCTTCATCGGCGGCGGGCTCACCGCCCCCGGCCTGCTCGACGCCTGCTGGGACGCCCTGCCGGACGGCGGCCGGCTCGTCGCCAACACCGTGACCCTGGAGTCCGAGGCGCTGCTCGCCGACCGCTACCGCCGCCACGGCGGCGAACTGATCAGGCTCGCCGTCTCCGCCGCCGTGCCCGTCGGCGGCTTCACCGGCTGGCGCCAGGCCATGCCCGTCACCCAGTGGTCCGTAACGAAGGGTTGTACACAGGAATGACCGTCTACTTCATCGGCGCGGGCCCCGGCGCGGCCGACCTGATCACCGTGCGCGGCGCGCGGACCCTCGCGGCCTGCGACGTCTGCCTCTACGCGGGCTCGCTCGTCCCCGAGGAGCTGCTCGCCGAGTGCCCGCCGGGCGCGAAGCTCGTCGACACCGCCCGGATGGACCTCGACCAGATCGTCGCCGAGATCGTCCGCGCCCACGAGGAGGGCCGGGACGTGGCCCGCCTGCACTCCGGCGACCCGTCCGTCTTCAGCGCCGTCGCCGAACAGATGCGGCGGCTCGACGCCGTCGGCATCCCGTACGAGGTCGTGCCCGGCGTCCCGGCCTTCGCGGCCGCCGCCGCCGCGCTCAAGCGCGAGCTGACCGTGCCGACCGTCGGCCAGACCGTCATCCTCACCCGCATCGCTCAGCAGGCCACGCCCATGCCCGAGGGCGAGGACCTCGCCACCCTCGGCCGCAGCGGCGCCCTGCTCGTCCTGCACCTGGGCGCACGGTACGTCGACCGGATCGTCGACGAGCTCGTCCCGCACTACGGCACGGACTGCCCGGCCGCCGTCGTCGCCCTGGCGAGCCGCCCCGACGAGGTGATCCTGCGCGGCACCCTGGAGGACATCGCCGACCAGGTGAAGACGGCCGGCATCACGAAGACGGCGGTCATCATCGTCGGCCGCACGCTCGCCGCCTCCGAGTTCCGCGACAGCCACCTGTACGACCCGGCCCGCGACCGCCACACCTGCTGACCCGCCCGCGCGTCACGGCACGCGGCGGGGCCCCGGGGAGTGCGATCCCCGGGGCCCCTGTCCGCTCAGGCGTTCGGCCGCTTGCCGTGGTTCGCCTTCTTCTTCTTGCGGGCACGCTTCTTGTTCCCGCGCTTGGCCATGGGACACCCTCTTCGTCGGGGGACGCTGTCCGCCCCAGCCTAGGTTCGGTCCCCCGGCCCCGCATGTCGGTGCCACCGTCTTCAATGGACCCATGACCGTCTACGACGTGGCCCGGGCACTGCCGGGCATCGAGGAACTCCGCGCGCACTCCCGGGGGCTCGCGATGCTGGACGCGATCCTCAGCCCGGAGTGGGAGGGCCGGTACTACTCCTTCGACGCGCACTGGTCGCAGACCGAGCAGCTGGCGTCGATGCGGGACGGTTCGGGCGGCGAGTACACGATCGTCCTCTCGCCCGCGGGGGCGTACGCCCGCGTCTTCGACCACGAGTCGCCGCTCAGCCCGTTCGGGCCGCTCGCGGACGGGGCGACCTGGCCCGGGGTGCTCGACGGGGTCCCGGAGGCCTTCCGGGAGTACCTGACGGAGCCCGCGTTCCTCGACGAGGACGACGTGCACGTGACCACCGCCTGCCTCTGGCGCGAGACCGCCGACCCGGCCTGGCGGACCGGCCCGGTCGCCTTTCCCGGCCTGGAGGACCACCCCGACCCGGACGGGTCGGGACGTCTCCTCCACCTGCTCCTCGACCGTTCGGCGGAGGCGTACGCGACCTGGGCGTCGGACTACTACGAGACGGAGGTCGACGTCGACGCCGTCGCCCACGTCCTGGCCCTGCGCCCGCTGACCCCGGAGGTCGTCGCGGCGCTGAACCCGGGGGTGGACCTCGCCGCTCTCGCCGAGGACGTCGCGGAGATCGGCTATCCGACGGAGCGCGAGGCGCCGCCGGGGACGGGCGGCCGGTAGTCAGGCACCGGCCTGCCACTCCGGCGCGAGGACCGACATCACCGTCGCGTCGACCCGCTCGCCCTCCCACAGCAGGGCGGCCCGCAGGACGCCCTCCGGGCGGAAGCCGGCCTTCTCGTAGGCGCGGCGGGCCCGCGGGTTGAACGCGTACACCTCCAGCCAGACGCGGTAGAGGCCGAGCGCCTCGAAGGCGTGGCCGACGATCAGGCGGGTCGCCTCCGTGCCGAGGCCCCTGCCGACGGCGTCCGGGACGAAGGCGATCCGGAAGGCGCAGCTCTCGTTGTGCGGGTCCCACTCGTTGAGGACGGCCTCGCCGACGACCCGGCCCGACGCCCGCTCCACCACGGCCAGATCGAGCCGGTCGGGCTGCGCGCCGCGCGAGCCGTACCAGGCCCGCAGCTGGGCCGGGTCGAAGCGGGAGTGGTCGCCGGTGAGCCGCGCCACCTCGTCGTCCTCGAACAGCGGCAGCAGCGCCGGCACGTCCTCCTCCGTGACGGGACGGAGGACCACGAGGTCACCGGCGAGCGTGGGCTTGTGCGAGAAGTCGGCCATGGCCGCATTCTCGGCCCGGGCCGGCGCCTCTGTCCTGCGGTTTTACGTCCCCGAAGGCCCGGCCCCGGCCGTCCCCGGTCCCGCAGGCTCCGGTCCCGTGGGCTCCGGTCCCGTGGGCGCCGGGCCCGTCGGGCCGGTCGTCGCACCCGTCGGCCCCGCCACCGCCGAGCGGCCCACCACGACGCCCGCGCGGTCGACGCAGATCACGTCCACCGCGACCGGCGCGCCCCGCAGGACCGCGAGGGACTCGTCGCGGGCGCGCGCGGCCACGAGGTCGCCCAGGGGGACCCCGGCGGCCTCGCAGAGGCGGAGCGCGGCGAGGCCCGTGTTCGCGGCGGCGATCTCGGCCGCGAGGGGCTCCGGGGCGCCGCCCGTGCGGGCCAGGTCGGCGAGGAAGGCCTTGTCGACCTGGGAGCGGGCCGAGTGGAGGTCCAGGTGGCCCGCGGCGAGCTTGGAGAGCTTGGCGAAGCCGCCGCAGATCGTGAGCCGGTCGACGGGGTGGCGCCGGATGTACTTGAGGACGGCGCCCGCGAAGTCGCCCATGTCGAGGAGGGCGATCTCCGGCAGGTCGTAGAGTCCCGTGACCGTGCGCTCGGAGGTGGACCCGGTGCAGCCCGCCACGTGGGTGAGGCCGCCCGCGCGAGCCACGTCCACGCCCCGGCGGATGGAGTCGATCCAGGCCGAGCAGGAGTACGGGACGACGACCCCGGTCGTTCCGAGCACGGACAGGCCGCCGAGGATGCCGATGCGGGGGTTCCAGGTGGAGCGGGCGATCTCGGCGCCGTTGTCCACGGAGATCGTGATCTCGACGTCGCCGGGGGCGCGGTGCGCGGCCGCGACCCGGGCCACGTGCTCGCGCATGAGCTGCCGCGGCACCGGGTTGATGGCCGGTTCGCCGACCTCCAGGGGCAGCCCCGGGAGGGTGACCGTGCCGACGCCCTCGCCGGCCCTGAACACCACGCCGGAGCCGGGCGGCAGGAGCCGTACCGTCGAGCGGATCACGGCCCCGTGCGTCACGTCCGGGTCGTCGCCCGCGTCCTTGACCACGGCGGCCATGGCGCTGCCGGAACCGAGGGACTCCGCCGTGAGCGCGAAGGACGGCGTCTGCCCCTTCGGCAGCGTGATCGTCACCGGGTCGGGGAACTCACCCGTGAGCAGCGCCGTGTACGCGGCGGTCGTGGCCGCCGTCGCACAGGCACCGGTCGTCCACCCCGGGCGCAGACCGGTGTGCTTGAGTTGGGCCTCGCGCCCGCCGCCTGCCGTCACGAAAGGGCTCCTGTGCCGCACGTACTCATTCTCGGGGGGACCACGGAAGCCCGCGCCCTCGCGGGCCTGCTGCACGGCGAGGCCCGGGTCACCAGCTCCCTCGCGGGGCGGGTGGCGAGCCCCCGGCTGCCGGCCGGCGAGGTCCGCATCGGCGGCTTCGGCGGTCCGGACGGACTCGCGGCCTGGATACGGGAGCACCGCGTGGACGCGGTCATCGACGCCACCCATCCCTTCGCCGAACGGATCAGCTTCAACGCGGCCGCGGCGGCCGCCACCGCCCATGTTCCCCTGCTGGCGCTCCGCCGCCCCGGCTGGGTACCCGAACCGGGCGACGACTGGCGCGAAGTGGCCTCCCTGGAGGCCGCCGCGACCGCCCTCGACGCCCTCGGCGGGCCGGGCGGGCTCAGTGGGCCCGGTGCCCGGGACGGCCGGGACCTGAGGGTCTTCCTGACGACCGGCCGCATGGGCCTCGCCGCCTTCGCGGCCTGCCCCCACTGGTTCCTGGTCCGCTCGGTCGACGCCCCCGACCACCCGATGCCGGCCCGCACCGAAGTGCTCCTCGACCGGGGCCCGTTCACGCTGGACGGCGAGCGGGAGCTGCTGGCCCGCCACCGGATCGACGTCGTGGTGACGAAGGACAGCGGTGGCGCGGCGACGGCCCCCAAACTGACCGCCGCCCGCGAGGCGGGCGTCCCGGTCGTCGTGGTCCGCCGCCCCCCGGTCCCCGGCGGGGTGCCGACGGCGACGACCCCCGAGGAGGCCGCCGCCTGGGCGGTCAGCCGTAGCGGCGCGGCGTCCAGGTGATCGTCCGCCCGTCGCCGCGCTCCACCGCGCGGGTCTGGGAGGAGCCGATCAGGAGCAGGGTGCGCATGTCGACCTCGGAGGGTTCCAGGGTCTTCAGGGTCAGCACCCGGACCGACTGCTCGGGGCCGCCGACGTCGCGGGCCACGACGACCGGGGTGTCGGGCGAGCGGAGTTCCAGCAGGAGGTCGCGGGCGGCGGCCACCTGGTGGGTGCGGGACCTGGAGCCCGGGTTGTAGAGGGCGATGACGAGGTCGGCGGCGGCCGCGGCGCGCAGCCGGTCCGCGATGACGTCCCAGGGCTTGAGGCGGTCGGAGAGCGAGATCGTGGCGTAGTCGTGGCCGAGGGGAGCGCCCGCGGCGGCCGCGGCGGCGTTGGCCGCGGTCACCCCCGGCAGCACCCGTACGGGCACGTCCGCGTACGCCGGTTCGCAGGCGACCTCCAGGACGGCGGTGGCCATGGCGAAGACGCCCGGGTCGCCGCCGGAGACGACCGCGACCCGGTGGCCGCGGCGGGCCAGGTCGAGGGCGAACTCGGCGCGCTCGGACTCGACCTTGTTGTCGGAGCCGTGCCGGATCTGGCCGGGGCGGAGCACCGGCACCCGGTCCAGGTAGGTGGTGTAGCCGACGAGGACGTCGGCGTTGACGAGCGCGCCGCGCGACTCGGGGGTGAGCCAGGGCGCCCCGGCCGGTCCGGTGCCGACGACGGTGACCTCGCCCCGTTCCCGTACGGGATTCTCCTGGTCGACCCGGGAGGGCAGGACGGCGACGGAGAAGTACGGGACGGACGCCGGGTCCACGTCCGTCAGCTTCTCCGTGCGCTCGCCGGCCATGAACGCCCGCTCCACGTACCGCGCGTCGTCGAGCCGGCCGGCCCGCTCCAGGGCCCGCCTGACCGTCGGGAAGGTGCGGCCCAGCTTCATCACGACCGCCGAGTCGGTGCCCGCGAGGCGGGCCGTCAGCTCGTCCTCCGGCAGGGTGCCGGGGATGATCGTGAGGACCTCCTCCGCCTCGCACAGCGGCTCCCCGAGCCGGGCGGCCGCGGCGCTGACCGAGGTCACGCCGGGGATGACGGTGGTGTCGTAGCGGTCCGCGAGCCGCTTGTGCATGTGCTGGTACGAGCCGTAGAACAGCGGGTCGCCCTCGGCGAGGACGGCGACGGTGCGGCCGGCGTCCAGGTGGGCGGCGAGGCGGGCCGCGGCCTCCTCGTAGAAGTCGTTCAGGGCGCCCCGGTAGCCGCCGGGGTGGTCCGTGGTCTCCACCGTGAGCGGGTACATCAGCCGCTCCTCGATGTGGTCCTCGCGCAGGTGCCCGGCGGCTATGGAGCGGGCGATGGACCGGCCGTGGCGGGCCGAGTGGTAGGCGACGACGTCGGCCTCGGCGATGGCCTTCACGGCCGCCACCGTCATCAGGTCGGGGTCGCCGGGGCCGAGTCCGACGCCGTACAGCTTGCCGGTCACGGGCCGCTCCCCCGCCGTTCCGGTGCCGCGCTCGCTCGCGCCTTGCTCGCTCGCGCTTCGCTCGCTCGTGCTCCGGTCGCTCATGGCTCGCTCGCTCATGCCTGGATCTCCGCTTCGTGCGCGATCGCGTTGATCGCCGCCGCCGTCATCGCGCTGCCGCCGCGCCGGCCCCGTACGACGAGGTAGTCGAGGCCGAGCTCCTGCTCCGCGAGGGCGTCCTTGGACTCGGCCGCGCCGATGAAGCCGACGGGTATGCCGAGGACGGCGGCGGGCTTCGGCGCGCCCTTCGCGATCATCTCCAGGAGGTGGAAGAGGGCGGTGGGGGCGTTGCCGATGGCGACGACGGAGCCCTCGAGGCGGTCGCGCCAGAGTTCGAGGGCCGCGGCGGAGCGGGTGGTGCCGAGCTCGGCGGCGAGCGCGGGGACGGTCGGGTCGGAGAGGGTGCAGATCACCTCGTTGTCGGCGGGCAGCCGCTTGCGGGTGACGCCGCTGGCGACCATCTGCGCGTCGCAGAGGATCGGGGCGCCGCCGCGCAGGGCCTCCCTGGCCCGGGAGACGACCTGCGGCGAGGCGGAGATGTCGCGGACGAGGTCGGTCATCCCGCAGGCGTGGATCATCCGCACCGCGACCTGTGCGACGTCGGCGGGCAGCCCCGCGAGGTCCGCCTCGGCGCGGATCGTGGCAAAGGACCGGCGGTAGATCTCCGCCCCGTCCTTCTCGTAGTCGAACATCCTGGTGCTCTCGCTCATCTCGTGTGGGTCGGCTGGCTGCGGGCCGCCGCGACTGCTGCGGTCAGGGAGGTACGGGGAGTGGGGACGCCGTCCACCAGATAGGCGCCGTCGCCGGTGGCGAGGACGTCGATCCAGGTGCCGTGCGGGTGGCCGCAGCGGCGCTCGCACCCGGAGAGGTGGACGGGGAGCCCGGCGGTGGCGGGTGCGGCGTCGGCACGGACGTCGGCGAGGGACTTGGCGCAGCCGGGCCGTCCGGTGCAGGCGCTGACGCCCACCCAGGGGGAGTCGGGGCGGGTGACGAGCCCGTACGCCTCCAGGGCGTCGAGCCGCGCGGCGGGCACCCCGACGACGACGGCCCCGCGCCAGGGCGTGAGCCGCACCTCCTCGGCCCCGTCGGCCAGCCCGCGCAACTGCGCCGCGGTGAGCCGCCCGAGCGGCGCGAGCACATGCACGGCCCGCCCGCCGAGCACCCCGGGCAGCAACCGGCCGCCCGGGCTGGTGCCGGTGCCGGTGCCGGTGCCGGGGCCCGCGGAGGGTCCCGGCAC
>NZ_JBSFSA010000063.1:0-26260 GCF_053589515.1 Streptomyces sp. NPDC003327 | reverse complement strand
GGGCGCTTCCTTCGTTTCCGACTCTATCAGATCCTTTCGGCGTCTGATTCCCGGTCAGCGGGATTTGTCTTTCCGGCCGTTGGGCCGTTCCGACGTCCCAAACTCTAGCGGATTTCCCCGGCGACTCATAATCGAGTCTTTCGAAATGAATTTCGGCATGCCGAAAAACTTCCCGAGAGGGAGATCGTGCTGGGTTGAGGTGCCGCATCAGCGGCGGGAGTGGCTGCCGCAGAACCGTTCCGGCTCCGTGGCAACTCGGAGAACACTACGCATCGCCTCAAGGGGTGTCAACCCCTGCCTCGGGCCTCAGTCGAGGTCGGTGAGGCGGCCGCCCGCGTCGGGCTGGCTGAGCTCCACGCGGCGCAGGAGGCGGATCAGCACCTCGCCCAGGACGCCCCGCTCGTCGGTGGTGAGGTCCTGGAGGAGCTCCTCCTCGAAGTCGGTGGCCATGCGCATGGCCTCCAGCCACTTCGAGCGGCCCTCGTCCGTCAGCTCCACGATCACGCGGACGCGGTTGTTCTCGTCGCGGTCACGGGTGACCAGGCCCTCGCCCGCCATGCGGTCGATGCGGTGGGTCATGGCGGCCGGGGTGAGGCCGAGGCGCTTGGCGAGTTCGCCGGGGCCCAGGCGGTAGGGCTCGCCGGCGAGCACGAGGGTCTTGAGGACCTCCCACTCGGCGTTGCTGATGCCGAGGTCGGCGAGCTGGCGGCCGTACGCCACGTTCATGCGGCGGTTCAGCCGGCCGAGGGCGGAGACGACCTTCTCGACCTGGGGGTCGAGATCGCGGAACTCGCGCTGATAGGCCGCGATCTGTTCGTCGAGGCTCGGCTCCTGCGGGGTTTCGGACATGCGGGGAGTATCCCACGACACTCGTTGGCGTTGAAGTCCTTCCATGTGTACTGTTAAGGATCGAACTTTAGGATTGAAGTCTTCAGGGTTCAGGGGTACACCTCTGAACCCGCGACCGAAGTGGGTGAGTGTGACCGAGGCGAGGGGCGCGGCGATGCGCCGGATTCAGGCAGGTGGCGCGCTGAGCGCGTTCGGACTCGGCTTCACCGTGCCGTACCTCTATGTGTACGTGGCGCAGGTGCGGGATCTGGGCGCGGCCACGGCGGGTGTCGTGCTCGCCGTCTTCGCCATGGCCGCGCTGGTGGTGCTGCCGTTCAGCGGCCGGGCCGTCGACCGGCGCGGTCCCGTGCCGGTGCTGCTGGTCGCCTCGGTCCTGGCCGCCGTGGGCGCGGTGGGGATGGGGTTCGCGGCGAGCGTGCCGACGGCCGTCGCCGCGGCGGCCCTGCTCGGCGCCGGTACGGCGGTGCTCCAGCCGGCGCTCGCCACGATGATCGTCTGGTGCTCGACGCCCGTCGCCCGGACCCGGGCCTTCGCCATGCAGTTCTTCCTGCAGAACCTCGGCCTCGGTGTCGGCGGTCTGATCGGCGGCCAGCTCGTCGACGAGTCCCGGCCCGGCAGTTTCGTCCTGCTGTTCTCGATCGAGGCGGCGATGTTCCTGGTCCTCGCGGCCGTCGTCGGCACGGTCCGGATGCCGGGCTCCCCGGCGCTCAACGAGGCACGGCCCTCCGAGGGCGGCGCGGGCGGCGGGCTGCGCGTGCTGCTCGGGCACAAGGCGATGGTGCGGCTGTGCGTCCTGGGCTTCGTGCTCTTCTTCGCCTGTTACGGACAGTTCGAGTCGGGTCTCGCCGCGTACGGCACGGAGGCCGCCGGCATCGAGCCGTCGACGCTCGGGATCGCGCTGGCCGCCAACACCGCGGTCATCGTGCTCGCCCAGTTCCTGGTGCTGAAGTTCGTCGAGCGCCGCAAGCGCACCCGGGTCATCGCGGCCGTGGGCCTCATCTGGACCGTGGCGTGGCTCTTCGCGGGGTACGCGGGCCTCGGGCACGGCAGCCAGGCCATGGCGACGGCGGCGTTCGTCGCCACGTACGCCCTGTTCGGGCTCGGTGAGGCGATGCTGTCGCCGACGGTGGCGCCGCTGGTGGCGGACCTCGCGCCGGAGTCGATGGTCGGGCAGTACAACTCGGCCTTCGCCCTGGTGAAGCAGCTGGCCCTGGCGGTCGGTCCGGCCGTCGGCGGGCCGATGGGGGCCGCTCTGCACGGCCCGTACATCGTGACCTTCGTGCTGTTCTCGCTCGGCATCACCGTGCTCGCGGTCCGGTTGGGCAAGCGGCTCACGCCGGAGCAGAACCAGCCGGCGCTCGCCGTGAAGCCGTCGAAGGTCGTCGCGCGCCACGAGCCTCGGCGTGAGACCGCGGCCGCCGCCTAGGCGGCGGCCCCTGCACCTTCTAGTGGTCGGGCAGGGCGAACTCGCACCACACCGCTTTGCCGCCGCCCGGTGTGCGGCGGCTCCCCCAGGACGAGGCGATCGTCGCGATGATCGAGATACCGCGACCCGCCTCGTCCTCCGTTTCCGCCCTGCGGCGGCGCGGAAGGTGGTCGTCCCCGTCCGTGACCTCGATGATCAGACGGCGGTCGGTACGGCGCAGGCGCAGCCGCATGGGCGGGGTGCCGTGCTGGAGGGAGTTCCCCACCAGCTCGCTGGTGGCGAGGACGCCCAGGTCGCGCAGCTCCACCGGGAAGCGCCAGCTGGACAGGACGCCCGAGGCGAAGGCACGCGCGCGGGGCGCGGCCTCCACGCCGCCGAGCAGCTCCAGGGCCGCGTTGTGGAAGAGCTCGGCGTCCGCGCCCTCCCGCGACGGGTGCTGGACGACGAGGACGGCGACGTCGTCGTCGTGCTCGGCGGTCACGCCGAGGGCTCGGAGCAGCCGGTCGCAGACGACCTGCGGGGTGCCGCCGGCGCCGGAGAGCGCGCGGGCGAGGGCGGCGACGCCCTCGTCGATGTCCTCGCGGCGGCGCTCGACCAGGCCGTCGGTGTAGAGGACGGCGGTGGAACCGGGCGGCAGGGCGATGGAGCCGGAGGCGTGCAGCCAGCCACCGGTGCCGAGCGGGGGTCCCGTGGGGTCCTCGGCGCGGCGGACGGTGCCGTCCTCGTCCCGTACGAGGATCGGGAGGTGGCCCGCGGAGGCGTAGACGAGCCTGCCCTCGTTGGGGTCGTGCACCGCGTAGACGCAGGTGGCGATCTGGCTGGCGTCGATCTCGGCGGCGAGGCCGTCGAGGAGCTGGAGGACCTCGTGAGGGGGCAGGTCCAGGCGCGCGTAGGCCCGGACGGCGGTGCGGAGCTGGCCCATGACGGCGGCGGCGCGGACCCCGCGGCCCATGACGTCGCCGATGACCAGGGCCGTGCGCCCCGCGCCGAGGGTGATCACGTCGTACCAGTCGCCGCCGACGGCCGCGTCGGCGACGCCCGGCTGGTAGGTGGCGGCGATCCGCAGGTCGTCGGGCTGCTCCAGCTCCTGCGGGAGCAGGGAGCGCTGGAGAGTGACGGCGGTTTCGCGGTGGCGGCGCTCGCTGGCGCGCAGCCGCTCGGCGGCCTCGGCGTGGTCGGTGACGTCGGCGGCGTGGACGAGGACGCCGCCGCCTTCGAGGTGCGGGCCGTCGACGGGCAGGCAGGTGACCGTGTACGAGCCGCCGTCCTGGGTGCGGCGGGACTTGACCGTGCGGGGCTTGCCGCTGCGGAGCACCTGGTCCATGAGGGGCAGCAGGCCGAGGTCCTCGGCCTCCGGGCAGGTGTCGGCGACGGTGGCGCCGGCCGGGCGGGGGCCGAAGGCCGCGGCGTACGCGTCGTTGACGTACGCGATGCGGTGCTCCGGGCCGTACACGAGCGCGACGAGGCCGGGGAGACGGCCGAGCAGCTCACGGACGGAGAACTCCTCCAGGGCGGGGACGTCGCCGGGGAGGGACTCCGTCTGCGGCCCGTACGCGCCGCGGGCGGCGGGCACGGCGCCTTCGGTGCCCCGCGCGGCGCGGCGCTGCGTACCGGGGAGCCGGGCGCTCCAACGGGTGAAGTTCACGGATCTCTTTGCCTCGTGGTGTCGGTGCCGTGCGGAGTCACGCTGTGCAGGTGTGGGCCCACCTATGGTCACACGTCCAGTGTGGACGAGTGCACTGACAGTGATGTCAGGCGGACGGCTCGTCGTCGGGGGCCGGGGGCGGAGCGGCGGCGAGTTCGAATTCGGCGCGCGGGTGTTCCAGCGAGCCGAGGGAGACGATCTCCCGTTTGAACAGGCCGGACAGGGTCCATTCGGCGAGGACCCGGGCCTTGCGGTTGAAGGTGGGGACCCGGCTGAGGTGGTAGGCGCGGTGCATGAACCAGGCCGGGTAGCCCTTGAGTTTCCGCCCGTAGACGTGGGCGACGCCCTTGTGGAGGCCGAGGGAGGCGACGGACCCCGCGTACGCGTGCGCGTACTCCTTGAGGGGTTGCCCGCGCAGGGAGGCGGCGAGGTTCTCGGCGAGGACCTTGGCCTGGCGGACGGCGTGCTGGGCGTTGGGCGCGCACTCGGCGCCCTCGTCCGCGGCCGTGACGTCGGGGACGGCGGCGGCGTCGCCCGCCGCCCACGCGTGCTCGACGCCCGCCACGGAGAGCCGGGCCGTGCAGCGGAGCCGGCCGCGTTCGGTGAGCGGCAGGTCGGTGGCGGCGAGGACGGGGGCGGGTTTGACGCCGGCGGTCCAGACGACGGTACGGGTGGGCAGGCGGGTGCCGTCGCTGAGGACGGCGACGCGGTTCTCGCAGGACTCGAGGCGGGTCTCCAGGCGGACGTCGACGTTCCGGCCGCGCAGCTCGCGGATGGCGTACCGGCCCATCTCGGCGCCGACCTCGGGGAGGATCCGGTCGGTGGCCTCCACCAGCACCCACTTCAGGTCCTCGGGCTTGAGGTTGTGGTAGTACCGCGCGGTGTAGCGGGCCATGTCCTCCAGCTCGCCGAGCGCCTCCACGCCCGCGTAGCCGCCGCCGACGAAGACGAAGGTGAGGGCGGCGTCGCGGAGGGCGGGGTCGCGGGTGGAGGAGGCGATGTCCATCTGCTCGATGACGTGGTTGCGCAGGCCGATGGCCTCCTCGACCGTCTTGAAGCCGATGCCGTGCTCGGCGAGGCCGGGGACGGGGAGGGTGCGGGAGACCGAGCCGGGGGCGATGACCAGCTCGTCGTAGGTGAGGCGGGTGTGGCCCGTGCCCTCCTCCTCGGTGGCGAGGGTGGAGAGCGTCGCCGTCCGCTCGGCGTGGTCGACGGCGTGGACCTCGCCGATGAGGACCCGGCAGCGGTCGAGGACGCGGCGCAGCGGCACGACGACGTGGCGCGGGGAGATCGAGCCGGCCGCCGCCTCGGGCAGGAACGGCTGGTACGTCATGTAGGGGTCGGGCGTGACCACCACGATCTCCGCGGTGCCGGCTCTGAGCTCCGCTCTGAGCTGCCGCTGGAGGCGCAGCGCGGTGTACATGCCGACGTAGCCACCGCCGACCACGAGAATGCGCGCAGGTTCGGTCACCGTCCCATGACGCAACGCCGTCCGTGGTTTGTCCACAGGCTCGGCAAATTGTGTGACCGGAGGGGTATGGAGGCGTGGGGTGGCGCACGGGGGGTGTGTGACGGCATCGACCCAGGTCACGGCGGGGGTGGCGGGGGGATTACCGGGTCGGAATCGGGTGAGTTCCGGGCCTTGCTCCGATCGGGGGGCGCACCGTACGGAACTCCCCCTTCTGAATTGACTCCGACTCAACTATGTTCGTACTTCGTCGGGGTGTCGGCGGGGAGCGCGTGGACCGAGGCGCTCGCCGGCCGGGAGCGCCGCATCAGGGCGGGGAGTCTCCGGGGGGAGACATCATGAGCGGGGGAACGCTTATGCAGATTCAGGATCGTTGGCAGGCCGTCGTCGGCACCGCCACGGACGAGCAGGGTACGGGCGCGGCCGAGCTGCGCAACGGGTCGATGGCTCCGTTGCAGGGCGGCCGGGCCGCGCCGCTGCGGGTGGACGCCCAGCGCAATCTGGAGCACGTCCTGCGCGCGGCGCGGGAGGTGTTCGGCGAGCTCGGGTACGGCGCGCCGATGGAGGACGTGGCGCGGCGCGCCCGCGTCGGGGTCGGCACGGTCTACCGGCGCTTCCCGAGCAAGGACGTGCTGGTGCGGCGGATAGCCGAGGAGGAGACCTCCCGGCTGACGGAGCAGGCGCGGGCCGCGCTGGGCCAGGAGGACGAGCCGTGGTCGGCGCTGTCCCGGTTCCTGCGGACGTCGGTGGCCTCGGGCGCCGGGCGGCTGCTGCCGCCGCAGGTGCTGCGGGTCGGCGTGGACGACGCCGGGGTGTCGTCGGCGGTGGACGCGGGCGCGGGTGCGGTGGGTGCGGGTTCCGTCGGTGCGGGTTCCGTCGGTGCGGGTGACGAGGTTCGGGTGCCGTCCCAGCGGGGCGGGGTCGACCAGGCCGACACCCGGGTCGCCGGACCGCGTGCGGTGCCGCTGGACGAGCGGGACGACGCGGGTGCCGCGGAGCTCCTGGAGGTCGTCGGCCGGCTGGTCGAGCGGGCGCGTGCGGCCGGTGAGCTGCGGGCGGACGTGACCGTGGCCGACGTGCTCCTGGTGATAGCCACGGCCGCTCCGGCCCTGCCGGACGCGGCGCAGCAGGCGGCGGCCTCGGCCCGCCTCCTGGACATCCTGCTGGAGGGGCTGCGGTCCCGGTAGGACCCGGCAGGCCCCTCAGGGACCGGCCGAGACCCGGTGGGACCGGGGTCGGCGCGGGACGAACGGCGGGGAAATCCTGGTCCGGGCGGACCAACGATCATGACACGAACGTGTGATCGGTTACGCCCGGATACGGGAAGTCGCCCCGGACGAGTGGTAAGTGGACGCGGCGCTTCGGCGCGCCCGCGCGCTGTGGCAGGCTTGGCCGATGTTCGGGTCCGAGCGCGCGTACGGGGGCTTCCGCGATGAGCGGTGACAGTCGGGACGATCCGCCGGGCAACGGCGGGGCAACGGAGACCGGAGGCCTGTCCTCCCGGCACGTACCCAGCCAGGGCGGCCCCGGAGGAGTCTCCGGCGCGGGAGCGCCCCCCGGTGCCTCCGGTGCCGGTCAGGGGGCCGTCGGGACCGATCCGAGCGTGCCGCAGCAGCGCGAAGCCGGGGGCACGGGAGCCGGGGGCGTCGCGGGGGCGACCACGGCGACGGCGCCCGGGCCGGTGACCGGACCGACCTCAGGGACCACGTCAGGACCGGCATCCGGGGCGGCGACCGGACCCGCCTCCGGCACCGCGGCCGGGGCGGCATCCGGGTTCGCCTCCGTGCCGGACGGCGTCCTCGACGACGGTGCCGCCGGTCCCGGCGGGGACGCGGTGGTCGACGAGCCCGACACCGTCCTGCCGCCGCCGCTCGAACTGCCGCCCTCCGACGCCGACCTCGTCCAGCTCATGCGGGACGGCGACGACTCCGCGTACGAGGAGCTCTTCCTCCGCCACTCCGAGGCCGTACGGCGCTACGCGCGCACCTGCTGCCGGGACGCGCACACCGCCGACGACCTCACCGCCGAGGTCTTCGCCCGCACCCTCCAGGCCGTGCGCGGCGGCGCCGGGCCCGAACAGGCCGTGCGCGCCTACCTGATGACGACCGTCCGCAGGGTCGCCGCCACCTGGGCCAGGACGCAGAAGCGCGAGCACCTCGTCGAGGACTTCGCCGTCTTCGCCGCCGAGGCCGCCCGCTCCTCCGAGGTCTCCGACCAGGACACGATGGACCTCGGCGCGGACGTCAGGGCCATGCACGAGGCCGAGCAGTCCCTCGCCATGCAGGCCTTCCGCTCGCTGCCCGAACGCTGGCAGGCCGTCCTGTGGCACACCACCGTCGAGGAGGAGTCGCCCAGCGCCGTCGCCCCGCTCTTCGGGCTGACCGCCAACGCCACCGCCGTCCTCGCCAGCCGGGCCCGTGAGGGGCTCAAGCAGGCCTACCTGCAGGCGCACGTCAGCCAGTCGCTGACCGCCGGGGGCGACTGCGCCCGGTACGCGGACCGGCTCGGCGCCTACGCCCGCGGCGGGCTGCGGATGCGGGCCGAGCGCGGACTGCGCAAGCACCTGGAGGAGTGCGCCAAGTGCCGGCTCGCCGCCGGGGAACTGGCCCACGTCAACGCGGGGATCCCGGCGCTGCTGCCCGTCGCCGTCATCGGCTGGTTCGCCGCCGGCTACTCGCTCAAGGCGGCCGGCATCGTCGCCGGTGGTGCCGCGGGCGCGGCCGGGGCGGGTGCCGCGGCCGCCGCCACCGGCGGCTCCGGCGGCGCCGCCTCCGGCGGTGCGGCCGCCGAGGGGCTCGGCGCACCCGCGAAGGCCGGCATCGCGGCGGCCGTGGCCGTCGCCGCGGCCGCCGGGCTCGTCTGGGCCATGGCCGGTGACCCGCAGCCCGTGGCCTCCCCGAAGCCCGCCCCGGAGATCGTCACGCCCGTCGTGCCGCCCGAACCGGCGCCACCGGCGGCGAAGCCGACGCCCAGCCCCGTACCGCCGCCCCCTCCCGTACCGTCCGAGCCGCCGGCGCCGAGCCCCACGCCACCCCCGCCGAAGCCGAGCCCCACCCCGACCCCCGCGCCGACGCCCCCGCCCCCCGAGCCCGAGCCCGAGGCGACCCCGACGCCCACGCCGCCCCCGCCGCCCCCGCCGAAGCCGAGCCCCAAGCCCAGCCCGACGCGGGCGCCCGCGCCGCCGGCCGTCTACCAGGTCGACGAGCTGGAGTACGGGATCTTCGGCGACGGCACCAAGCCGGAGGTCTCCCTCGGCGAGAGCAGCCCGATGTGGACGCGGGACGAGCTGTCGATCAGCGGCACCTCGTACGCGTACGGGGTGAGCGTCCACGCGCCGTCGTCGCTGCTCATCGACCTGAACCGGCAGTGCACGAGCTACGACGCGGTCGTCGGAGTCGACGACATCGGCGTCCCGCTCGGGGTCGGTGGCGTCCGCTTCTCCGTCTACGGCGACGAGGAGCGGCTCTGGCGCTCCGACGTCGTCCGCCCGGGCGACCCGCCCCGGCCCGTCCACGTCGACATCACCGGCCGGACCACGCTCCGCCTCGTCGTCGAGGAGAACACCCCCTTCGGCCGCGCCCTCGTCGCCGACTGGGCGCAGTCCCGCATCAGCTGCGTCTGAGCCCTGACGCGTCGGCACCGGCCGGCGCGTCGGGCAGCGCGTCGGTCAGCGCGAGGACGTCGTCGAGGTCCAGGCCGGCTCCGGCCGTGCGCGCCCGTGCGACGGCCGCCGCGCCCAGGGCGGCCACGGCGCCCGCGGTGAGCCGCTCGATCTCCCGGGCCTCCGGGACCGAACGGGGCGCGGAGTTCCGGCGCAGCGCCGCGGCGGCGGACAGGACACGGATCGCGAGAGCGTGCTCGTCCGCCGCGGCCAGGGTCACGGCGAGGCCCTCCGTCATGCCGACGGTGATGAAGTCCGCGCACTGCGCGTCCCGTGCGAGCCGCAGGGCCGCCGCCGCCGTGGCGACGGCGGCGAGGCCCGCGCCCTCGGCCGCCTCCACGCGCGCGGCGAACCCGGTCAGCACCGCCTGGAAGTGCGGCGGCGGGGTGCCCTCGTCGACCGTCGCGCCCGCCGCCTCCAGCTCGGCGCGGGCCCCCCGCACGTCCCCCCGGTCGAGGGCGAGGGCGGCCCGCAGGAGGCAGACGTACGCGTGGGTGCCGATCACGTGGTAGCGGTCGGCCTCCCGCGCCGCCTCGTCCAGGCCCTTCTCCGCGGCCTCCGCGTCGCCCGCGCGGTACGCGAGTTCGGCGAGCCGGGCGATGAGGAACGGCGTCTCGGCGTGGGCGCCGACCTCCCGCGCGAGGGCGAGGGCCTCCTCGTACGCCCGGCCCGCCTCGTCGTGACGGCCCCGCAGCATGTGGGCTTCGCCCGCCGCGCTCGCGATCTGGGCGCCCATCCAGCGGTCCCCGGCCCGGTGGAAGAGGTCGCGGAGCTCGGCCAGGTCCTCGTCGACGTCCAGGGTGCCGCCCGGCATGTCGATGACCATGTGCGTCCGGAACATCAGGCTGACGCCGACCTCCCAGTCCCCGCCGTGGCGGCGGCAGTTCGCGACGGCCGCGTCGAGCGTCCCGCGGATCGTGGCGGCTCCGTCGATCACGTACGACGTGAACGGCCAGAGCAGCCCCGGGAAGCGGGCGGACTCCGGCCCCGGCTCGTCGCCGAACACGGCCCGCAGCCGGCGGACCAGGGCCGCGGTCTCCGGGTCGTCCCGGAACTCGGCGACGCTCCGGCTCTCGACGGCGAGGAAGAACTGCAGCATGCGCAGGTGCATCCGCGGCCAGTGGCGGGGGTCGGCGGGATCGTCCGGGTCGTCGCCGAGGGCGACCGCCCGCTCCGTCCAGACCAGCCCCTCCGGGCGGTAGTTGCGCAGCCACCAGAACCA
Source organism: Streptomyces sp. NPDC003327 (assembly GCF_053589515.1). Classification (NCBI taxonomy): domain Bacteria; kingdom Bacillati; phylum Actinomycetota; class Actinomycetes; order Kitasatosporales; family Streptomycetaceae; genus Streptomyces; species Streptomyces sp. NPDC003327. Next base: position 15,989 of record NZ_JBSFSA010000063.1, on the reverse strand, counting down.
GCCCATCGCGAACACCAGCCGCAGCGCGGCCCGCTCGTCCGGGGCGGTGAGGACGGTCCGGTGGAGGGCGGCCCTGATGTTGTCGAGGTCGCGCTCGATCCGGTCGATCCAGGGCAGCTGCTCCGCCGAGCGCAGCCGGGGCTCGGCCTCCTCGGCGAGCGCCGTGAAGTGGGCGGTGTGCGCGGCCTCGGCCGCGGCGAGGAGTCCGGGGGTCTCGGCGGCGCGCTCCACGGCGTACTCGTGGATGGTCTCCAGGAGCCGGTAGCGCATGCCGCCGCCGTCGGCGGGGGCGGCGACCACGAGGGACTTGTCGACGAGCGCGCCGAGCACGTCGGCGGCGTCCGGGGCCAGGGCCTCGGCGGCCGGCAGGTCCCAGCCGCCCGCGAAGACGGAGAGCCGGCGCAGGAGGTCGCGCTCGGCGGGTTCGAGAAGGTCCCAGGACCAGTCGACGACCGCGCGCAGGGTCTGCTGGCGGGGCAGGACCGTCCGGGCACCGGAGGTGAGGAGGAGGAACCGGTCGTCGAGGCGGTCGGCGATCTGGCGCGGCGTGAGCAGCCGCAGCCGGGCCGCGGCCAGCTCGATCGCGAGCGGCAGGCCGTCGAGACGGCGGCAGATCTCCTCGACGGCGCCGGCGTCCTGGGCGGGGTCGAAGTCGGGTCGTACGGCGCGGGCGCGTTCGGCGAAGAGGCGGTGCGCGGGGTCGGGCGGGAGCGGCTCCACGGGGCGAACCGATTCGCCCGGGACGCCGAGGGGTTCGCGGCTGGTCGCGAGGACGCGCAGCTCCGGGCAGTGGGTGAGGAGGGTCTCGGCGAGGGCGGCGGCCGCGTCGATCACGTGCTCGCAGTTGTCGAGGACGAGGAGGAAGGGGCCGCGGCGGGCGAGCTGCTCGACGAGGTGGGCGGTCGGGTCGGCCTGGTGCGGTACGCCGTCGCGGGCGATGAGGTTGATCTCGCGCAGCCGCAGTGCGGACAGGACGGCGCCGGGTACGGCGTCGGGGTCGTCGAGCGGGGCGAGTTCGACGATCCATGCGGGCGGCGCCCCGACCGGCGGCCCACCGCCCGGCCCGCTCCCGGTGCCGGTGAAGCTCGCGGTGCCGGGGCCTGTGCCGGTGGCGGTGTCGGGGCCGGTGGAGCTCGCGGGGCCGGTGGCGCTCGCGGGGCCGGTGGTGCCGCCTCGGCGGGCGGCTTCCTCGGCGAGCCGCGTCTTCCCGGACCCCCCGGGCCCGGTGAGCGTGACGAGCCGCGACCGCCCCAGGTCCTGCCGCACCGCCACGAGATCGGGCTCCCGGCCGACGAAGGACGTGAGCCGCGGCCTGATGTTCCCGGTGGGCTCGGCTCCCGGTCCGGCCGGGGGCGCCTCGGACCGGTGCCGTGGCGGGCGGGTGAGGAGCGTCCGGTGGAGGGCGGTGAGTTCGGGGCCGGGGTCCGTGCCGAGGCCGGCCGCGAGGGTGCGGCGGGCCGTCTCGTAGGCGGCGAGCGCGTCGGCGTGGCGGCCCTCCGCCCGCAGGGCGCGGAGGAGCTGGGCGTGGAACGTCTCGTCGTACGGATGCGTGGTCGTCAGCTCGGACAGTTCCGGTACGAGGCCGGGGGCGCCCCGCCGCAGGTCGGCCTCGACGCGGCCGCGCAGGGCGGCGAGCCGCTGGGCCTCGGGGCGGACGCCCGCCGGTTCGGGCAGGTCGGCGAGGGCGGGGCCGCGGAAGAGGGCGAGGGCCTGGCGGAACAGGGCGGCGGCGGCCTCGGGGTCGTCGGCGTCGAGGCGGGCTCCCGCCTCCCGGGCCAGGCGCTGGAAGGCGTACAGGTCGATGTCGTCGGGCCGGGCGGTGAGGCGGTAGCCGGGCCCGGGGGTGGAGGCGACGGCCTCCCGGCCGAGGGCCCGGCGCAGGCGGCCGACGAGGGCCTGGAGGGCGGCGGGCGCGTCCTGCGGGGGCTCGTCCCCGTACCCGTCGGCGTACCCGCCCCCGTACACGTCCTCGACGAGTTCGGCGACGGTCGCGGCCCGTCCCCCGCGCAGGGCGAGCGCGGCGAGCAGGGCGCGCAGCCGGGCACCGCCGAGGGGAAGGGGGGAGCCGTCGGGACCGAGGGCCTCGGTGGTGCCGAGGATGAGATACCGCACCGGCCCATTCTGGCCGGTGGGAGGGGCGGGCGCCTCGGGGTTTCCCCGAACCTCAGAACGCCGAGGTGTCGAGCTCGAAACCGAGGGGGTGGGGCAGGGGAACGGCCGTCCCCAGCTTGTGGACGGCCTTGTGGCCGTAGTCGTCACCGGCGGGTCCGGAGCAGACGACGGCCTCGCCCGCCTCGCGGTCGATCATGAGGTAGAGGGGGATGCCGGCCCGCGCGTAGGCCCGGATCTTCTGCACGCGGTCGCGGCTCGCGGTGGAGGAGGAGGTCACCTCGGCGACGAGGAGCACGGGGTCGGGGGCGTGCCACTCCGACCGGTCGTGGAAGCTGCCCTTCGGGGCGATGACGAGATCGGGGACGACCCTGAGCGCGTCGGTGATCCCGGGGAGTCCGAGGCCGATGCCCGTGAAGTTGCGCAGCTCCTTGCCGACGCGCCGGGCGATGACCTGCTCCACCATCTCGGTCACGATCTCCTCGTGCTCGCCATTGGCCGGAGGCGCCACGTAGATCTCCCCTTCGATCAGCTCCACGCGCCAGCCCTTTGGGGCCAGGGCACTGAACAGCTCGAAGGCCTCCTGCACGCTCGCACCCTCACGGTTGGGCAGCTCCACGGGGAACTCGTCCTCCGGAACCGGCATCGCCATGACGGACCTCCTTCGCTCGGTGCGAGGCTTTCAGCTTAGGCGCGGTACAGCGGCGGGGTCAGGAACGCATTCACTCGAACGAGTGTGCAGTGACGTTCCGCCCAAAGAAACGAACGTCACGCCGTCAGCGACCGCGACGCCGGGATCAGCGGGCCGGGGACCGCGCGGGGCGGGCGGGGGGCCGTGGTGTCGGTCCAGCAGGAACCGCGGCGGGCGAGGAGGCGGCCGAGCCAGAGTTCGGTGGAGATCAGGTCGGCGAGGCCGTCCAGGGGGACCGGTGCGCCGTCGGCGGCGGCGCGCAGCGCCTCGCGGACGACCCGGGCGTCGACGAGGCCCGCGTCCGCGAGCAGCGGGGCCTCGAAGAGGGCCAGGAGGTGGGGGAGCGCGGCGCGCAGGCCCGCGCGGGCGGCGGCGGCCGGGACGGCGGGGTGGGGGGCGCCCCAGCCTTCGGGGAGGTCGTGGATGCCCGCGCCGGCCAGGACGGTGCGCAGGACTCCGGCGCGGGCGTCGGGCTGGACCCGGAGGGATTCCGGGAGGGCGCGGCAGGCCCGTACGACCTGGTTGTCGAGGAAGGGCGCGTGCAGGCGCTGGCCGCGGATCTCCGCCGCCTGCTCCAGGACGCGGTGGTCGGCGGCGGCGCGGGCGAGGGCGGCGCGCGCGCGTGCCTCGCCGGGGCGCTGGACGGAGGCCGGGAGGGTCGCCGCCCGGTTCAGGCGAACCGATACTTCAGCGAGCGCCTCCCCCGTCAGCCAGCGCGCCGCGGGCCCCGGCCGCGACCAGGCGAGCGCGGCGAGGGAGGCCTGGAGCGGGCCGGGGCCGTCGGGGGCGGTGCGGTTCGCCTCCAGGAGGCGCTGGGCCGCCGCCTCCAGACCGGTCCGGTACGGGGTACGGGCCAGGCGCCGCGCCGCCCGGTAGACGGTCAGCGGCACCAGGAGCGCCCCCGCCGAGGGCCCCGTGGCCTTGGCGAGCGCCGTGACGGGACGGACCAGGGAGCGGCGCCTGCGGTCCATCAACAGGTCGGCCAGCCGCGCCGGATGCGCGTCCAGGACCTGCTTGGCGCCCATGCCGGTGAAGTGGTCGGCGCTGCCGCCCGCGAGCCGCCTGCGGTGCCGCTCGGCGGAGACGAGCGCGGGCCCCGGCTCGTCGGTGAGGGGCCCGTCGAGCGTCGCGTACGGCAGCGCCTCCTCGCCGCCCGCGACGACCACGTGGTGCAGGCGCGGGTCGGCGGCGATGACCCGGGCCCGCTCCAGTTCGGCGGTGCGGCGGGCGCCCGCCCGCGTGGCCAGGTCGTTGAAGGTGACGGCGAGGAGCCGCTCGCCCGCGCCCGTTCCCTGGCCGGCGATGGTGCCGGGCACGCCGGGCAGCCCGGCCGCGAGGAGCGCGAGGGTGCCGGAGGCGCTGCCCCCGGAGAGGTCGGCGCCGATGCCGGGCGCGGGGCCCGCGCCCCGGGCCGCGCGGCGGTCGGCGGGCCCCATGCCCGGGACCGGGCCCGGGTCGGGGAGCGGCGCCTCGGGGGCGTGCCGGGGGGCGGTGAGCCTGGCCCGTACGGACTCGACGAGCGCGTCCCGTACGGCTTCGACGGCCTGGCGCGGGTCTGCCTCGGGCGCGGCGACGGCGAGCGAGGCGACCGTCTCGTAGCCGGTGATCTCGCGCGAGCCCTCGCGCAGGATCAGCGCGTGGCCCGGCGGCACGCGGCGCACGCCCTCGTACGGCGTGGAGTCGCGCAGCGCCTCCGGGGTCTCGGGGCAGGCGAGCAGCGCGGCGAGGTGGCCGATGTCGAGCTGGGCCTCGACGAGGTCGGCGAGCGGGAGCGCGGCGGTGGCGTAGGCGGTGCCGCCCGCCCAGGGGGTGTGGAACACGGGCCGGGCGCCCGCGAGATCACCCGTGACGGTGATGCGACGGCCGGCCTTGACGACGGCGGTGTAGCTGCCGGGCCATGCGGTCAGGTGCCGCAGTGCGCCCCCGCGCGCGGTCAGCAGGCCGAGCCGCAGCTCCTCGTCGCTCGCCGCGCAGCAGCCGAGCACGGCGAGCCGGGTCCGTTCGTCGACGGCGACGACCCGGACCTCGTCGGGGCGCCAGTCGCCGACGGCCCACAGCGGGTCCGGATCGCCCCAGAGGAGCTGCGCGCCGACCGGCTGGACCGTGCGCTCCTCGGCGGCGGGGGCGGCGGAGGCGGAGCCCGGGCCACCGGAGCCGTACGGGACGGAGCCGCCGGAGCCGTACGAGCCGGAGCCGTGGGAGTGGGAGCCGTACGAGCCGGAGCCGTGCGCGCCCGAGCCGGAGCCGCCCGAGCCGTACGCACCGGAGCCGTACGCGCCCGAGACGTGGCCCGCCCGGGCCGTGCCCGGGGCCGTGCCCGCGCCCGCCGTCGTTGCGAAGCCCGGCGCGGCACTGCTCCAGCCCACCAGCCATCGCATCGGCGCCTCCACATCCGTTTCGGTGGGAGACATGCTGCCACGACAACGGCGCACGGGGCGGGGTCCGGATGCACGAGCGCGAAAGCGAATGCGCCCCTGGCATGGGCCAGTTGGACACCGACGTCATTCGGCCAAATATCACCCCTCGACAGGGGCTCCGCGGGCGTCCCGACGGCCGACCGGGCGTGCTCGGCCGCACGGCGCGCGCGACCGAACCCCGTCGGCCGCCGGGGACCTCCGGCAGTCCGGGAGGCGCTCCCGCCTCCCGGAGCCGTCCACCGCCCGCGGGGAATGGGGCGGCGGTGTCCCCCAGCCCACCGGTCCGGGACTCCGTTCCCGGCCGGGCGGGCCGACCCACGCGCTGCTCATGGAAGCGCTCCCGCGGCGGCCGAACGAGAGCGCACGGGCGGGCGCACGGCCACACGGCCGGAGCACGTAACGGGGCCGCACCACCCGGGTCGGGTCGTTCACACAACAATCTCGCCATACGGAACACCGCCCCTTAACGGTAGGGATGCGGCGAACTACGCTGTGTTTACGAATGCCGCACGCCTATGCCCGGCGTCGTGGCGGCCGTCTGGGTGTCGAGGGGTGGCGCATGTCCAGGGAGCAACGCGGGCCGAACGACAAGCTCGGCACGGTTCTCGCCCTCGCGGGAATCAGCAACGCCGGCCTCGCCCGCCGGGTCAACGACCTCGGCGCGCAAAGGGGCCTGACACTTCGTTACGACAAGACGTCCGTGGCCCGGTGGGTGTCCAAGGGCATGGTGCCCCAGGGCGCCGCCCCGCACCTCATCGCCGCCGCCATCGGCCAGAAGCTGGGCCGGCCGGTCCCGCTCCACGAGATCGGGCTCGCCGACGCCGACCCCGCGCCCGAGGTCGGACTGGCCTTCCCGCGCGACGTGGGCGAGGCGGTCCGCTCGGCCACCGAGCTGTACCGGCTGGATCTCGCCGGTCGGCGGGCCGGCGGGGGCGGCATCTGGCAGTCGCTCGCCGGCTCCTTCGCGGTGAGCGCCTACGCCACGCCCGCGTCCCGCTGGCTGATAACCCCGGCCGACCCGTCGGTGGAGCGCGAGGCCCCGCGCCCCGCGGGACCCGTCCGCGCGCCCCAGGGCGGGCCCGGGGGCGGGGAGGCGGCGGAGCACGCGCGCGTGGGCCACAGCGACGTGGCCAAGCTGCGCGAGGCCGCCGAGGACGCCCGCCGCTGGGACTCCAAGTACGGCGGCGGGGACTGGCGCTCCTCCATGGTTCCCGAGTGCCTCCGGGTGGACGCCGCGCCGCTGCTGCTCGGCTCCTACTCCGACGAGGTCGGGCGCGCCCTGTTCGGCGCGACCGCCGAGCTGACCCGGCTGGCCGGCTGGATGGCCTTCGACACCGGCCAGCAGGAGGCCGCACAGCGCTACTACATCCAGGCCCTGCGGCTCGCCCGCGCCGCCGCCGACGTGCCCCTCGGGGGCTACGTCCTCGCCTCCATGTCCCTCCAGGCCACCTACCGCGGCTTCGCCGACGAGGGTGTCGACCTCGCGCAGGCGGCCCTGGAGCGCAACCGGGGGCTCGCCACCGCCCGCACCATGTCCTTCTTCCGGCTCGTCGAGGCCCGTGCCCACGCCAAGGCCGGGGACGGGGCCGCCGCCGCGGCCGCGCTCAAGTCCGCCGAGGGCTGGCTGGAGCGCTCCCGGGAGGGCGACGCCGACCCGAGCTGGCTGGGCTTCTACTCGTACGACCGGTTCTGCGCCGACGCCGCCGAGTGCTACCGGGACCTGCGGATGCCGCGCGAGGTGCGGCGCTTCACCGAGCAGGCGCTGTCCCGGCCCACGGAGGAGTACGTCCGCTCCCACGGGCTGCGGCTCGTCGTGTCCGCCGTCGCCGAGCTGGAGTCCGGGAACCTCGACGCGGCCTGCGCGGCGGGCACGCGCGCGGTGGAGGTGGCCGGGCGGATCTCGTCGGCGCGGACGACCGAGTACGTACGGGACCTGCTGCACCGCCTGGAGGCGTACGGGGACGAGCCGCGCGTCGTGGAACTGCGGGAGCGGGCGCGTCCGCTCCTCGTCGCTCCGGCGTGAGACCGCCCGTCCGCAGCGGCGGGCCCGGGGGCGGGCCCGCGGGCGGGACGTGCACGTGACACGCGTCCCACACCGTGGGCGTTTAGCGGCGTTGTCAGTGGGCCAGTGCACTATCGGTGGTGGGAGGTGGCGCTGGTGTTTGACTGTGACGTGCTCGTGATCGGCGGTGGAATCGTCGGTCTGTCGACGGCGTACGCGCTGACGCGCGCCGCCCCCGGCACGCGGGTCACCGTCCTGGAGAAGGAGCACGCCCCCGCGCGCCACCAGACCGGGCGCAACAGCGGGGTGATCCACAGCGGGATCTACTACCGGCCCGGCTCGCTCAAGGCACGGTTCGCGGTCGAGGGCGCGGCCGAAATGGTCAAGTTCTGCGCGGAGTGGGGCATTCCGTACGAGGTGACGGGGAAGCTCGTCGTCGCCACCGCGCGCGAGGAGCTGCCGCGGCTGCACGCGCTCGTGCAGCGGGGCCGCGAGAACGGCATCCCCGTGCGGGAGCTCGGGCCCGCCCAGATCAGCGCGTACGAACCGCGGGTCCGCGGCCTCGCCGCGATCCACGTCGGCACGACCGGCGTCTGCGACTACACGGCGGTCGCCGAGCGGCTCGCCGAGGCCTCCGGCGCCCGCGTCCTGTACGGCGCGGAGGTCACCGCCGTGGACCGGCGGCCCTTCGGGGTGGCCGTGCGGACCGCCGACGGGCGGATCGTGCGGGCCAAGGTCCTCGTCAACTGCGCCGGGCTCCACTGCGACCGCGTCGCGCGGCTCGCGGGCGACGACCCGGGCATGCGGATCGTCCCCTTCCGCGGGGAGTACTACGAACTCGCCGACCCCTCGCTCGTGCGCGGCCTGGTCTACCCCGTGCCGGACCCTGCGTTCCCCTTCCTCGGCGTCCACCTCACGCGCGGCATCGACGGCGGCGTCCACGTCGGGCCCAATGCCGTGCCCGCGCTCGCCCGCGAGGGGTACGACTGGGGCGTCGTCCGCCCCCGAGACCTGGCCGGCACCCTGGCCTGGCCCGGCTCGTGGGCCATCGCCCGCGACCACTGGCGGTACGGAGCGGGGGAGGTGCGGCGGTCCCTGTCGAAGCGGGCCTTCACCGAGGCGGTGCGCAGGCTGCTGCCCGTGGTCCAGGAGACCGACCTGCGGCCCGCGGCCGCCGGGGTGCGGGCCCAGGCGGTGCTGCGCGACGGGACGCTGGTCGACGACTTCCTCGTCCGGGAGGCGCCGAGGACGGTGCACGTCCTGAACGCGCCCTCCCCCGCGGCCACGGCCTCGCTCCCGATCGGCCGCCACATCGCCGGGCTTGCCCTCGCCCACCTGTAGCCCCGGGCGGCGGGGCCTTGGGCGGCCGCCCCGGACCTCGGGCCCCGGCAGCGGGGGCCGGGCCCCCGGAGCTCGGGACCGCTCACGGGCCCCGGGCGGCGGGGCCGGGGGCGCCGTAGGATTGGGGCATTGTGTCTGAGCAGCCAGAGATCGTCAGCCAGCCCGTCGCGCGCCGCGGCAGCCGTATGTTCGCGCCCGGAGAGGGCCCCTCGCCCGACCCCGCCGGCGCGCACTTCGAGCGCCGCATCCGCAGTTTCCAGCCGCGCCGCAGCCGGGTGACCGCCGGGCAGGCAGAGGCCATGCTGAAGCGGTGGCCCGACTGGGGGCTCGACATCGACGGCAAGCGGGTGCTCGACCTGGACGAGCTGTTCGGCGGGCTCCCCGTCGTGCTGGAGATCGGCTTCGGAATGGGCGAGGCGACCGCCCAGATGGCCGCCGCCGACCCCCGCACCGGCATCCTCGCGGTGGACGTGCACACCCCGGGCCAGGGCAACCTCCTCGGGCTCGCCGACCGCAACGGCCTCACGAACGTCCGCGTCGCCAACGGCGACGCGATCATCCTGCTCCGCGAGATGCTGCCGGCCGACGCCCTCGACGGCTGCCGCGTCTACTTTCCGGACCCGTGGCCGAAGAAGCGCCACCACAAGCGGCGCCTGATCCAGCCCGACTTCCTGTCGCTGCTCGCGACCCGCCTCAAGCCGGGCGGAGTGCTGCACTGCGCCACGGACTGGGAGCCGTACGCCGAGCAGATGCTGGAGGTGCTCTCCGCCCACCCGGACTTCGAGAACACCAGCGCCGACGGCGGCTTCGCGCCGCGCCCCGACTTCCGCCCGCTGACCCGGTTCGAGGGGCAGGGGCTCGACAAGGGCCACGTCGTGCACGACCTGCTCTTCCGCAGGGTCGACACCCGCGGAAGGTGACGGAGGCCGACAACCCCGTCGCCGCTGTCGGTGACCCTCGTTAGGGTCGCTCACGTGTCGAACCCCGCTCCCGCCGAAGCCGCCGTCCCCCACCGGGACACCGACGACCCGGCCTTCCCGGCCGCCGCCGACCGGTCCCAGTGGCGCTACCGGCCGCGCCGCGCCTTCTGGCGCAGCCGGCTGGTCCGGGCCGTCGCCGTGATCGTGCTGCTCGCGCTCTGCGCCCTGGTCATCCTGGCGCTGGTCCGCGAACAGACCGGCACGGAGGGCTTCCTCGTCGGCCTGGGCCTCGCCGTCCTCCCCGTACCGCTGCTGATGGCGGCGTTCCGGTGGCTCGACCGGGTCGAGCCGGGGCCCTGGAAGAACCTGCTGTTCGCGTTCGCGTGGGGCGCCTTCGCCGCCGCGCTCGTCGCGATCCTGGCGAACTCCTTCGCGGTCCGCTGGATCGCGACGGCCACCGCGGACCCGACCTCGGCCGACCACCTCGGCGCCACCGTCATCGCCCCCGTGGTGGAGGAGAGCGCCAAGGCGGCCGCACTACTGCTGCTCTTCCTCCTCCGCAGACGGCACTTCACGGGGCTCGTCGACGGCGTGGTCGTCGCGGGCTTCACGGCGACGGGCTTCGCCTTCACCGAGAACATCCTCTACCTCGGCAACGCCTTCGGCGAGGACCAGGACTTCGGCTCCTCCGGCATCGGCGCCGTCACCGCGGGCACGTTCTTCGTCCGGGTCGTGATGTCGCCCTTCGCGCACCCGCTCTTCACCGTGCTCACCGGCCTCGGCTTCGGCTTCGCCGCGCTCGCCCCGCGCGGGAAGCGGCTGCGGCGGGTACTGCTCCCGCTCGCGGGCCTGCTCCTGGCGATGGGCGTGCACGCGCTGTGGAACGGCTCGGCCACCTTCGGCGGCCCGCTCGCCTTCTACACCGTGTACGGGATGTTCATGGTCCCCGCGTTCGGACTGCTGACGTGGCTCGCGGTGTGGAGCCGGCAGCGCGAGCTGCGCACCATATCCGGGGTGCTCCCGGCGTACGCGGCGGCGGGCTGGCTCTCTCCCGAGGAGCCGCTCGCGCTCTCCTCGATGCGGGCGCGCCGCACGGCCCGCTCCTTCGCCGCCCGGACGTACGGCCGACCGGCCGCGCGCGCGGTCGGCGAGTACGAGTCGTTCGCGACGACCCTCGCGTTCCTGCGCGACCGGGCGGGGCGCGGCGCGGGCGGCGAGGACTTCGCCGCCCGGGAGCAGGAGCTGCTGCACCACCTGTGGCAGCGCCGTCAGGTGGCCTCGCCCGCGCTGTCGTACGCGGCCCGGGCGACGGGCCGGACGTGGGCGCCGCCGCAGTATCTGGACTACAGCGGCTACAACCCCTACAAGGGCTGAACCGCTGCACGGGCTGCACCGCTACGAGGGCTGCACCGCCGACGCCTCGGTGAGGAGGGCGAGTTCCGCCTCCGTGAGGGTCAGGTCGGCGACGGCGACGAGCGCCGGGAGCTGCTCGACCGTGCGGGCCGAGGCGATCGGCGCGGTGACGGTCGGGCGGGCGGCGAGCCAGGCGAGGGCGACGGTGGCGAGCTCGGCGCCGTGCGCCCCGGCGACCTCGTCGAGGGCGGCGAGCACGGCCCGGCCCCGCTCGGTCTCGGCGTGGCGGGCGGCGCTGCGGGCGCGCACGCTGTCGACGGTGGTGCCGGGGCGGTACTTGCCGGTGAGGAAGCCGGACGCGAGGCCGAAGTACGGGACGGCGGCGAGTCCGGCGGACTCGGCGGTCTTGAGGAGGTCGCCCTCGTAGGTGTCCCGCGACACGAGGTTGTAGTGCGGCTGGAGGGCCACGTACCGGGTGAGGCCCTCGGCCTCGGCGAAGTCGAGGGAGGCCCGCAGCCGCTCCGGGGAGATGTTGGAGGCGGCGACGGCGCGGACCTTGCCCTCCTTCACCAGCTGGTCGAGGGTGGTGACGATCTCCTCGACGGGCACGGACTCGTCGTCGAAGTGCGTGTAGAAGAGGTCGATGCGGTCGGTGCCGAGGCGGCGCAGCGAGGCCTCGGCCGCGGCCTTGAGGGTGGGGGCGGCGAGCCCCTTGAACTGGGGGTGGGCGCCCGCCTTGGTGGCGACGACGACGTCGTCGCGGTTGCCGCGCGCGGCGAGCCAGCGGCCGATGATCGTCTCGGACTCGCCGCCGACGTTGCCGTCGGCCCACTCCGAGTACACGTCGGCGGTGTCGACGAAGTTGCCGCCCGCGGCGGCGTAGGCGTCGAGGACGGCGAAGGACTGCGCTTCGTCGGCGCTCCAGCCGAAGACGTTGCCGCCGAGGGCCAGCGGGAAGACATGCAGGTCGGAGGTGCCCAGCGGGCGGAGTGCGGTCATGACGTCCTCAACCTCCCGCGCCGCCGCGCCTATTCCGCGCGGAGGGGGTGTGTACCGCGGTCCGCACGGGGTAGGCGAGCCACAGGCGGACAGCGGGACAGCGGGACAGCGGGACAGCGGGACGAAGTCGGCGGTTACAGCGACAGGCCCTTGGAGCGGAGCCAGGCCGCCGGGTCGATGCCGTCCCCGCCGGGGGTGTGGACCTCCATGTGGAGGTGCGGCCCGGTGACGTTGCCGGTGGCGCCGACGCGGCCGATGGTCTCGCCGGTGCCCACGGTCTGGCCCGCCGAGACCGTCATGGACGACATGTGGCAGTACCAGATCTCGGTGCCGTCGGCGAGTTCGAGCACGACGCGGTAGCCGTACGAGCCGGACCAGCCAGCGGACTTGATGGTGCCGCCGTGGACCGCCTTCAGCGGGGTGCCGGTGGGGGCGGCCAGGTCGAGGCCCGTGTGGTAGCCGGAGGACCACATCGAACCGGACTGCATGTAGGTGGACGTGATCGTGTACGAGGAGAGGGGCAGGGCGTAGCTGGCGGCGAGCTGCGCGAGGCGCTCGGCCTCGGCCTTCTCCGCGGCGATCCGCTCGGCCTCCGCCTTCGCCTCCGCCTCGGCCTTCGCCTTGGCTTCCGCCTCCGCCTTCGCCTTGGCCTCGGCCTCCGCCTTGGCCTTCGCCTCGGCCTCCGCGGCCTTGGCCTCCGCCTCCGTGGCCGCCTTCTGGGCGGCGGCGGCCTCGGCGGCCTCCTTCGCGGCGGCGTCGGCGGACGCCTGCTGCTGCTCGGCCTGCTGGAGAATGCGGGCGCGCAGGGCCTCGCCGGCGTCGGAGGCTCCGGTCTCGCCGCCCTCGGCGGTCTCGCTCCGCTCCTCGCCCGTGGTGGTGTACGCGGCCGCCGTGAGCGGGTTGGGGTTGGCGCGCCCGGCACCGACCTGCTCGCTCTCGTCGTCGGCGAGCAGGTCGCCGACGCCGGGCAGGTCCTTCGCGTCCGGCAGCCCCAGGTCGGGGAGGTCGGGGAGCGATATGGCGACCGGCGGCTTCTCCTGTGCGGTGGCGAGGCCACCCGCGCCGACGGCGGCGATCACGCCGACGCCGAGGACGGTGGAGGAGCGGGTGAAGGCGGAGCGCTGCTTGACGACCCGGTGGCGGCCGCCGGAGCGGACGGTGCCCTCGGTGGGGTTCCACTCGCCGACGGCGGGATCGGCGGGGGACGCGACCGGGCCGGGCCCGAAGGCGGCGGGCTCGGAGGAAACCGTCTCGTACGAAGCCGTCTCATAGGACGCGGTGTCGTAGGACGCGGTCTCGTGCGAAGTCGTCTCGTACGCCGGGGCCTCGAAGGCGGACGTGTCGTACGAGGCGGTGTCGTGGACGTCCTGCGAGGCGTAATGGCCCTGCGAGGCGTAGGAGTGCTGTGCGGCGTACGGGTCGTGTCCCGGTCCCGCTCCCGGCGCCGTGCCGAACGGGTCGAAGGGAGCTTCGGGGGCAGGGGTGTTGGACGCCACGGAGGCGCGCTCCTTTCCTTCCTTCTCGCCTACCGGGTTAGCTGACGGGTTCGGAGCAGGAAGGTCTCCTACGGGCGCGATCGCACGCGTGCGGCGGCACAGGTGCGAGGGGCCCGATTCACCCCAAGTGGTGGTTCCCCGGTTCCCTTTCGGAATTCGGCGCACGCGCACGGTGTCGCCTCTTGCGACGACTGGGACGACCGCGCTGCGTTATCGAACGTTAATAGACGGGGGTGCCCGATTCCAAGCCGTCCCCCTTGATCATTCATCGAATTGGCGGGGAAACGCCCGAGTTGACCCCCTCTCGGCACCGGCCGCCCAAACCCCCGTGACCTGACGTTGTGTCAATTGTTATCCCAGCGGCATCTGTCGACTACACCGGGTGACCGCGCGCCCCGTCCGGAGGCACCACCGGCATCGTCCGCCGCCGCTCCGGCTGCCCCGTCGCCGGCCGGCTCACCGCGATCAGCGCCATGTCGTCCGTCGACCGGCCCCCCGTGTGCCGCCGTACGTCACCCACCAGCGCGTCCAGCAGCTCCTCCGGCCCGGGGAAGATCCGCCCCGCGAGCCGCTCGGCCGGATCGTAGAAGACGCCCAGCGCGTTCCGCGCCTCCGAGACGCCGTCGGTGTAGAGGAGGAGCGTGGCACCCGGGGGGAACGGCCGCTCGTCGGCCCGGTCCGGCCACGCCCCCAGCTCGCCCATGCCGAGCGGCAGCGCGGCCTCGGTCGGCTCCACCGTCTCCAGGCCGCCGTCGCCGTACAGCAGCAGCGGCGGCGGATGCCCGCGGTTGACGATCCGCACCCGCCCGCCGTCCGACGGGATCTCCGCGAGGACCGCCGTCGTGAACCCCTCGACGGCGTCCAGCCCGCTGCGCCGCGTGCCCTCCCGCGCGAGCGCCCGCTCCAGCCGCCCCGCCACGCCCTCCAGGGTCCGCTCCTGCTCCGCCGCCTCGCGGAAGGCCCCGATCACGACGGCCACGGCCTCCACCGCGTCCATCCCCTTGCCCCGGACGTCACCGACGACCAGCCGCACCCCCTGCGGAGTGTCCTGCACGGCGAACAGGTCGCCGCCGATGAACGCGTCCGCCTGCGCCGCCTCGTACCGGGCCGCGCACTGCAATCCGCCGATCCGCTCGGCCGGCGTCGGCAGGACCGCCTTCTGCGCGGTCTCCGCGATGACCCGCGCGGAGGCGAGCCGCTCGCCGCTGATGCGGACGATCCGGTTGATGAGCAGGGCGAGCGCCGAGACCGTCAGCACGGTCAGCGTCTCGGTGAGCGCCGGGACGTCGGTGGCGGTGCCGTTGTAGAGGTGCAGGCCGACCGAGGCGAGGACGGCGGCGAGCGCGGTGAGCAGGGTCGTGACCCCGGACGAGAACGGCGCGGAGATCAGCGGGGCCGCCGAGAAGAGCGGAGCGGCGGTGTACTGGGGCGGGGTCGACAGGTCGAAGACGATGCCCCCCACGATGACCAGCGGCGGCAGCGCCCGGACGAAGCGCCGGGCACCCTGGTACGGGCGGCGGCCCTCGCCGTCCCGCCGCCCGTCGCCCGTCACTCCTGGGGGGTGCCCCACCTGTGCCCTCTCCTGCCGGTCCGTTCCTCCCGCGGCGGGTACCGCGCTCCCCCAAGGTTCACCGCCCGCCCCGGCCGCGGCGACCGGCACGGGGCCGACTGGCGTACGGCGCGGGGCGGGGCGGGGCAGCGGGGCGGGGCGGGGCGGGGCGTACGGGGGCAGGCGATACGGGGGCAGGGGCCCGGCTACAGGTTCCGCTCGGCCCAGATCGTCAGGGCGTCCCGCACGAGGACCGCCGTCCCCTCGCCGTGCTTGTCGTAGTTGACCGTGAACCGCGGGTCGTCGACGTACAGCTGCCCGAGCCCGATCACGTACTCCTTCGACGGCGTCGTGGTGGTCGACAGCCACGCGTACTGCCGCCGCGCCAGCGCCTGCACCTCCTCGCTGTCCGGCGCGAGCCCCTCCCGCGCCGCCGCGCCGAAGTCCCGGGCGATGCCGGCCTGCTCCGCCATGAACGCCTTCTTCTCGGCGTCGCTCAGCGAGCGCCACCACCGGTCGCCCTCCTCGTACGCCGTGCGGCCCCAGCGCTCGGTGACCTCCGCCTCGTACCGCGTGTGGTCGAAGCCGTCGAAAACTTCCTCAGCCATGAGTTCCTCTCCCCTCTCGGTCTTGTGGAGAGTGGTCCGAACGGCGTCGATCCGCCGGCCGATGCGCTCCCGCTCCTGCTCCAGGAGGAGCAGATGGGTGCGCAGGGCGGCGGTCGTGTCCCGCTGCCCCTCCAGGACCTCGGCGATCGCGGGCAGCGAGAGCCCCAGCTCCCGGAGGAGCAGGATGCGCTGCAGCCGCACGAGCGCCGCCTGGTCGTAGTACCGGTAACCGTTCGCGCCGATCCGGCTCGGCTCCAGCAGCCCCAGCTCGCCGTAGTGGCGGAGCGTACGGCTGGTGGTACCGGCCCTCCTGGCGATCTCCTGGATCGACCACTCCATGACCACCACGCTAGAAGTTGACGTTACGTAAAGGTCAAACCCTCGGAACAGCACAAACGGCGCCACGGGAGGAACGCCGAAGGCCCGGATCCGTTTCCGGATCCGGGCCTTCGGGCTACTGAGTAGCGGGGACAGGATTTGAACCTGCGACCTCTGGGTTATGAG
>NZ_JBSFSA010000062.1:0-27712 GCF_053589515.1 Streptomyces sp. NPDC003327 | reverse complement strand
CCGTCGTCGCCCTCCGGGGCGTCGGCCGGCGGCTCCGCGCCCGGCACCGCCTCCGGTCCCGGCTGCTCCGGCTTCGGCGGACGAGTGCGGCCGCTGGTGGAGTCCCGGAGGAACTCGCCGCCCTCCGACGCCACCCCCGGGCCGTGGCCCTGGCCGGGCCCCGCGCCCGGGTCGCGCCGCCGCAGATAGCGCTCGAACTCGCGGGCGATGGCCTCGCCCGACGCCTCCGGCAGCTCCGCCGTGTCCCGCGCCTCCTCCAGGGTCTGCACGTACTCGGCGACCTCGCTGTCCTCGGCGGCGAGCTGGTCCACGCCCAGCTGCCAGGCGCGCGCGTCCTCCGGCAGTTCGCCGAGCGGGATGCGCAGCCCGATCAGGTCCTCCAGGCGGTTGAGCAGCGCCAGCGTCGCCTTCGGGTTCGGCGGCTGCGAGACGTAGTGGGGCACCGCGGCCCACAGGCTGACCGCCGGCACGCCCGCGTGGGTGCACGCCTCCTGGAGGATGCCGACGATGCCCGTCGGGCCCTCGTAGCGGGTCTCCTCCAGGTCCATCGTCCTCGCCAGGTCCGGGTCGGAGGTGACCCCGCTGACCGGAACCGGACGGGTGTGCGGGGTGTCGCCGAGCAGCGCGCCCAGGATCACCACCATCTCCACGCCCAGCTCGTGGGCGAAGCCGAGCAGCTCGTTGCAGAAGGAGCGCCAGCGCATCGAGGGCTCGATCCCGCGGACGAGCACCAGGTCGCGGGGCTTGTCGCCGCCGACCCGCACCACGGAGAGCCGCGTCGTCGGCCAGGTGATCTTCCGGACACCGTTCTCCAGGAAGACCGTCGGCCGGTTGACCTGGAAGTCGTAGTAGTCCTCGGCGTCCAGCGCCGCGAACACCTCGCCCTTCCATTCCCGGTCCAGATGGGCGACCGCGGTGGAGGCGGCGTCGCCGGCGTCGTTCCAGCCCTCGAACGCGGCCACCATGACCGGGTCGATCAGCTCGGGAACCCCCTCGAGCTCGATCACCCAGCGCCTCCTTTTCCAAGTTCCTGTCGTACGGACCAACCTTACGGCTTTCCGGCGGTCCGTCCGCAGCCCCGGGACGGCCCCGAAAACCCGTGCGGCCTTGATCGACTACCCAGGATCGCGGCCTCGCACACGGGTCCGCCGGTGTCCGTGCCGCACGCCGAAGGGGCGGCTCCTCCGGGAGGAACCGCCCCTTCACCCGCGGGAGTTACTTCCGCAGCAGCGCCTCGACCTCGGCGCGGATCTCGTCCGTCGCGAGACCGCGGACGGTCAACGTCGTGCGGCGGCGCAGCACGTCGTCCGCCGTCTCGGCCCACTCGTGGTCGCGGGCGTAGGCCACCTGCGCCCAGATCTCCGGGGCGTCCGGGTGGATGCGGCGGGCCAGGTCCGGGTTCTCGTTCGCCATGCGGGCGATCTCGAAGGAGAGCGAGCCGTAGTGCGTCGCCAGGTGCTTGGCGGTGTCGGCGGCCATGCGCGGGCCGGGGGCCGGACCGTCGACGAGCAGCCGGTGGGCGACCGCGTTCGGGTTGGCGATGCCGGGGAGCGGCAGCCGCTTCGGGAGCGCGGAGACCGGCTCGTAGTCCTCGCCCAGCGGGTGGCCGGGGAGCGACTCCAGCTTCTTCATGATCGTGCGGCCGATGTGGCGGAAGGTGGTCCACTTGCCGCCGGCGACCGACAGCATGCCGCCGCGGCCCTCGGTGACGACCGTCTCGCGCTTCGCCTTGGAGGTGTCGCCGGGGCCGCCGGGCAGCACCCGCAGGCCCGCGAAGGCGTAGGTGATCAGGTCGCGCGACAGCTGCTGGTCGCGGATGGAGAAGGCGGCCTCGTCCAGGATCTGGGCGGTGTCCTTCTCGGTGACCGCGACCTCGGCAGGGTCGCCCTCGTACTCCTCGTCGGTGGTGCCGAGCAGGAGCATGTCCTCCCAGGGGAGGGCGAAGGTGATCCGGTACTTGTCGATCGGGGTGGCCAGCGCGGCCTTCCAGGGGGCGGTCCGCTTGAGCACCAGGTGGGCGCCCTTGGAGAGGCGGATGGAGGGGGCCGCGTTCGGGTCCTCCATCCTGCGCAGGTGGTCGACCCAGGGGCCGGTGGCGTTGAGCACCAGGCGGGCGGTGACGCCGAACTCCTCGCCGGAGAGGCGGTCGCGCAGCTCGGCGCCGGTGACCCGGCCGCGGGTGAAGCGGAGCCCGGTGACCTCGGCGTGGTTGAGGACGGTGGCGCCCGCGTCGACGGCGGCGCGGACCGTCATCAGCGCCATGCGGGCGTCGTTCATCTGGTCGTCGCCGTAGACGGCGACGGCCTTGAGGTTGTCCGTGCGCAGCTCCGGCACGTCCTGGGCCGCCTTGGCGGGGGAGAGGAGGTGGCCGACGCCGTCGCCGAAGGCCGAGAGGGCGGAGTACGCGAAGACTCCGGCGCCCAGCTTGGCGGCGCCGTGCGGGCCGCCCTTGTAGACGGGCAGGTAGAAGGTGAGCGGGTTCGCGAGGTGCGGGGCCACCTGGCGGGAGACCGCGCGCCGCTCGAAGTGGTTCTCCGCGACGAGCTTCACGGCGCCGGTCTGGAGGTAGCGCAGGCCGCCGTGGAGGAGCTTGGAGGAGGCGGAGGAGGTGGCGCCGGCGAAGTCGCCGGCGTCCACCAGGGCCACCCGCAGGCCCGACTGCGCGGCGTGCCAGGCGGTGGAGATGCCGAGGATGCCGCCGCCGATCACCAGGAGGTCGTACGTCGCCTTGGAGAGCTGGTCCCGGGTCTCGGCGCGGCTCGGCAGGGAGCCGGCAGCCGGGCGCGTCCCGAGTGCGGGGACGCTCTGCAGGGTGGTCATCTCGAATTACTCCTCGTCAGTTCCGTCTTCGAGCCAGCCCATGGAGCGTTCGACGGCCTTCAGCCAGCTCTTGTACTCGCGGTCGCGCTTGTCGGCGTCCATGCGAGGGGTCCATTCCGCCGCGCGGCGCCAGTTGGCGCGCAGGGCGTCGGTGTCGGGCCAGAAGCCGACGGCGAGGCCGGCGGCGTAGGCGGCACCGAGGCAGGTGGTCTCGGCGACCATCGGGCGCACGACCGGCGCGTCGAGGAAGTCCGAGAGGGTCTGCATCAGCAGGTTGTTGGAGGTCATGCCGCCGTCGACCTTGAGGGCGGTCAGCTCGACGCCGGAGTC
This sequence comes from Streptomyces sp. NPDC003327, assembly GCF_053589515.1. Classification (NCBI taxonomy): domain Bacteria; kingdom Bacillati; phylum Actinomycetota; class Actinomycetes; order Kitasatosporales; family Streptomycetaceae; genus Streptomyces; species Streptomyces sp. NPDC003327. Next base: position 24,562 of record NZ_JBSFSA010000062.1, on the reverse strand, counting down.
CTTCGTCATGGCGTCGGTGATCTCGCGGGTCTGCCAGGCGGTGGCCTCCAGGACGGCGCGGGCGATGTGCGCCTTGGTGACGTACCGGGTGAGGCCGGCGATGACACCGCGGGCGTCGGAGCGCCAGTAGGGGGCGAACAGGCCGGAGAAGGCGGGCACGAAGTAGGCGCCGCCGTTGTCCTCGACCGAGGACGCGAGGGTCTCGATCTCGGCGGCGGACTTGATCAGGCCCATCTGGTCGCGCATCCACTGCACCAGGGAGCCGGTGACGGCGATCGAGCCCTCCAGGGCGTAGACCGGCTTGTCCTCGCCGATCTGGTAGCCGACGGTGGTCAGCAGGCCGCTGTAGGAGTTGATGATCTTGTCGCCGGTGTTCATCAGCATGAAGGTGCCGGTGCCGTACGTGGACTTGGCCTCGCCCTCGGCGAAACAGGTCTGGCCGAAGAGGGCCGCCTGCTGGTCGCCGAGCGCGGACGCGACCGGGACGCCGTCGAGGATGCCGCCCTTGACCGTGCCGTACACCTCGGCGGAGGAGCGGATCTCCGGCAGCACGGCGGCCGGGATGTCCATCGACTGGAGGATCCGCTCGTCCCACGCCATGTCGTGGAGGTTCATCAGGAGGGTGCGCGAGGCGTTGGTGACGTCGGTGACGTGGACGCCGCCGTTCACACCGCCGGTGAGGTTCCAGATGACCCAGGAGTCCATGGTGCCGAAGAGGATCTCGCCGCGCTCGGCGCGCTCGCGCAGGCCCTCGACGTTGTCGAGGAGCCAGCGGACCTTGGGGCCGGAGAAGTAGCTCGCGAGCGGCAGGCCGGTCTCGCGGCGGAAGCGGTCCTGGCCGACGTTGCGGCCGAGTTCCTTGCAGAGGGCGTCGGTGCGGGTGTCCTGCCAGACGAGGGCGTTGTGGACCGGCTCGCCGGTGTTCCTGTCCCACAGCAGCGTGGTCTCGCGCTGGTTGGTGATGCCGATGGCCTTGACGTCGGCGGCGGTGATGCCGGCCTTGACGAGGGCCCCGGCGACGACCTCCTGGACGTTGGTCCAGATCTCGGCGGCGTCGTGCTCGACCCAGCCCGGCTTCGGGAAGATCTGCTCGTGCTCCTTCTGGTCGACCGAGACGATCCGGCCGTCCTTGTCGAAGACGATGCAGCGGGAGGAGGTGGTGCCCTGGTCGATGGCGGCGATGAAGGGGCCCGCGGTGTGTGCGTCGGTCACGGTGTGCTCCAAGGGAAGTCTGGAAGAAGGACGGCTCAGGCGAACGTGAGGGAGTAGATACCCGCGGCGAGGGCTCCACCGATCAGGGGTCCCACGACCGGGATCCAGGCGTAGCTCCAGTCGGAGCCGCCCTTGTTCGGCAGCGGCAGCAGGGCGTGCACGATCCGGGGGCCGAGGTCGCGCGCCGGGTTGATCGCGTAACCGGTGGGACCGCCGAGCGAGAGGCCGATCGAGACGACCACGAAGGCGGTGATCAGGGCGCCGAGGACGCCGAGGCCCTTGCCGCTGTCGTTGAGGCCCTGGGTGAGCACGGCGAGGACGAGCACGACGGTGCCGATGATCTCGGTGACCAGGTTCTGCCAGGTGTTGCGGATCTCGGGTCCGGTGGAGAAGACGCCCAGCACGGGGCCGGGGCCCTCCACCGGCTTCTCGCCGAGGGTCTCCGGGTCCGTGAGGTGCGCCTGGAACTGGCCGTAGTAGGCCAGCCAGACCAGCGCCGCGCCGATCATCGCGCCGAGCATCTGGCCGGCGACGTAGACCGGGACGTTGCTCCAGTCGCCGTCCTTGACCGCGATGCCGACCGTCACGGCGGGGTTCAGATGGGCGCCGGAGAGGGAAGCTGTCATGTACACCGCCGTCATCACGGCGAAGCCCCACCCGAAGGTGATCGCGAGCCAGCCCGCACCACGGGCCTTGGAGCTCTTGAGCGTCACGGCGGCGCAGACGCCGCCGCCGAGCAGAATGAGTACGGCGGTACCGATGGTCTCGCCGAGGAAGATGTCGGAGCTGGACACCCGCGACTCCTTTGTCCTTCGTCCAGGGGAAGGCGAACCCCGGGTCCCTCCGGTGGTCCGCGCCCTCGTGGTGAGGGCGTTTCCGGCCCTTGGCACTGCCACACTCTAGCGTGTATTGCCGGTAGCTGTTCGACAATGCCGACCGATGAACGGAAGTTTTGCCCCCGGGTTAACTGCGCGTCAAGGCCCTGGGAAACGAAAGACCCGCCGATAACGCGATCGTTACCGACGGGTTCGGTGCGGCCCGGAGGGGCGGGCCCGCAGGCCCCCCCGGGTGGATCAGAAGCGGCCGGCCCCCAGGTCCCTGGAGACCGCGCGGGCGCAGTCCCGCACCGCCGCCACCAGCTCGGGCCGCAGCTCCCCGCCCGGGCAGAGCCGCTCCACGGCCCCCGTGACCGCCACCGCGCCGACCGGCATCCGCCGCCGGTCGTGGATCGGCGCCGCCACCGAGGCCACGCCCTCCCAGGTCTCCTCCACGTCCGCGGCCCAGCCGCGCGCCCGCGTCATGTCGAGCAGCTCCTCGAAGGCGCCCAGCTCCGTGGTCGTCCGGGGCGTGAGCGGCTTCCGCTCCACCTCCACGGCCTCGCTGTGCGCCACCGGGTCGTACGCCGAGAGCACCTTGCCCAGCGCAGTGGAGTGCAGCGGCTGCATCGCCCCCACCTCCAGGACCTGCCGGCTGTCGTCCGGCCGGAAGACGTGGTGCACGATCAGGACGCCCTGCTGGTGCAGGACGCCCAGGTGGACGCTCTCGCCGCTGGACCGCGCCAGGTCGTCCGTCCACACCAGCGCCCGCGCACGCAGCTCGTGCACGTCCAGATAGCTGTTGCCGAGGCGCAGCAGCTCCGCGCCGAGCTGGTAGCGGCCCGACGCCCCGTCCTGCTCGACGAAGCCCTCGGCCTGGAGGGTGCGCAGGATTCCGTGGGCCGTGCCCTTCGCGAGACCCAGCGAGGACGCGATGTCGGACAGGCCGAGCCGGCGCTCGCCGCCCGCGAGCAGTCGCAGCATCGCCGCCGCCCGTTCAAGCGACTGGATGTTCTTCGCCATCGCCCGGCCCTTCTCCTCACACCGCTCATTCATGATGTTCGACAATGCTGAACACTATCGGTCGATGCCGACCTTGCGTCACACCACACAGTGTCGGTGAAGAAGGGGCCGTACCGGGAGTCCTCGCACACAGGATGCCGTCCGCCTCGTGGGACGCCGTGTCCACCCCGGCCGAAGCATGGTTACGCTGGGCCCGTGCACCCTCCTCCGGGGGTGCAAAGCCGACAGCCGTCGCATCCCAGGGAGCTCATCCATGGCCTCGTTGCCGACCCCTTCCGCTGACAGCCGGAACCGCGCCGCGGCGCTCCGCGAAGCACTCGCGAGCCGCGTCGTCGTCGCCGACGGAGCCATGGGCACCATGCTCCAGGCCCAGGACCCCACCCTCGAGGACTTCCAGAACCTCGAAGGGTGCAACGAGATCCTCAACCTCACCCGGCCCGACATCGTCGGCTCGGTCCACCGGGAGTACTTCGCCGCCGGCGTCGACTGCGTCGAGACCAACACCTTCGGCGCCAACCACGCCGCCCTCGGCGAGTACGACATCCCCGAGCGCGTCCACGAGCTCTCCGAAGCCGGCGCCCGCATCGCCCGCGAGGTCGCCGACGAGTTCACCGCCGCCACCGGCCGCCAGCGCTGGGTCCTCGGCTCCATCGGCCCCGGCACCAAGCTGCCGACCCTCGGCCACGCCCCGTACACCCTTCTGCGCGACGCCTACCAGCAGAACGCCGAGGGCCTCCTCACCGGCGGCGCCGACGCCCTGATCGTCGAGACCACCCAGGACCTCCTCCAGACCAAGGCCTCCGTCATCGGCGCCCGCCGCGCCCTCGACGCCCTCGGCGCGGACGTCCCGCTCATCGTCTCCGTCACCGTCGAGACCACCGGCACCATGCTCCTCGGCTCCGAGATCGGCGCCGCCCTGACGGCCCTGGAGCCGCTCGGCATCGACATGATCGGCCTCAACTGCGCCACCGGCCCCGCCGAGATGAGCGAGCACCTCCGCTACCTCGCCCGCCACGCGCGCGTCCCGCTCTCCTGCATGCCCAACGCCGGCCTGCCCGTCCTCACCTCCGACGGCGCCCACTACCCGCTGACCCCCGCCGAGCTCGCCGACGCCCAGGAGACCTTCGTCCGCGAGTACGGCCTCTCCCTCATCGGCGGCTGCTGCGGTACGACCCCCGAGCACCTGCGCCAGGTCGTCGAGCGGGTCCGGGACCTCACCCCCGCCGTCCGCGAGCCGCACCCCGAGCCCGGCGCCGCCTCGCTCTACCAGACGGTGCCGTTCCGCCAGGACACCTCGTACATGGCGATCGGCGAGCGCACCAACGCCAACGGCTCCAAGAAGTTCCGCGAGGCTATGCTCGACGGCCGCTGGGACGACTGCGTCGAGATGGCCCGCGACCAGATCCGCGAGGGCGCGCACATGCTCGACCTCTGCGTCGACTACGTCGGGCGCGACGGCGTCGCCGACATGGAGGAGCTGGCCGGACGCTTCGCCACCGCCTCCACCCTGCCGATCGTCCTCGACTCCACCGAGGTCGAGGTCCTCCGCGCCGGCCTGGAGAAGCTCGGCGGCCGCGCCGTCATCAACTCCGTCAACTACGAGGACGGCGACGGCCCCGAGTCCCGCTTCGCCAAGGTCACCCGGCTCGCCCAGGAGCACGGCGCCGCCCTGATCGCCCTCACCATCGACGAGGAGGGCCAGGCCCGCACCGCCGAGAAGAAGGTCGAGATCGCCGAGCGGCTCATCGACGACCTCACCGGCAACTGGGGCATCCACGAGTCGGACATCCTCATCGACACCCTGACCTTCACCATCTGCACCGGCCAGGAGGAGTCCCGCAAGGACGGCATCGCCACCATCGAGGCGATCCGCGAGCTGAAGCGGCGCCACCCCGAGGTGCAGACGACGCTCGGCCTCTCCAACATCTCCTTCGGCCTCAACCCGGCCGCCCGCATCCTCCTCAACTCGGTCTTCCTCGACGAGTGCGTGAAGGCGGGCCTGGACTCCGCCATCGTCCACGCCTCCAAGATCCTCCCGATCGCCCGCTTCGACGAGGAGCAGGTCACCACCGCGCTCGACCTCGTCTACGACCGCCGCCGCGAGGGCTACGACCCGCTGCAGCGCCTCATGGAGCTGTTCGAGGGCGCCACCACCAAGTCCCTCAAGGCCGGCAAGGCCGAGGAGCTGCTCGCGCTGCCGCTGGAGGAGCGCCTCAAGCGGCGGATCATCGACGGCGAGAAGAACGGCCTGGAAGCCGACCTCGACGCGGCCCTGGAGACGACCCCCGCCCTCGACATCGTCAACGACACACTGCTCGACGGCATGAAGGTCGTCGGCGAGCTCTTCGGCTCCGGCCAGATGCAGCTGCCGTTCGTGCTCCAGTCCGCCGAGGTCATGAAGACCGCGGTGGCCCACCTCGAACCCCACATGGAGAAGTCGGACGCCGAGGGCAAGGGCACCATCGTCCTCGCCACCGTCCGCGGCGACGTCCACGACATCGGCAAGAACCTCGTCGACATCATCCTCTCCAACAACGGCTACAACGTCGTCAACATCGGCATCAAGCAGCCGGTCTCGGCGATCCTCGAAGCCGCCGAGGAGCACAACGCCGACGTCATCGGCATGTCCGGCCTCCTGGTCAAGTCCACCGTGATCATGAAGGAGAACCTGGAGGAGCTCAACCAGCGCGAGCTGGCAGCCAAGTACCCCGTGATCCTCGGCGGCGCCGCCCTGACCAGGGCCTACGTCGAACAGGACCTCCACGAGATCTACCAGGGCGAGGTCCGCTACGCCCGCGACGCCTTCGAGGGCCTGCGTCTCATGGACGCCCTCGTCGCCGTCAAGCGCGGCGTCCCCGGAGCCGTACTCCCCGAGCTGAAGCAGCGCCGGGTCGCCAAGGGCGGCGCGGCCGCCCCGCAGGTCGAGGAGCCCGAGCCCGCCGGCCGCTCCGACGTCGCCACCGACAACCCCGTGCCCACCCCGCCCTTCTGGGGCACCCGCGTGGTCAAGGGCATCCCGCTCAAGGACTACGCCTCCTGGCTCGACGAGGGCGCCCTCTTCAAGGGCCAGTGGGGCCTCAAGCAGAACAGGGCGGGGGACGGGCCGACGTACGAGGAGCTGGTCGAGACCGAGGGCCGGCCCCGGCTGCGCGGCTGGCTGGACCGGCTGCACACCGAGAACCTCCTGGAAGCCGCCGTCGTCCACGGCTACTTCCCGTGCGTCTCCAAGGGCGACGACCTGATCATCCTGGACGAGGCCGGGAACGAGCGGACCCGCTTCACCTTCCCGCGCCAGCGCCGCGGCCGCCGCCTCTGCCTCGCGGACTTCTTCCGCCCCGAGGAGTCCGGCGAGACCGACGTCGTCGGCCTCCAGGTCGTCACGGTCGGCTCGAAGATCGGCGAGGCCACGGCCGAGCTCTTCGCCTCCGACTCCTACCGCGACTACCTGGAGCTGCACGGCCTCTCCGTCCAGCTCGCCGAGGCCCTCGCCGAGTACTGGCACGCCCGCGTCCGCGCCGAGCTGGGCTTCGCAGGGGAGGACCCGGCCGACGTCCAGGGCATGTTCGACCTCAAGTACCGCGGGGCCCGTTTCTCCCTCGGCTACGGCGCCTGCCCCGACCTGGAGGACCGCGCCAAGATCGCGGAGCTGCTGCGGCCGGAGCGGATCGGGGTGCACCTCTCGGAGGAGTTCCAGCTCCACCCCGAGCAGTCCACCGACGCCCTCGTGATCCACCACCCGGAGGCGAAGTACTTCAACGCCCGGTGACCGTCGACGGGTGACCGTCGACCGGTGAACGCCGCCGGGTGACCGCCGACGGGGGGACACGTTCCGCGACCGCCCGCTGACGCTCCGGCGCAAATGTCCGCGCCCGCGGCGGCCGAGACGTACACTGGTCGGTCCAGTGCAGGCCGGCCCCCACCCCGTACCGGGGAGGGGGCCGGCCTTCTCGTCCCTCGATGGAGGTGTGCCGGATGACCAGTACGGTCCCCGCGTCCCTGATCCGTACGAACGGAAGCTCCGCCCTGCAGGCGGTCTTCCTCGACATGGACGGGACCCTCGTCGACACCGAGGGCTTCTGGTGGGACGCGGAGGTGGAGGCCTTCGCCGACCTCGGGCACCGCCTCGACGAGTCCTGGCGCGACGTGGTCGTCGGCGGTCCGATGACCCGCAGCGCGGGCTATCTGATCGAATCGACCGGCGCCGACATCACCCTCGCCGAGCTGACCGTGCTGCTCAACGAGAAGTTCGAGCAGCGCATCGAGCGCGGCGTGCCGCTCATGCCCGGCGCCGAGCGCCTCCTCACCGAACTGGCCCGGCACGACATCCCCACCGCACTGGTCTCCGCCTCGCACCGCCGGATCATCGACCGGGTGCTCGACTCGCTCGGCCGCGACCGCTTCGCGCTGACCGTCGCCGGGGACGAGGTGACCCGGACGAAGCCGCACCCCGAGCCGTACCTGACGGCCGCGAGCGGCGTCGGCGCCGACCCCGCCCTGTGCGCGGTCGTCGAGGACACCGCCACCGGTGTGGCGGCCGCCGAGGCCGCGGGGTGCCGGGTCGTCGCGGTGCCCTCGGTCGCTCCCATCCCGGCGCTGCCCGGCCGAGTCGTCGTGCGCTCCCTCGAAGAGGTCGACGTCCCGTTCCTGCGGACTTTGATCAGCGGAATCTGAGCATTCTCTGAGGTTTCCCCGAGTAATCCGGGGAGGAGCCCCGGCGGCGGAAAGCGCCGCCGTCCCGTTCCGGCCAACGGGCCATTCACCGGCCGGTTCTCCACGTGACCTTGGTCACCCAGAGTGCCGGTCGTGGGGTGGCCCGATCGCATTCCCTGTCCGGAAAGCATGCGTTTCGGCGCCCCCTGTGTCCCGATTAGGTCAGGGGCGTCCCTCTCCGGCGGCCGCATGACTATCGGTCTCAGTGCATTCATGATCACTCTGCGATTACCCCCGCACCCGCCCCCCGTCCGGCAATAGCGGCGTCGCCCACTAATCTTTCGCGAGTACTTCGCCGCATAACCGCGTGCCCCGGCGCACACCCAAGTCGCCGTGAACACAGGACCGATCGCTACATCCCGGCCCGATCGCTCCCGCCCCGACCGGGCGGCGCGGCGGAGTGTCCACAGACCGCTGTATCCCAGTGCCGGATGAGGAGAACGTCCCTGATGAACCGCAAGACCCTGGTGCTGCCGGCCGTGGCCGGACTGCTCGCCCCCCTGCTCGCCGCCTGCGGCTCGGGCGAGGACGGCGGAGCGATCGTCGTCGGCACCACGGACCGGTTCACCGCCACCTCGGACGCGCCCGCGCCCCTCGACCCTGCCTTCGCGTACGACACCGGCGCCTGGAACATCCTCCGCCAGACCGTCCAGACCCTGCTCCACGTGCCCCGCGGCGGCGGCGAGCCCGTCCCCGAGGCCGCCGAGAGCTGCGGCTTCACCGACAAGGCCAGCGAGAGCTACCGCTGCACCCTGCGCAGCGGCCTCTCCTTCGCCGACGGCACGCCCGTCACCGTCGAGGACGTCAAGTACTCCATCGAGCGCGTCCTGAAGATCAAGTCGGACAACGGCACCGCCGCCCTCCTCGCCAACATCGACACCGTCGAGACCAAGGGCAACGACATCGTCTTCCACCTGAAGACGCCCGACGCCACCTTCCCGTACAAGCTCTCCACCCCCGTCGCCGGCATCCTCAGCAAGGACAAGTACCCGGCCGACAAGCTCCGCGACGGCTTCGACGTCGACGGCTCCGGCCCGTACACGATGAAGGCCGAGCGCGAGGGCGAGCGCGCCACCCGCTTCGTCTTCACCAAGAACCCGCACTACAAGGGCGACATCACCCTCCGCAACGAGAAGGTGGAACTCCGCGCCTACAGCGACGCCGGCGCCATGGGCAAGGCCCTGGAGAGCAAGGACATCGACATGATGGCCCGCTCCCTCTCCCAGGAGCAGATCAAGGAGCTCACCGAGACGCCCAAGGACGGCATCCGCGTCACCGAGGTCCCCGGCCTCGAGATCCGCTACCTCGGCTTCAACACCAAGGCCCCCGCCGTCGAGGAGAAGGCCGTCCGCCAGGCCATGGCCTCCGTCGTCGACCGCGGCGCCCTGGTCAACCTCGTCTACGGGCCGACCGCCGAGCCGCTCTACTCGCTGATCCCCACCAGCATCACCGGCCACGCCACCCCGTTCTTCGACCTGTACGGCGAGCCCGACGTCGACCGCGCCGCAAGGCTCCTCAGGGACGCCGGCGTCAAGACCCCCGTCAAGCTCACCCTGCACTACACCACCGACCACTACGGCGCCGAGACCGCCCAGGAGTTCGAGGCGCTCAAGAAGCAGCTCGTCGCCACCGAACTCTTCGACGTCACCGTCGAGGGCGCCGAGTGGTCCACCTTCCGCACCGCCCAGAAGCGGGGCGACTACGCCGTCTACGGTCTCGGCTGGTTCCCGGACTACCCGGACCCGGACAACTACGTCGCGCCGTTCCTCGACAGCGACAACTTCCTGAACACCCCGTACGTCAACAAGGTCGTCCGCGACCGTCTGATCCCGCAGTCGCGCCGCCAGGCCGACCGCACCGCCGCCGATCCCGTCTACGCGCAGATCCAGAAGATCGTCGCGCAGGACGTCCCCGTCCTGCCCCTGTGGCAGGGCAAGCAGTACGTCGCCTCCCGCGACGACGTCACCGGAGTCGAGTACGCGCTCAACACCTCCTCCGACCTGCTGCTGTGGGAACTGGGCCGCGGCACCGCCTGACCCCTTCGTTGTCCCGGCCGCGCACCCTTGCGCGGCCGGCCTGGCAAGAGATCAAGAGGCAAGTTCTGTGAAGGCACACACCAAGTGGCTGACGGCCCCGCTCGCCGCGGGCCTGTCCGCCGCCCTCCTCAGCGGTTGCGGAACCGAGCAGGGCGGCGACTCCGGCGGAGCCGGGGGCGGCATCCGCGTCGGCATGTCCGACGAGATCCTCGCCACCGACCCGGCGGCCGGTTACGACCCCGGTTCCTGGCTGCTGTTCAACAACGTCTTCCAGTCCCTGCTGGCCTTCCCCAAGGGCTCCTCCCTGCCGGAGCCCGACGCCGCCGAGAAGTGCGGCTTCAGCGCCGGCAGCAAGGTCTACACCTGCACCCTGCGCCCCGGCCTGAAGTTCTCCAACGGCAACCCGCTCACCTCGGAGGACGTCAAGTACTCCTTCGAGCGCGCCCTCAAGATCGCCGACCCCTCCGGCCCCACCCCGCTGCTCTCCACCATCGACACCATCGAGACCCCGGACGAGCGCACCGTCGTCTTCCGCCTCAAGGTCCCGGACGCCACCTTCCCCAGCAAGATCGCCTCCGGCGCCGGCTCGATCGTCGACCACCGCGAGTACCCCGCCGACGCGCTCCGCACCGACGGCAAGGCCACCGGCTCCGGCCCGTACAAGCTGGACTCCTTCAGCGACACCGAGGCCGTCTTCTCCACCAACCCGGGCTACCAGGGCCAGGCCCGCCCCGAGAACAGCGGCGTCACCCTCAAGCTCTACCAGGGCGACCGCGCCGCCCTCGCCAAGGCCTTCGGCGCCGGTGAGATCGACGTCGCCTACCGAGGCCTCGCCGCCGACGACATAGCCGCCCTCGAAGCCTCCGCGAGCACGGACGACCAGGGCATCGAGGTCGTCCAGGGAAGCAGCGCCGAGGTCCAGCACCTCGTCTTCAACGTGCAGGACCCGGTCGTCGGCAAGATCGGCGTCCGCCGCGCCATCGCCCACCTCGTCAACCGCGAGGCCCTCGTCGAAGACGTGTACCAGTCGACCGCGACCCCGCTCTACTCGATCGTCCCGGCCGGCATCGCGGGCCACAACACCGCGTTCTTCGACACCTACGGCGCCCCTGACACCGCCAAGGCGAAGAAGGCGCTTCGCGCCGACGGCATCACCACCAAGGTGAAGCTCACCCTCTGGTCCACCCCCAGCCGGTACGGCCCGGCGACCGACCAGGAGCTGAAGGCGATCGCCGCCCAGCTCAACGCCAGCGGCCTCTTCGACGCCGACGTCAAGTCCGTCCCCTTCGAGCAGTACGAGAAGGACATCGCGGCCGGCAAGTACGGCGTCTACGTCAAGGGCTGGGTCCCCGACTACCCCGACGCCGACAACTTCACCGCCCCCTTCTTCGGCGAGGGCAACGTCCTCGGCAACCACTACGAGAACGCCACCATCACCGGCACCCTCATCCCGAAGACCTCCGCCGCCGCCGACCGCGCCGGCACCGCCGACGAGTACGGCCGGCTCCAGGACCTCGTCGCCGACGAACTGCCGCTCCTGCCGCTGTGGCAGGGCAAGCAGTACGCCGTCTCCCGCGGGGAGATCACGGGCCTCGAGTGGACCCTCGACGCCTCCACCGTCTTCCGCTTCTGGGAGATCCGGAAGGGCTGACCCGCACGCACGAAGGGCCCGGTACGCCTCCGCGTACCGGGCCCTTGCGCGTCGCCCGGGGACCACCGCCCGAGGACTACTGACCGTGGTCTACTGGCCGCCTCCCGGCCGGACCAGCCCGCTCTCGTACGCGTACACCGCGGCCTGCACCCGGTCCCGCAGGCCCAGCTTCGTCAGCACGTGCCCCACGTGCGTCTTCACCGTCGTCTCGCTGACGAACAGGTCCGCCGCGATCTCCGCGTTCGACAGCCCCCGCGCCACCAGCTTCAGCACCTCGACCTCACGGTCCGTCAGGGTGGTGAGCGTGTCCGGGACCTTCTCCTCGCCCGTCGGCAGGTGCGCCGAGTACTTGTCGAGCAGCCGGCGCGTGATCGACGGGGCCAGCATCGCCTCGCCGGCGGCCACCACCCGGATCGCCTGCACCAGTTCGTTCGCCGGAGCGTCCTTCAGGAGGAAGCCGCTCGCCCCCGCGCGCAGCGCCTCCACCACGTACTCGTCCAGGTCGAACGTCGTGAGCACCAGGACCTTCGCCGGACCGTCCCGGCCGGGACCCGTGATCTGCCGCGTCGCCTCCACCCCGTCCATGCGCGGCATCCGGATGTCCATCAGCACGACGTCCGGCTGCAGGGCCCGCACCTGGTCGAGCGCCTGCAGACCGTCACCGGCCTCGCCCACCACCGCGATGTCCTGCTCCGCCTCCAGAATCATCCGGAAGCCGGTGCGCAGCAGCGGCTGGTCGTCGACCAGGAGGACGCGAATCGTCACAGGGGCTCCTTCACGAGGCGGGACGGTCCGCGCCCATTCTGCCCTGACCCGATTCGCCCGACTCCGGCGGGCGCGCGGAGGCGATCTCCAGCGGGTAGACCGGGGGAGTCCCCCCGAACTCCGGGCACACCTCCCGGTGGTCGCACCACCCGCACAGCTTCGTCGGGCGCGGCCGCCAGTCGCCCGACTCCGTCGCCAGCCGGATCGCGTCCCAAAGCGCGAGCAGCCTCCGCTCCACCCGCAGCAGGTCCGCCTCCACCGGGTCGTACGTCAGCACCTCCCCGCTGCCCAGATAGACCAGCTGCAGACGGCGCGGGATCACCTGCTTCAGCCGCCACACCACGAGGGCGTAGAACGTCATCTGGAACAGGGCGCCGTCCCGGTACTCCGGCCGCGGCGCCTTCCCGGTCTTGTAGTCGACGATGCGGACGTCACCCGAGGGCGCCACGTCCACCCGGTCGATCACCCCGCGCAGCCGCAGCCCCGACTCCAGCTCCGTCTCCACGAACAGCTCGCGCTCGGCCGGCTCCAGGCGCGTCGGGTCCTCCAGCGTGAACCAGCGCTCGACCAGCCGCTCCGCCTCGCCCAGCCACCCCGCGAGCCGCTCGCCCTCCGGGTCCTCCGCGAACAGCTCGCCCAGCTCCGGCCGCGACTCCAGGAGCCGGTCCCACTGCCCCGGGATCATCGCCTTCGCCCGCGGCGCCGTCCGCTCCGCCGCCGGGTCGTCGAAGAGCCGCTCCAGCACGGCGTGCACGAGCGTGCCCCGCGTCGCCGCCGGGCTCGGCTTCTCCGGCAGCCGGTCGATCACCCGGAACCGGTACAGCAGCGGACACTGCATGAAATCGCTCGCCCGCGAGGGCGACAGCGACATGGGAGGACGCGCCCCGGACCGCTCCCGCTCGGCCCCGGACGTCTCCTGCTCGCTCGTACTCATGACGAAGACCCTACGACCCGCCACCGACAGCGAGCGGAATACCATCGACCCGGGACCCCGTCGCACTGCATGATCGACCCGTGCCGCAGCGACGCGGTGACGCCCCGCGACGAAAGGAACCCGTGAACCAGGACGAGCCCAAGCCGCAGCGGACCGAGGAACCCGGCGGCGGGATCCTCATGGGCCGGCCCTTCGGCGTGCCCGTCTACGTCGCCCCCAGCTGGTTCCTCGTCGCCGCCCTCATCACCTGGGTCTTCGGCGACCAGATCGAACGCGTCCTGCCCGACCTCGGGGCCGCGCGCTACCTGGTCTCCCTCTTCTTCGCCGTCGCCTTCTACGCCTCCGTGCTCGTCCACGAACTGGCCCACACGATCGCCGCGCTCCGCTTCAAGCTCCCGGTGCGCCGCATCCAGCTCCAGTTCTTCGGCGGCGTCTCGGAGATCGAGAAGGAGAGCGAGACGCCCGGCCGCGAGTTCGTCCTCGCCTTCGTCGGCCCCCTGCTCTCCCTCGTCCTCGCCGGCGTGTTCTACCTCGCGATGCTCGCCGTCGAACCCGGCACCGTCCCCGGTGTCCTGCTCGCCGGCCTGATGATCTCCAACCTGATCGTCGCGGTCTTCAACCTGCTCCCCGGCCTCCCGCTCGACGGGGGCCGGATGCTCCGCGCCGTCGTCTGGAAGATCACCGGCAAGCCCATGAGCGGCACCGTCGCCGCCGCCTGGGTCGGTCGCGCCCTCGCCGTCCTCGTCCTCGTCGGCCTGCCCCTGCTCACCCGCACCGGCCTCCTCGGCAACTCCACCGACGACATCAGCGGCGTCGACACCGTCACCGACGCCCTGCTCGCCGCCATCCTGGCCGCGATCATCTGGACCGGCGCGGGCAACAGCCTCCGCATGGCCCGGCTCCGCGAGCACCTCCCCGAGCTGCGCGCCCGCGCCCTCACCCGCCGCGCCATCCCCGTCGAACCCGCCACCCCGCTCTCCGAGGCCCTGCGCCGCGCCAACGAGGCCGGCGCCCGCGCCCTCGTCGTCGTCGACGCCACCGGCGGCCCCACCGGCATCGTCCGCGAGGTCGCGATCGCCGCCGTACCGCAGCACCGCCGCCCCTGGGTCGCCGTCAGCACCCTCGCGCAGGACCTCACCGACGGCATGCGGGTCCCGGCCGAGCTGACCGGCCAGCCGCTTCTCGACCACCTCCGCGCCAGCCCGGCGACCGAGTACCTCGTGGTCGAGGAGACGGGCGAGATCTACGGCGTCCTCTCCACGACCGACGTCGAGCGCGCCTTCGTCAAGGCCATGGCACGACCGTCCTCGTAATCCCGGTACTCTGTTCACATGTCCGAACCGACCGGTGCCGCCCGCCGTCGCGGGCCCTTCAAGGTCGGGGACCAGGTCCAGCTCACCGACCCCAAGGGACGCCACTACACGTTCACGCTCGAGGCCGGGAAGAACTTCCACACCCACAAGGGTTCCTTCCCCCACGACGAGCTGATCGGTGCTCCCGAGGGCAGTGTTGTCCGTACCACGGGAAACGTCGCCTACCTCGCGCTGCGCCCCCTGCTCCCCGACTACGTCCTGTCCATGCCCCGCGGCGCCGCCGTGGTCTACCCGAAGGACGCGGGTCAGATCCTGGCCTTCGCCGACATCTTCCCCGGCGCGCGCGTCGTCGAGGCCGGTGTGGGCTCCGGCTCGCTCAGCAGCTTCCTGCTCCGCGCCATCGGCGACAGCGGCATGCTGCACTCCTACGAGCGCCGCGAGGACTTCGCCGAGATCGCCAAGGGCAACGTCGAGCGCTACTTCGGCGGGCCCCACCCGGCCTGGCAGCTGACCGTCGGCGACCTCCAGGACAATCTGTCCGACACCGACGTGGACCGGGTCATCCTGGACATGCTCGCCCCCTGGGAGTGCCTGGAGGCCGTCTCCAAGGCGCTCGTCCCCGGCGGCATCCTCTGCTGCTACGTGGCGACCACCACCCAGCTCGCCCGCACCGTGGAGTCCATCCGCGAGTTCGGCTGCTACGCCGAGCCGCAGCCCTGGGAGTCCATGATCCGCAACTGGCACGTCGAGGGCCTCGCCGTCCGCCCCGATCACCGCATGATCGGCCACACCGGCTTCCTCGTCACCGCCCGCCGCCTCGCCGACGGCGTCGAGCCCCCGATGCGCCGCCGCCGTCCCGCCAAGGGCGCGTACGGCGAGGACTACGAGGGCCCGAACAAGGGCTGACGTCCCGGCCGACCGCCAGGGCTGACGCACCGACACCCGCAGCGCGCCGCCGACGAGTTCCCGCCACCGGGCGAGAACTCGACGGCGGCGTCGTCCTGTTCGGGCCGACGTGATGCGCCTCCGCCCGGCCGAAGCCCACCCCGCCTGTTCCCTCGCCCTGTGACGTGTGGCACGATGCCCGCAACTCCTTCCGCACCACCCTCACAGGAGACGTCTCGCGTGCAGCCCTCCGCCGCCCCGGACCTCGTGGACCTCGCACACACCCACGCCCGGCCGGTGCACTGGCTGGCCATCGCCACCGCGACCGCCGCGGTCGTCGCCCTCGCCGGCCTCCTCCAGCCCGGCCCCGCCGGAGCCACCGGAGCCGCCGGAACCCCCGCGACGGCACCCCGTCCCGCGCCCGCCCCCGAGGCCGCGGGCGCCGCCTACCCCCTGGAGTGCGGGACCGTCGGCCACACCGTCGCCCGCTACGTCTCCGGGGACCTCGACGGCGACGGAAACCCCGAGACCGTCGCGATCGCGCACTGCGAAGCCGGCTCCGGCACCCCGCCCAGCGGCCTCTACGTCCTCACCCGCGGCAAGGGCGCGGGCGCGCCCGCGCGCATCGTGGCCACCCTCGTCGAGCCGGACCTCCGCAAGAGCGTCACCGGCCTCGCGATACGCGACGGAGCCGTCGAGGCCACCCTGCTCGGCTACTCGTCCCCGGACGTCCCCAGCTGCTGCCCCGACGAGAAGGAGCAGGTCAGCTGGCGATGGGAGGGCGGCGCCTTCGTCCGTACGGCAGGGGCCGCGGCCCGCGGCGTCTGACCGCCCGGCACTCAGTCCGCGTCGGGCCCGTACACCTCGACCCGGTCCGACACCCGGCGCACGTGGATGCAGTCGCCCGGGCACTCCTTCGCGGAGTCCACCACGTCCTGGAGCAGCGGCAGCGGCACCGGCGTGGTCGCGCCCGCCTCCTGCAGCAGCTCGTCGTCGGCGCTCTTCACGTATGCGAGCCCGTCGATGTCCAGCTCGAAGACCTCGGGAGCGTACTGCGCGCAGATGCCGTCCCCGGTACACAGGTCCTGGTCGATCCAGACCTCCAGCGCCTCGTCGGCGCCCGTGGCCGGGGCCTCGTTCTGCACGGTCATGTCTCCTGCCGTTTCTGCTGTGCGAAGTAAGTCGGGCCACCCCTGACGGGTGTTGGCCACTCACGACCATACAACCGCCCGCTTTCAGACCGTGAAGGGTGGGTATTCCCCTGGCGAGAGGGGAAGCGCAAGGGTGAAGATCGGACACACCCCGGAGTCTTTTTGATCTAGGGGTTTCAATCACCACCCACGCAGGTAGGGTCAGGAAGCGTCCAGCTCCCCTTGGAGGAGGTGAGGACCGTGGCAGCCCACGACGACGACATCAACCGCGGCATCCGGCCGGGGCGGGGGTCTGAAGACCCTGCCGGCCAGGTTGCCTATCTCGAGCAGGAAATCGCCGTCCTGCGCCGCAAGCTCGCCGACTCTCCGCGACACACGAGGATTCTCGAAGAGCGGATCGTCGAGCTGCAGACGAACCTGGCCGGCGTGTCCGCGCAGAACGAGCGGCTCGCCCATACGCTCCGTGAGGCCCGCGACCAGATCGTGGCCCTCAAGGAGGAGGTCGACCGGCTCGCGCAGCCGCCGGCCGGCTTCGGTGTCTTCCTGCAGGCGAACGAGGACGGCACGTGCGACATCTTCACCGGGGGCCGCAAGCTCCGGGTGAACGTGAGCCCCAGCGTCGAGCTCGACGAGCTCAAGCGCGGCCAGGAAGTCATGCTCAACGAGGCGCTCAACGTGGTCGAGGCCATGGAGTTCGAGCGCGCCGGGGACATCGTCACCCTCAAGGAGATCCTCGAGGACGGCGAGCGCGCCCTGGTGGTCGGGCACACCGACGAGGAGCGGGTGGTGAGGCTCGCCGAGCCTCTGCTGGACGTCACCATCCGACCCGGCGACGCCCTGCTGCTCGACTCCAGGTCCGGTTACGTCTACGAGGTGGTCCCCAAGAGCGAGGTCGAGGAGCTCGTCCTCGAAGAGGTCCCGGACGTCGACTACGACAAGATCGGCGGTCTGGGCAACCAGATCGAGCTGATCCGCGACGCGGTCGAGCTTCCGTACCTCTACCCGGACCTCTTCAAGGAGCACGAACTGCGGCCGCCGAAGGGCATCCTGCTCTACGGTCCGCCCGGCTGCGGCAAGACGCTGATCGCGAAGGCCGTCGCCAACTCGCTCGCCAAGAAGGTCGCCGAGGTGACCGGCCAGCCCGCGGGGAAGTCGTACTTCCTCAACATCAAGGGCCCCGAGCTCCTCAACAAGTACGTCGGTGAGACCGAGCGGCACATCCGCCTCGTCTTCCAGCGTGCCCGGGAGAAGGCGAGCGAGGGCACCCCCGTCATCGTCTTCTTCGACGAGATGGAATCCCTCTTCCGCACCCGCGGCTCCGGTGTCAGCTCGGACGTGGAGAACACCATCGTTCCGCAGCTGCTCGCCGAGATCGACGGCGTGGAGGGCCTGGAGAACGTCATCGTCATCGGCGCCTCCAACCGCGAGGACATGATCGACCCCGCGATCCTGCGGCCCGGCCGCCTCGACGTCAAGATCAAGATCGAGCGCCCGGACGCCGAGGCGGCGAAGGACATCTTCGCGAAGTACCTCACGGCGAACCTTCCGCTGCACACGGACGACGTCTCCGAACACAGCGGATCCAAGGCCGCCGCGGCCCACGGAATGATCCAGTCCGTGGTCGAGCAGATGTACGCGGAATCCGAGGAGAACCGCTTCCTGGAAGTCACGTACGCCAACGGCGACAAGGAAGTCCTTTACTTCAAGGACTTCAACTCCGGCGCGATGATCCAGAACATCGTCGACCGGGCCAAGAAGATGGCCATCAAGGCCTTCCTCGACCACAACCAGAAGGGCATCCGGGTCTCCCACCTCCTCCAGGCGTGCGTGGACGAGTTCAAGGAGAACGAGGACCTGCCCAACACCACCAACCCCGACGACTGGGCCCGCATCTCCGGAAAGAAGGGCGAGCGGATCGTCTTCATCCGCACCCTCGTCACCGGAAAGCAGGGCGCGGACACGGGCCGTTCCATCGACACGGTGGCGAACACCGGTCAGTACCTGTAAAAGGCGGCCGGCTGCGGATGTCGGGAAATCCGGCATCCGCAGCCGACGCGTTCCCCCGGATTTCCTCCCGGCAGCACCGGGAAACACCGCAAGTGATCTCCCCACCAGCGCGGAGCCGTTCTAGGCTCTTCGGTACCGCCGAGGCGCGCACAGTGAGCGCCGCCGGGCAAGGAGGGCCGCATGACCGTACGGCGAGTAATGGGCATCGAGACGGAGTACGGGATCTCCGTCCCCGGACACCCGAACGCCAATGCCATGCTCACCTCGTCCCAGATCGTCAACGCCTACGCGGCGGCGATGCACCGGGCGCGCCGCGCCCGCTGGGACTTCGAGGAGGAGAACCCGCTGCGGGACGCCCGCGGCTTCGACCTCGCCCGCGAGGCCGCCGACTCCAGCCAGCTCACCGACGAGGACATCGGCCTCGCCAACGTCATCCTGACCAACGGCGCGCGGCTCTACGTGGACCACGCGCACCCCGAGTACAGCGCGCCCGAGGTCACCAACCCCCGCGACGCCGTGCTCTGGGACAAGGCGGGCGAGCGGATCATGGCGGAGGCCGCCGAGCGCGCCGCCCAGCTGCCCGGGGCCCAGCCGATCCACCTCTACAAGAACAACACCGACAACAAGGGCGCCTCCTACGGCACGCACGAGAACTACCTGATGAAGCGGGAGACCCCCTTCTCGGACATCGTGCGGCACCTCACCCCGTTCTTCGTCTCCCGCCAGGTCGTGACCGGCGCGGGGCGGGTCGGCATCGGCCAGGACGGCCGCGAGCACGGCTTCCAGATCAGCCAGCGCGCCGACTACTTCGAGGTCGAGGTGGGCTTGGAGACCACCCTCAAGCGGCCCATCATCAACACGCGCGACGAGCCCCACGCGGACGCCGAGAAGTACCGCAGGCTCCACGTGATCATCGGCGACGCCAACCTCTCCGAGATCTCCACCTACCTGAAGCTGGGCACCACGGCCCTGGTCCTGTCGATGATCGAGGACGGCTTCATCACCGTGGACCTCGCCGTCGACCAGCCGGTCCGCACCCTCCACCACGTCTCGCACGACCCCTCGCTCCAGTACCTGGTCACGCTCCGCAGCGGCCGCACGCTCACCGCGGTCCAGCTCCAGATGGAGTACTTCGAGCTGGCCAGGAAGTACGTCGACGAGCGGTACGGCACGGACGCCGACGACCAGACCAGGGACGTGCTCAGCCGCTGGGAGGACACCCTCAACCGGCTCGAGAACGACCCGATGAGCCTCGCCGGCGAGCTGGACTGGATCGCCAAGCGCGAGGTCATGGAGGGCTACCGGCGCCGCGACAACCTGGACTGGGACGCGGCCCGGCTGCACCTGGTCGACCTCCAGTACGCGGACGTGCGCCCCGACAAGGGGCTGTACAACCGCCTGGCGGCACGCGGGCGCATGAAGCGGCTCCTGGACGAGGCCGAGGTCGAGCGGGCCGAGACGGCACCTCCGGAGGACACCAGGGCCTACTTCCGGGGCCGCTGCCTGGAGCAGTACGCCGACGACGTGGCCGCCGCCTCCTGGGACTCGGTGATCTTCGACCTGCCGGGCCGGGACTCCCTGCAGCGCGTCCCGACCCTGGAGCCGCTGCGGGGCACCAAGGAGCACGTGAAGGCGCTCCTGGACCGCTGCCGCACGGCCGAGGAACTCGTGCGCGTACTTTCGGGCAAATGATTCCGCACCCGGATGCGGGCCTGAAATACCCGGGCGCTGGGAATCATGGAAGCAGCGCCCGGATGTGGGAGAAACCAGGAAACCATGGGGCCGATGTCAGACCCGGCTAGTAGGGTCTGATCTTGTAACGGACTCAACCGAGCGGGCCGATTCGAGCGGGGTGAGGGATATGGCGACCAAGGACACCGGCGGCGGACAGCAGAAGGCGACGCGCTCCACGGAGGAGGTCGAGGAGACCACCACGGAGGCGAGCTCCGACCTCAAGGAACGCCAGGAGAAGCTGAGCGACGACGTGGACTCCGTCCTGGACGAGATCGACGACGTCCTGGAGGAGAACGCCGAGGACTTCGTGCGCTCCTTCGTCCAGAAGGGCGGCGAGTAGCCGCCCGGTACCGCCTGACGTTCCTCCGTCCCCGGAGCCCCGGAGAAAGCCGTGGGCCCGGGGACGGATGACAGGCGGCGGCACGGGTAGGGTCCGTGCACAGCCCAGCAAGATCGGCCGGCGCGTCCCACGGAGGCGCGGCGGCCGATTCTCCCACCCGGAAGGAATCGCGTGGAAGCCAACACTCGTAGCACCGGGCGTCTGCCGGCGGCCTTCCTGACGCCGGGGTCGTCCTCCTTCATGGACTTCCTGGCCGATCACTCGCCGGAGCTGCTCCCGGGCAACCGGAAGCTCCCCGAGGGCATCGTCCAGGCGCCGCACGGCACCACCATCGTGGCGGCGACGTTCCCCGGCGGCGTCGTGCTCGCCGGTGACCGGCGAGCCACGATGGGGAACATGATCGCGCAGCGCGACATCGAGAAGGTGTTCCCGGCCGACGAGTACTCCGCGGTCGGCATCGCGGGCACCGCCGGCCTCGCCGTCGAGATGGTCAAGCTGTTCCAGCTGGAGCTGGAGCACTTCGAGAAGGTGGAGGGCGCCACGCTCTCCCTGGAGGGCAAGGCGAACCGCCTGTCCACCATGATCCGCAGCAACCTCGGCATGGCCATGCAGGGGCTCGCCGTCGTCCCGCTCTTCGCGGGCTGGGACGAGGGCAAGGAGAAGGGCCGGATCTTCTCCTACGACGTGACCGGCGGCCGCTCCGAGGAGCACGGCTACGCCGCCACCGGCTCGGGCTCGATCTTCGCGCGCGGTTCCATGAAGAAGCTCTACCGCGACGACCTCACCGAGGAGCAGGCCACCACGCTGGTCGTGCAGGCGCTGTACGACGCGGCGGACGACGACTCCGCGACGGGCGGTCCGGACCTGGCCCGGCGCATCTTCCCGATCGTCACCGTCATCACCGACGAGGGCTTCCGCAGGCTCTCCGAGGAGGAGTCCTCCGCCCTGGCCAGGTCGGTCACCGACCGGCGGCTCGAGCAGCCCGACGGGCCGCGCGCCGCCCTGCTCTGACCGTCCGCCGCCCCCAGCAGCCCTTCAGACCGGAAGAAAGGGACGGTAGCCGGTGTCCACACCGTTCTATGTCTCACCCCAGCAGGCCATGGCGGACCGGGCCGAGTACGCCCGCAAGGGCATCGCCCGGGGCCGCAGCCTCGTCGTCCTCCAGTACGCGGACGGCATCGTCTTCGTCGGCGAGAACCCCTCCCGCGCGCTCCACAAGTTCAGCGAGATCTACGACCGGATCGGCTTCGCCGCCGCCGGCAAGTACAACGAGTACGAGAACCTCCGCATCGGCGGCGTGCGCTACGCCGACCTGCGCGGCTACACCTACGACCGGGACGACGTGACCGCGCGCGGGCTGGCCAACGTCTACGCCCAGACGCTCGGCACGATCTTCTCCAGCGCGGGCGAGAAGCCGTACGAGGTCGAGCTGGTCGTCGCGGAGGTCGGCGTCGACCCGGCGGGCGACCAGATCTACCGGCTCCCGCACGACGGCTCGATCGTCGACGAGCACGGCTCCGTCGCGGTCGGCGGGAACGCGGAGCAGATCGGCACCTTCCTCGACCAGCGGCACCGCGACGGCATGTCGCTCGCCGAGGCGCTGAAGCTGGCCGTCCAGGCCCTGTCGCGGGACACCAACGGCACCGAGCGGGAGATCCCCGCGGAGCGCCTGGAGGTGGCGGTGCTCGACCGCACGCGCCCCCAGCAGCGCAAGTTCAAGCGGATCGTCGGCCGCCAGCTCTCCCGCCTCCTGGAGGCGGACAACGCCGCCACGGCGAAGACGGACGAGCCCTCGGACGAGGCTCCGGAGGAGTAGCAGCGGGATCCGAGGGGCCCCGGCGCGCGCGAGCGGCCGGGGCTCCTCGGCGTATCGCGGGCTCCTCGGCGTATCGCGCCCGCCGGCGGCCTCGGGCCGTGTCCCGGCCAGGCCGCCCGTCCGGTCCGTCCGTCAAGGCTCTCAGGGGGCCGGTGCGGGGCCCGAGGAGCCGCGGGGGACGAGGGCGACCGGCAGGGCGTCCGGCCGGGGCGGTTCGCCCGCCAGGACGGCGAGGAGGGCCTCCATGCCCCGTTCCCCGATCCGCTCGGCCGGCAGGCCGACGGTGGTCAGCTCGGGCTCGACGGCCGTGGCGAGGGCGAGGTCGTCGAAACCGGTGACGGAGACGTCCTCGGGGACCCGTAGTCCAAGGCGCCGCAGGGCCTTGCAGGCGCCGGCGGCGAGGATGTCGTCGTCGCAGACCACGGCGGTCGGGCGCGGCTCGTCCCCGGTGAAAGCGCGCTCGGTGGCGGCCATGGCGCCGTGGACGTCGAGCGGGGCGCGGACGGTCCGCACGGAGACGCCGGCGAGCGCGTCGGCGAGCGCCGCGGCCCGTACGTCGAAGGTCCAGGAGGGCACGGCCGAGGCGAGGTGGACGAACCGCCGGTGGCCCAGGTCGAGCAGGTGCCGGACGACCTGGCGCATGCCGTCGGCGACGTCCAGGTTCACGTGGGCGGCGGCCGGGTCTGCGGGGTCGCTGTCCAGCATGACGAGCGGCAGGTCGGTGCCCCGGAAGGCCTTCAGGGCGTCCGAGGCCATCGAGGAGGCGATGACCCCGTCGAGGGCGGCGCGCGCGGAGGCGAAGGGGTCCCGGGCGGGGCCGACGCCGTCGGGGGAGGGGTAGAGGACGACGCCGAAGCCGTGCCGGGCGGCCACCGTGGCGGCGCCCGTGTAGACGCGCGCGAAGAACTCGTTGGTGAGGGCGGGGACGACGAGGAGGGCGGTACGGGTCCGGCCGAGACGCAGGTTGCGGGCGGCGAGGTTGGGGCGGTAGCCGAGCCCGGCCGCCGCCTCGCGCACGGCGAGGGCGGTGCGCTCGGAGACCCGGCCGCGCCACTTGTCGCCGAGGACGAGGGAGACGGTGGCCTGGGAGACGCCCGCGGCCCTCGCCACGTCGCGGCTGGTGGGGCGGGCGCCGCGGGGCTCCGGGGTCTGCACTCGATCCTCCGCGTCGTTCGCTCCGGGTGCGGGCTGGACCCGCGTACAGCCGCCATGGTACGTATGACGGACCAAGTTATACGTAAAACCTCGGCAGGATCCGAGGGAGGGGAGACCGACATGGCCACCGAGGCCACGGCACACGGCGGCTATCTCGACATACTCCGGGCACCGCACGCCGCCCGGCTGCTCGCCGGCACCCTCGTCGGCCGACTGCCCAACGGCACCGGCCCCGTCGCCCTCACCCTCTTCGTCCGCGACCAGGGCGGCAGCTACAGCCTCGCCGGCGGCCTGATCGCCGCCTACGGCGTCGCCAACGCCATAGGCCAGCCGCTCCTCGGCCGCGCCGTCGACCTCAAGGGCCAGCCCCGCGTCCAGCTGCCCGCCGCCATCCTCTCCGCCCTCGGCATGGCCCTCTTCGCCCTCGCCGGGACCGGCAATCTGGCGCTCGCGTACGCGGCCGTCGTCGTCGCCGGCCTCTTCACCCCGCCCCTGGAGGGCGGGCTCCGCGCCCTGTGGCCGAGCGTCCTCGGCCGCGAGGACCGGGTCCACCGGGCGTACGCCCTGGACGCGGTCGCCCAGGAGGTCATGTTCACGGTCGGCCCGCTGCTCGTGACCCTCCTCGTCGCCCTCCGGTCGCCCGCCGCCGCCCTCCTCGTCATCAACGCCCTCGGGGTCCTCGGCGCCCTCGCCGTCGTGCTCTCCGAGCCCTCCCGCGCCTGGCGCTCCGCCTCCCGCGAGGCGCACTGGCTGGGCGCGCTGCGCTCGCCCGGCCTCCTCGCCCTGCTCGGCTCCTTCTTCTTCGTCGGCCTCGCCCTCGGCTCCATCACCGTCGCCGCCGTCGCCTACGCCGACGACCGGGGCACCCCCTCCGTCTACGGCTGGCTGATGGCCGCCCTCGGGCTCGGCGCCCTCCTCGGCGGCGTCACCTACGGCGCCCGGCAGTGGACCGGAACCCCGGAGCGGCGGCTGCGCGTCCTCGTCCTGTTCCTCGCGCTCTGCTACCTGCCCCTGA
>NZ_JBSFSA010000061.1:0-31916 GCF_053589515.1 Streptomyces sp. NPDC003327 | reverse complement strand
ACGCCCGGTTACATTCCGAACCCGGAAGCTAAGCCTTTCAGCGCCGATGGTACTGCAGGGGGGACCCTGTGGGAGAGTAGGACACCGCCGAACAACCCGCCCTTTTAGCTCAGTCGGCAGAGCGTCTCCATGGTAAGGAGAAGGTCAACGGTTCGATTCCGTTAAAGGGCTCAGAGAAAAGGCCCCCGCCTCAGGCGGGGGCCTTTTTGCGTTCCTGGGCAGGAACGGTGGGGAGCCGACCGCCCCGACGCGAGGTGGCCGGCTCCGTGGGGGTCAGCTGGGGTCCGGTTCCTGGAGGCGCATGGCCAGGATCGCCATGTCGTCGGAGGCCGGGGCCTGGGCGAAGCGCTCGACAGCGCGGAGGATACGGGCGGAGACCGCGCCGGCCGTCAGGCCCGTACAGGTCTTGAGGACTTCGGCGAGGCCGTCGTCGCCGAGCATGCGGGTGCCCTCGCGGCGTTCCGTCACGCCGTCCGTCACACAGAGGAGGACGTCGCCCGGGTCGAGCCGGACGGTCTCCTCGTACAGCTCCAGGTCGTCCATGACGCCCAGGAGCGGCTGCGGTTCGGCCGCGGGGGCGACCGTGCCGTCCTGGCGGAGGCGGAGCGGGAGCGGGTGGCCGGCGCAGACGACCTTCAGGACGGCCGAGCCGTCGGCCTGCGGGTGCATCTCGCCGTACAGGAGCGTCAGGAAGCGGCTGCGGGCGCCCTCGTCGAGGATCGCCGCGTTCAGGCGCTCCAGGACCGCCGGGCCGCCGAAGCCCTCGCGGGCCAGGAGGCGCAGGGCGTGGCGGGCCAGGCCCGTGACCGCGGCGGCCTCGGGGCCCGTGCCGCAGACGTCGCCGATGGCGAAGCCGTAGGCGCCGTCCCTGATGGGGAAGACGTCGTAGAAGTCGCCGCCGACCTCGTTGCCCTCGCCGGCGGCGCGGTAGATGACGTCGACCTCGACGCCGGGGATGTCGGGGAGGCCGGGCGGCAGGAGGCTGCGCTGGAGGGACTGGCTGATCGCCACGCGCTCCGAGTACAGCCGGGCGTTGTCCAGGGCCAGGGCGGCTCGGCGCGAGAGGTCCTCGGCGAGCTCCAGGATCTCCTGGCGGAAGTGGTCCTCGACCGGGCGGCCGAGCGTGAGCATGCCGATGACGCGGTTGCGGGCGACGAGGGGAAGGACGACCGTCTCGCCGGCGACGGCGCTCGCGGTGGCGAGCGTGGTGTCGATGCCGGAGGAGAGCGGGCTGCCCGGGTTGTCGAGTTCGCGGACCGAGGCCGAGAGCGCGGCCTGCTGGGCGGCGTCGGCCGGAGCGGTCCACGCCCGGGCCCCGGGCGTCGGCACCGGGTCCGGCGGGGCGATCGAGGAGAGCAGGGCCTTGAGGCCGTCGATGCGGTCCTCGTCCTCGTGGAGCACGTAGGAGAGGTAGGGCTCGGAGGCCGTGTCGGCGATCGTGTAGACCGCGCACCAGGTGGCGAGGGTCGGGACCGTCATCTGGGCCATCAGGGCCAGGGTCTGGTCGCGGTCGAGGGTTCCGGCCAGGAGGTCGGAGGCCTCGACGAGGAAGCTGAGGGAGCCGCGGCGCAGGCGCTCCAGTTCGCCCAGGCGGGCGGACTCGACGGCGAGGGCGATGCGGTCGGCGGCGAACTGGAGGCGCAGGGCCTCCTCGTTCGAGTAGCGGTTCGCGGTCTCCGCGGCGACGCCGAGGGAGCCGGTGAGCCGGCCCTCGACCTTGAGCGGGACGGTGACGACCGAGCGCATGCCGGTGCCTTCGAGGAGCGGTACGGCGCCGGGGACGGCGGCCAGGTCCTCGTGGACGGCGGGCATGCGGGCGGAGCCGTACCGGCTGGCGCCCGTCTCGACGGGGACCCGGGCGAACCGCTGGCGGGCCGAGGGGAGGCCCGTGGTGGCCCGCACCTCCAGCTCCGTCTCGTCGTCGGTGGCGAGGAGGAGGAAGGCGGCGTCGCCGTCGAGCATGTCGCGGGCGCGCTCCACCGTGCGCTGGAGGAGGCCGTCGAGGTCGTCGGGGGCGGGGGAGCCGATGAAGATCTCGAAGGGGTCGGCGGCGCGGCTCTCGGAGCCGGGGTCGGCGGCCGGGCGCTGGGGGGTCTGGAGGACGGCCCGCTCGTGTTCGCGCACGAGGAGGCAGACCGTGGACGGCTCGCCCTGGGAGTCGCGTACCCGCAGGTGGGAGGCGTACACGGGGACGACGCGGCCGTCGGCGCAGCGGATGCCGTAGCTGCCCTCCCAGCGGGAGAGGCGGAGGGCCTCGGCGAGGCCGGTGCCGATGCCGGGGGTGTGGGGCCAGGCGGCGAGGTCGCCCAGCGGCTTGCCGGTGACCTGGTCGGCCGCGTATCCGAAGAGTTCCTCGGCGTCGTCGTTCCAGGCGGTGATGGCTCCGCCGCGGTCGATCTGGGTGACGGCGACCCGGACGCGGCTGTCGGCGACCGGGAGGAGGGCGTCGGGGAGGACCGGGCCGGCGGAGCGGGTGCCGACGGGGCGGCGGGGGAGGTCGAGGTGGAACCAGACGTGCTTGCGGGTGGGGGAGTAGTCGACGCCCCAGCGGGAGGCGAGCGCCGCGCAGAGGAGGAGGCCGCGGCCGTTCTCGCGGTCCGGGTGGGCGACGGTGCGGCCGCCCTGGACGGGGATCTCGCGCTCGGGGTAGCGGTCGGCGACCTCGACGCGGATGCTCTCCTCGGCGCGCAGGCAGAGGACCTCGGCGGAGGTGCCGGCGTGGATCACGGCGTTGGTGACGAGTTCGCTGGTGAGGACGGTGGCGTCGTCGACGAGCTCGGGGTGGCCCCAGCCCTGGAGGGTGTCCCGGACGAACGCGCGCGCGGCCGCGACGGACCGCCCGACGGGCTCGAAGGTGGCAGTCGCCCGCGCGGTGATCACAGCACTCCTCGTACGCGTCTCGACGCCCGGCTCTGCCATGCTCGGTCTGTCCCTCCCGCTGCCCGGTGGTCGTACGCGCGCCACACCGCCCCCGCCGGGCGGACCGGGGCGGTTGGACAGCCGAAAGCCAGGTTACTTACCTTCGCTGTCCGCACGTGTGCCGGTCACCACTGTTTCCGTCCCCCCGGGGTGGGGACGTTGTGCGAAGCTGCCGAACTGTTATCGCCTGGTTCGGTCGCGGTGAAACACTGGGCAGGCTACCGGTGAGAGCCGGAGCGGTACGGTCGACCCCTTTCGGGAGGGACACGGTGGAGTCTGGCACGGCGACGCGTCGGGGCAGCGGCAGCGGCAGCGGCACGCGCGCGAGGGGCGGGCGTGCCCGTGGCGGGACGGTCCAGGTGGACGCGGCGGCTCTGGAACGGCTGCTCGGCGCGCTGGTGTCGATGCGCGACGGGAACCTCCGCAGGCGGCTCACGGTCTCCGGTGACGGGGTCATGGCGGAGATCTCCGCCGTGTTCAACGAGGTCGCCGACCGGCAGATGCACGTGACGGGTGAGCTGTCGCGGGTGCGCCGGGTGGTGGGGCGCGAGGGCAAGCTGTCCGAGCGGCTGGAGGCCGGGGCCACCGAGGGGGCCTGGGCGGCGGCCATCGAGGCGGCGAACGCGCTGGTCGACGATCTGGCGCGGCCGGTGTCCGAGGTGGGCCGGGTGCTTTCGGCGGTCGCCGAGGGCGATCTCGACCAGCGGATGGACCTTCGTTCGGAGGGTGCGGACGGGGCCGTGCGGCCGCTGCGCGGGGAGTTCCTGAAGGTCGCGCGGACCGTCAACAACCTCGTCGACCAGCTGTCGAACTTCGCGTCGGAGGTGACGAGGGTCGCCGTCGAGGTCGGCACCGACGGCATCCTGGGCGGGCAGGCGCAGGTGCGCGGGGTGTCCGGGTCGTGGAAGGACCTCACGGACTCGGTCAACACGATGGCGTACCGGCTGACGGCGCAGGTGCGGGACATCGCGCTGGTGACGACGGCGGTGGCCAACGGCGATCTGTCGCAGAAGGTCACGGCGAACGTGGCCGGCGAGATGCTGGAGCTGAAGAACACCGTCAACACGATGGTGGACCAGCTGTCGTCGTTCTCCTCCGAGGTGACCCGCGTCGCGCGCGAGGTGGGGACGGAGGGGGAGCTGGGCGGTCAGGCCGAGGTGGCCGGGGTCGCCGGTGTGTGGAAGGACCTCACGGATTCCGTCAACACGATGGCGGGGAACCTCACCAATCAGGTGAGAGGGATCGCCGAGGTGACGACGGCGGTCGCCAACGGCGACCTGTCGCAGAAGGTCACGGTGAGCGCGCGGGGCGAGATCGCGCAGCTCGCCGACACGATCAACCAGATGACCGACACGCTGCGGATCTTCGCCGACGAGGTGACCCGGGTGTCGGGCGAGGTCGGTGCGCAGGGTCTGCTCGGCGGTCAGGCGCAGGTGCCGGGTGCGGCGGGCACGTGGAAGGACCTCACAGACTCGGTCAACACCGTCTTCCGGAACATCACCACGCAGGTGCGGGACATCGCGCAGGTGACGACGGCGGTCGCCAACGGCGACCTGTCGCAGAAGGTCACGGTGGACGTGGCCGGCGAGATGCTGGAGCTGAAGAACACCGTCAACACGATGGTGGACCAGCTGTCGGCGTTCGGTTCCGAGGTGACCCGGGTGGCCCGGGAGGTCGGCGTCGAGGGTCTGCTCGGCGGTCAGGCCGAGGTGCCGGGCGCGGCCGGTACGTGGAAGGACCTCACCGATTCGGTGAACACGGCGTTCCGGAACCTGACCGGTCAGGTGCGGGACATCGCGCAGGTGACGACGGCGGTCGCCAACGGCGACCTGTCGCAGAAGGTCACGGTGGACGTGGCCGGCGAGATGCTGGAGCTGAAGAACACCGTCAACACGATGGTGTCGCAGCTGTCGGCCTTCGCGGACCAGGTGACCAGGATGGCCAGGGACGTGGGCACCGAGGGGCGGCTCGGCGGTCAGGCGCGGGTGGACGGCGTCTCCGGGCGGTGGCGCGAGCTGACGGACTCCGTGAACTTCATGGCCGGGAACCTGACGTCGCAGGTGCGGCAGATCGCGCAGGTGACAACGGCCGTGGCGCGGGGTGACCTGTCGCAGAAGATCGACGTGGACGCCCGGGGCGAGATCCTGGAGCTGAAGAACACCATCAACACGATGGTGGACCAGCTGTCCGCCTTCGCCGCGCAGGTGACGCGGGTGGCCCGTGAGGTGGGCACCGACGGACGGCTCGGTGGTCAGGCGCAGGTGCCGGGTGTGGCCGGTGTGTGGCGTGACCTGACCGATTCCGTGAACTTCATGGCGGGGAACCTGACGGCGCAGGTGCGCAACATCGCGCAGGTCGCCACCGCGGTGGCGCGCGGTGACCTGTCGCAGAAGATCGACGTGGACGCCCGGGGCGAGATCCTGGAGCTGAAGAACACCCTCAACACGATGGTGGACCAGCTGTCCAACTTCGCCGAGCAGGTGACGCGGGTGGCCCGCGAGGTGGGCACCGAGGGCATCCTGGGCGGTCAGGCCGAGGTGCAGGGGGTCTCCGGCACCTGGAAGGACCTGACCCAGTCGGTGAACTTCATGGCGAACAACCTGACCAGTCAGGTCCGCAACATCGCCGAGGTCACCACGGCCGTCGCCATGGGCGACCTGTCGAAGAAGATCACCGTCGACGCCCGGGGCGAGATCCTGGAGCTGGTCACCACCGTCAACACGATGGTCGACCAGCTCTCGAACTTCGCGGACGAGGTCACGCGCGTGGCCCGTGAGGTGGGCACGGAGGGCATCCTCGGCGGTCAGGCCCGCGTCCGTGGGGTCACCGGCACGTGGAAGGACCTCAGCGACAACGTCAACCTGATGGCGAACAACCTGACGAGTCAGGTGCGGAACATCTCCCGGGTCTCGGCGGCCGTCGCCAACGGCGATCTGACGAAGAAGGTGACGGTCGAGGCGCGCGGCGAGGTCGCCGAGCTCGCCGAGACCGTCAACACGATGGTGGCGACCCTGTCGAACTTCGCGGACGAGGTCACGCGCGTGGCCCGTGAGGTGGGTACGGAGGGCGAACTGGGCGGCCAGGCCCGGGTGCCGGGCGTCTCGGGCACCTGGAAGGACCTCACCGAGTCCGTGAACTCGATGGCGTCCAACCTCACCGGTCAGGTGCGCCAGATCGCCGCCGTCACCACCGCCATCGCCAAGGGCGACCTCACCAAGAAGATCGACATCGACGCGCGCGGTGAGATCCAGGAGCTGAAGAACACCATCAACACGATGGTCGACCAGCTGTCGAACTTCGCCGAGGAGGTCACGCGCGTGGCCCGCGAGGTGGGCACGGAGGGCATCCTCGGCGGTCAGGCCCGCGTCCGGGACGTCGACGGCACCTGGCGGGACCTCACCGAGTCGGTGAACGAGATGGCCGGGAACCTGACCCGGCAGGTGCGGGCCATCGCGGCCGTCGCCACCGCGGTCACCCGCGGCGACCTGAACCTGAAGATCGACGGTGTGGACGCGGCGGGCGAGATCCAGGCCCTCCAGGACAACATCAACACCATGATCACCAACCTGCGCGACACCACCCTCGCCAACGAGGAGCAGGACTGGCTGAAGGGCAACCTGGCCCGCATCTCCGGTCTCATGCAGGGCAGGCGGGACCTCGACGACGTCGCCTCGCTCATCATGAGCGAGCTGACGCCGGTGGTCTCCGCCCAGCACGGCGCCTTCTTCGTCGCGATGCCGACGGGCTCCGCGCACGGCGAGGCCGAGCTGGTGGGCGAGGGCGACGGCTCGTACGAGCTGCGGATGCGCGGGAGCTACGGCTACTCGGCCGGGTCCATGCCGACCTCGTTCCGGCCCGGGGAGACGCTCATCGGGACGGCCGCTGAGGAGAAGCGGACCATCCAGGTCAACGTGCCGCCCGGCTACCTCAAGATCTCCTCGGGGCTCGGCGAGGCGGCGCCCGCGCACGTGATCGTGCTGCCGGTGCTCTTCGAGGGCAAGGTCCTCGGTGTCATCGAGCTGGCCTCCTTCCAGCCGTTCACGCAGATCCAGCGGGACTTCCTCAACCAGCTGGCCGAGCTGATCGCGACGACGGTCAACACCATCAGCGTCAACACCAAGACCGAGGTGCTGCTCCAGCAGTCGCAGGAGCTCACCGAGCAGCTGAAGGAGCGCTCGGCGGAGCTGGAGCACCGGCAGATGGAACTCCAGGGCTCCAACGCCGAACTGGAGGAGAAGGCGGAGCTCCTCGCCCGCCAGAACCGGGACATCGAGGTGAAGAACACCGAGATCGAGGAGGCCCGGCAGGTCCTGGAGGAGCGCGCCGAGCAGCTCGCGGTCTCGATGCGCTACAAGTCGGAGTTCCTGGCCAACATGTCGCACGAGCTGCGCACGCCGCTCAACTCGCTGCTGATCCTGGCCAAGTTGCTCGCCGACAACGCCGAGTCGAACCTGACGCCGAAGCAGGTGGAGTTCGCCGAGACCATCCACGGCGCCGGGTCGGACCTGCTGCAGTTGATCAACGACATCCTCGACCTGTCGAAGGTCGAGGCGGGCAAGATGGACGTGTCCCCGACACGTATCGCGCTCGTGCAGCTCGTCGACTACGTGGAGGCGACCTTCCGGCCGCTCACGGCGGAGAAGGGACTGGACTTCTCGGTGCGGGTCTCGCCCGAGCTGCCGGCCACCCTCCACACCGACGAGCAGCGGCTGCTGCAGGTGCTGCGCAACCTGCTCTCCAACGCGGTGAAGTTCACCGACGCCGGGGCGGTCGAGCTGGTCATCCGGCCCGCCCACGCGGACGTGCCGCAGTCGATCCGGGAGCAGCTCCTCGAGGCCGGGTCCCTGCGGGACGCGGACGCGGACCTGATCGCGTTCTCGGTCACGGACACCGGCATCGGGATCGCGGCGAGCAAGATGCGGGTCATCTTCGAGGCCTTCAAGCAGGCGGACGGCACGACCAGCCGCAAGTACGGCGGCACGGGCCTCGGCCTGTCGATCAGCCGGGAGATCGCGCGGCTGCTCGGCGGTGAGATCTTCGCGGCCAGCGAGCCCGGCCGCGGTTCGACGTTCACCCTCTACCTGCCGCTCAACCCGACGGAACCGCCGTCGAGCGGGTACGGGCAGGGCGCGCCCGGCTCCGAGGACCCGCAGCACGCGGCGGAGGGCGAAGCCGCGGGCGCGACGCCGTTCCCGCACTTCCCGACCGCTCCCGTACGGACGGAGTCGCGGTCCGGGGCCGGGGCGCTCTTCCGGCACCGCAGGAAGGCGGCCGCCGAGGCGGCGGAGGCGCGGAGTTCGGCGCCCGGTCAGGCGGGGCAGACGGGGGCGGGGGCCGAGGCGGAGCGCGGGGAGCAGGAGGCGGAGGCCGAGCCGCGCCGTACGTTCTCCTTCTCCGGCGAGCGGGTGCTCATCGTCGACGACGACATCCGGAACGTCTTCGCGCTCACCAGCGTCCTGGAGCAGCACGGGCTGTCCGTGCTCTACGCGGAGAACGGGCGCGAGGGCATCGAGGTCCTGGAGCAGCACGACGACGTGGCCGTGGTGCTCATGGACATCATGATGCCGGAGATGGACGGGTACGCGACCACGACGGCGATCCGGCGGATGCCGCAGTTCGCGGGGCTGCCGATCGTCGCGCTCACGGCGAAGGCGATGAAGGGCGACCGGGAGAAGGCGATCGAGTCGGGCGCGTCGGACTACGTGACCAAGCCGGTCGATCCCGACCACCTGCTGTCCGTGATGGAGCAGTGGATGCGGGGGAAGTGACCCGTGGCGCCGGGGCCCGCGCGACGCGCCCGCGCGGGCCCCGGCCGTCGCTGACGGACTGTCGCCACGGGGGTGTGAGGGCCCGGGATACGGGGAACCTTCTGGTCTCCCACCGCGTTTCCGGTAGGTGCACAGTGACATCGCGGTGACAGGGTGTGGCGACGGGCGGGGTGCGGCTACGATGACCGGCACAAGGACGGACGGCGCCAGGATGCCGTCTTCTGGGGCGGCGCCCGGTGCTTTCCCCGGTTCCGGGAGCCGGGGCGAGCCGCTGCCGGGACGAGGAGGACGGGGCATGGTGCAGAAGGCCAAGATCCTCCTGGTCGATGACCGGCCGGAGAATCTGCTGGCGCTGGAGGCCATTCTCTCCGCGCTCGATCAGACACTGGTGCGGGCATCGTCCGGGGAGGAAGCGCTCAAGGCGCTGCTGACGGACGACTTCGCGGTGATTCTCCTCGACGTGCAGATGCCGGGCATGGACGGGTTCGAGACCGCCGCGCACATCAAGCGGCGCGAGCGGACCCGGGACATCCCGATCATCTTCCTCACCGCCATCAACCACGGGCCCCACCACACCTTCCGCGGGTACGCGGCCGGCGCCGTGGACTACATCTCGAAGCCGTTCGACCCGTGGGTGCTGCGCGCCAAGGTCTCCGTCTTCGTCGAGCTGTACATGAAGAACTGCAAGCTGCGCGAGCAGGCGGCGCTGCTGCGGCTCCAGTTGGAGGGCGGCGGCGAGGGCGGCCACGGCAAGGAGTCCGCCGGGCTGCTCGCCGAGCTCTCCGCGCGGCTCGCCGCGGTCGAGGAGCAGGCCGAGGCCCTGTCGAAGCAGCTCGACGACGACTCCGCCGACGCCGCGGCCGTGGCCACCGCGGCGCACCTGGAGCGGAAGCTCACCGGGTTGCGCCGGGCCCTGGACGCGCTGGAGCCCGGCACGGGCGGCGGGCCCCCGATGCCGGCCCAGAACTGACGTAGCGTCATGCCACAGGGCGGCGGGTGATCCGGCGTCAGCTCGCCGCCACGCCAAGGGCGACACGTTCGGGTGAGGCGGGTGAGGCGGGACAGCCCGACGCTCCACCGGTAACCTCAGCACCATGGCTTCACGTACGTCCGGCAAGGGTTCCCAGGGCACGGCGGGCACCGCACAACCGCGCGCCGGCCGGACGACGGGCGCCGCGAAGAGAACCGCGGCCGCCAAGTCCGTCGCGAAGTCGACCGCGAAGTCCCCGGGGAAGCCGCCCGCGAAGAAGGCGGCGGCCAGGAAGGCCGCGCCCGCCAAGCGGGCGCCCGCGCGGAAGACCGCCGCCAAGAAGGCGCCGCCCCGCCCCGCGCCGTCCCCGACCGGGGGCGTCTACCGCCTCGTGCGGGGCATCTGGCTCGGCCTCGCCCACGCGGTGGGGGCGGTGTTCCGGGGGATAGGGCGCGGAGCCAAGGGCCTCGACCCGGCCCACCGCAAGGACGGGCTC
This sequence comes from Streptomyces sp. NPDC003327, assembly GCF_053589515.1. Taxonomy (NCBI): domain Bacteria; kingdom Bacillati; phylum Actinomycetota; class Actinomycetes; order Kitasatosporales; family Streptomycetaceae; genus Streptomyces; species Streptomyces sp. NPDC003327. The sequence continues at coordinate 21,763 of NZ_JBSFSA010000061.1, read as the reverse complement.
GCGCTGCTGCTCCTCGGCGTCGCGCTGATCGTCGCGGCCGGCACCTGGTCGAACCTGCGCGGTCCCGTCGGCGACCTCGTCGAGATGCTCGTCACCGGGGCCTTCGGGCGGCTCGACCTGCTCGTACCGCTGCTTCTCGGCGCGATCGGCGTGCGGCTGATCCTGTATCCGGAGAAGCCGGAGGCCAACGGGCGGATCGTCATCGGACTGTCCGCGCTCGCCATCGGCGTCCTCGGGCAGGTGCACATCGCCTGCGGTTCGCCGGGGCGCGGGGACGGCACCGAGGCCATGCAGGACGCGGGCGGTCTCATCGGCTGGGCCGCGTCCAAGCCGCTCGTCTTCATGATGGGCGAGGTCCTCGCCGTACCGATGCTGGTCCTGCTGACGATCTTCGGGCTGCTCGTCGTGACCGCCACCCCGGTCAACGCCATTCCGCAGCGGCTCCGCGCCCTCGGCGCCCGGCTCGGGATCGTCGAGCCGGCCGGGGACGCCGTGGCCGAGGGGTACCCGGGGTACGAGGAGTACGACGAGGAGTGGCGCGAGGCGCCGCCCCGGACCGCCCGGCCGGCGCGGCGCAGGGCGGCCGGCCCCGCCGCGCCGTACGACGTGGACCGGGCGGAGGAGGAGGCGCTCGGCCGGCGCGGCCGCGGGGCGCGCCGCCCGGCGGAGCGGCCCGCCTTCGACCACGGCCTCGACCCGGTCGACGTGGCCGCCGCCGCGGCCGCCGCGCTCGACGGCGCCGTGCTCAACGGGATGCCGCCGTCGCCGCTCGTCGCCGACCTCACCCGGGACGTCACGGCCGAACGGGCCGCCGCCGTGGCCGCCGCCGCGGCGGGGGCGGAGGCCGCGGAGGCGCCGTCCGGGCCCGCGGCCGCTGCGGCTCCGGCTTCGGCTGCGGCTCCGGCGAACGTGCCGACGGCCCGGGGGAGCGGGAAGCGTCCCGCCGGGGTCGTACCCGATCTGACCAAGCCCGCCCCCGAGCCGACGGACCTGCCGGCGCGGGCCGAGCAGCTCCAGCTCTCCGGCGACGTCACGTACGCCCTGCCCTCGCTCGACCTGCTGGAGCGGGGCGGCCCCGGCAAGACCCGCAGCGCCGCCAACGACGCCGTCGTCGACGCGCTCACCACCGTCTTCACCGAGTTCAAGGTCGACGCGGCCGTCACCGGCTTCACGCGCGGGCCGACGGTCACGCGGTATGAGGTCGAGCTCGGCCCGGCCGTGAAGGTCGAGAAGATCACGGCCCTGACGAAGAACATCGCCTACGCCGTGGCCTCCCCCGACGTACGGATCATCTCGCCGATCCCCGGGAAGTCCGCGGTCGGCATCGAGATCCCGAACAGCGACCGGGAGATGGTGAACCTCGGCGACGTGCTGCGCCTCGCGGACGCGGCGGGCGACGAGCACCCGATGCTGGTCGCGCTCGGCAAGGACGTCGAGGGCGGCTACGTGATGGCCAACCTGGCGAAGATGCCGCACGTCCTGGTCGCCGGCGCCACCGGATCCGGCAAGTCCTCCTGCATCAACTGCCTGATCACGTCGATCATGATAAGGGCGACCCCCGAGGACGTCCGGATGGTGCTCGTCGACCCCAAGCGGGTCGAACTCACCGCCTACGAGGGCATCCCGCACCTGATCACGCCGATCATCACCAACCCCAAGCGGGCCGCCGAGGCCCTCCAGTGGGTGGTGCGCGAGATGGACCTGCGCTACGACGACCTGGCGGCCTTCGGCTTCCGGCACATCGACGACTTCAACGAGGCCATCCGCAACGGCAAGGTCAAGCTGCCCGAGGGCAGCGAGCGCGAGCTGAAGACCTATCCGTACCTCCTGGTCATCGTCGACGAGCTGGCCGACCTGATGATGGTCGCGCCCAGGGACGTCGAGGACGCGATCGTCCGCATCACCCAGTTGGCGCGCGCGGCCGGCATCCATCTGGTGCTCGCGACCCAGCGGCCGTCCGTGGACGTCGTCACCGGACTCATCAAGGCGAACGTGCCCTCGCGGCTCGCCTTCGCCACCTCCTCGCTCGCCGACAGCCGGGTCATCCTCGACCAGCCGGGGGCCGAGAAGCTCATCGGCAAGGGCGACGGCCTCTTCCTGCCGATGGGCGCCAACAAGCCCGTCCGCATGCAGGGCGCGTTCGTCACCGAGGCCGAGGTCGCGGCCGTCGTGCAGCACTGCAAGGACCAGATGACCCCGGTCTTCCGGGACGACGTCACCGTCGGGACCAAGCAGAAGAAGGAGATCGACGAGGACATCGGCGACGACCTCGACCTCCTGTGCCAGGCCGCCGAGCTGGTCGTCTCGACCCAGTTCGGCTCCACCTCGATGCTCCAGCGCAAGCTGCGCGTCGGCTTCGCCAAGGCGGGGCGGCTCATGGACCTGATGGAGTCGCGGAACATCGTCGGGCCGAGCGAGGGGTCCAAGGCGCGGGACGTGCTCGTCAAGCCGGACGAGCTGGACGGGGTGCTCGCCGTGATCCGGGGGGAGTCGGACGGGGGGGAGTAGCGGCGGAGCGGCGGGGGTACCCGTTCGAGACCGGGCCGAGACTCACTCGTAAGGGAACGGAGGGCAACCGTTTCCCCTGGCCGTACGTCAAGTTGGACGGAGGGACAGAAGGATGTCCCAGCCTCATGGCGTACAAACAGCACCCGCCCGGTTGCCCCACCCTTTCGTACCACCCATAGACTGAACGTCCAGCAGGTGGCTACACGCTCGAAAGGCGCTCTCGTGTCCATCGGCAACTCCCCCGAAGACGACCGGACGTTCCCGGCAGACGACCGGGACTCGATCGGTCGCGCTCTCCAGCAGGCCCGCATCGCCGCCGGTCTCACCGTCGAAGAAGTCAGTGCCTCCACGCGTGTCCGGATCCCGATCGTGCACGCGATCGAGGAGGACGACTTCTCGCGGTGCGGCGGAGACGTCTACGCCCGCGGTCACATCCGCACGCTCGCGCGTGCCGTCGGGCTCGATCCGGCGTCGCTGATCGAGCAGTACGACGCCGAGCACGGCGGCCGCCCCGCGCCCACCCCCGCCGCCCCGCTCTTCGAGGCGGAACGCATCCGTCCCGAACCGCGCCGGCCCAACTGGACCGCCGCCATGGTCGCGGCGATCGTCGCCGTCGTCGGCTTCGTCGGCTTCACCATGTTCGACGGACCGGAGGCGCCGAGGGGCACCACCGCGGCCGACGGCGGACCCGCGCCGGCCCCGGAGAAGGGCAGCGCCACGGCCAAGCCGAAGCCGACCAGGCCGGCCGCGCCCAAGCCCACGGAGAGCGCCATCGCCGCCGTGCCGCGGGACAAGGTCACGGTGAAGCTGACCGCCACCGAGGGCAAGAGCTGGATCTCGGCCAAGGCCGCCGACGGGAAGCTGCTCTTCGACGGGCTCCTCCTGGAGGGCGAGTCCAAGACCTTCCAGGACGGCGAGCGCGTCGACCTGGTCCTCGGCAACGCCGGCGCGATCGAGCTGTACGTGAACGGCAAGAAGGTCGCCGACCGGTTCGAAGCCGGGCAGGTCGAGCGGCTGTCCTACACGAAGGGCGACCCCGAGGCCGGGTGAGCCCCCGGGTGTGCGGGGCCACCCGCGGAGGCCGGGTGAGCCCCCGACGCTCCGGGTGGGCCCCCTGGATGTGACGTCCGTCGCGCAGGTGAACCCTGCGCGACGGGTCCGCGGCCGGGACGAAGTAGTCTTGAGCCCATGCCCGAACGCCGTACCGTCGCCCTTGTCACTCTTGGCTGCGCCCGTAACGAGGTGGACTCGGAGGAGCTCGCAGGCCGCTTGGCAGCGGACGGCTGGGAGCTCGTCGAGAACGCCGAGGACGCGGACGTCGCCGTCGTCAACACCTGTGGATTCGTCGAGGCCGCCAAGAAGGACTCCGTCGACGCCCTGCTCGAAGCCAATGATCTGAAGGACCACGGCAAGACCCAGGCCGTGGTCGCCGTCGGCTGCATGGCCGAGCGCTACGGCAAGGAGCTGGCCGACGCCCTCCCGGAGGCCGACGGCGTCCTCGGCTTCGACGACTACGCCGACATCTCCAACCGCCTCCAGACCATCCTCAGCGGGGGCAGTGTCGAGGCCCACACCCCGCGCGACCGGCGCAAGCTGCTGCCGCTGTCGCCCGTGGAGCGCCAGAAGGCCGCCGCCGGGATCGCCCTGCCGGGGCACGGCACGGTCGAGGCGCCCGCCGGGACCTCCGCCGGTGCCTCCGCTGCGACCGGCGCCCCGCTCGCGGCTCCCGTCGCGCCCGAGGGCGTGCCGGCCGACCTGCCCGAGGGGCTCGCGCCCGCCTCCGGGCCGCGCTCCCCGCTCCGTCGCCGGCTGGACACCAGCCCCGTCGCCTCCGTGAAGCTGGCCTCCGGCTGCGACCGGCGCTGCTCCTTCTGCGCGATCCCGTCGTTCCGCGGCTCCTTCGTCTCGCGCCGTCCCTCGGACGTGCTCAACGAGACGCGCTGGCTCGCCGAGCAGGGCGTGAAGGAGATCATGCTGGTCTCCGAGAACAACACCTCCTACGGCAAGGACCTCGGCGACATCCGGCTCCTCGAGGGCCTGCTGCCCGAGCTGGCCGCCGTCGACGGCATCGAGCGCGTCCGGGTCAGCTACCTCCAGCCCGCCGAGATGCGCCCCGGCCTGATCGACGTGCTGACCTCCACCGAGAAGGTCGCGCCCTACTTCGACCTGTCCTTCCAGCACAGCGCCCCCGACGTGCTGCGGGCCATGCGCCGCTTCGGCGACACCGACCGCTTCCTGGAGCTCCTGGAGACCATCCGCTCCAAGGCGCCCACGGCCGGCGCGCGCTCCAACTTCATCGTGGGCTTCCCCGGCGAGACCGAGGCGGACTTCGCCGAGCTGGAACGCTTCGTCACCCACGCCCGCCTCGACGCGATCGGCGTCTTCGGTTACTCCGACGAGGACGGCACCGAGGCCGCGACGTACGAGCACAAGCTCGACCAGGACGTCGTGGACGAGCGGCTCGCCCACCTCTCCCGGCTCGCCGAGGAGCTCACCGCGCAGCGCGCGGAGGAGCGGATCGGAGAGATCCTGGAGGTACTCGTCGAGTCCGAGGACGAGGAGGAGGACGGCTGGATCGGCCGGGCCGCCCACCAGGCGCCCGAGACCGACGGCCAGGTGCTCCTCACCGCCGAGGACGGCGCGGGCCTCGACGGCCTCCAGCTGGCCCCGGGCCGGATGGTCAGGGCGAAGGTCGTGGCCGCGGAGGGCGTCGACCTCGTCGCCGTATGTCTGTCCGAGGAGGCGGCCAGATGACCGGAGTCCCGGCATCCGCCACGGGCGGGACCGGTAGGCCTGCGCCCCACGGCAAGCTGGGCACTGCGGCCGTCAACCAGGCCAGCCTGTGGAACATCGCGAACATCCTCACCATGATCCGGCTCGTCCTCGTGCCGGGTTTCGTGGTGCTGCTGCTCCAGGACGGCGGGCACGACCCCGTCTGGAGGGCCTGGGCGTGGGCGGCCTTCGCGGTGGCCATGATCACGGACGTCTTCGACGGACACCTCGCCCGCACGTACAACCTGGTGACCGACTTCGGAAAGATCGCCGACCCGATCGCGGACAAGGCGATCATGGCGGCCGGCCTGATCTGCCTCTCCTCTCTCGGGGATCTCCCCTGGTGGGTGACGGTCGTCATCCTCGCCAGGGAGCTGGGGATCACCCTGATGCGGTTCTGGGTGATCCGGCACGGCGTCATCCCCGCAAGTCGCGGCGGCAAGATGAAGACGCTGGCCCAGGGCACGGCGGTCGGCATGTACGTCCTCGTGCTCACCGGCCCGCTCGCCACCCTGCGCTTCTGGGTGATGGGCGTCGCCGTCGCGCTGACCGTCGTCACCGGCCTGGATTATGTGCGACAGGCGGTCGTCCTGCGGCGCAGGGGCCTCGCCGCGGAGCGGGCGGCCGCGCGGTCGGAGGCGTCGGCGCGATGAACGAGGCCGCCCGGGTGCTGGCGCTGCTCGCGGAGCGTGGTCACACGATGGCCGTGGCGGAGTCGCTCACGGGGGGTCTGGTGGCCGCGGAGTTCACCGGAGTGCCGGGTGCCTCGGCCTCCTTCCGGGGCTCGGTCACGGCCTACGCGACGGACCTGAAGCACGCGCTGCTCGGGGTGGACCGCGCCCTGCTCGCGGAGCGCGGCGCGGTGGATCCCGAGGTCGCGCTGCAGATGGCGGCGGGTGCGCGGGACCGGCTCGGGGCCGACTGGGGCGTCTCGACGACCGGGGTGGCGGGGCCCGATCCGCAGGACGGGCAGCCGGTCGGAACGGTCTACGTGGCGGTCGCCGGACCGGCCGGGGCGGGCGCGGGGGTCGGGAAAGTGGTCTCGTTGAGGTTGAACGGCGACCGCGCGGAAATCCGTAGAGAGAGTGTACGGAGCGTGCTGGAGCTGCTCCGTGAAGAACTTTCGGGAAATGCGCGGGCACAGGATACGGAACAGAACGGGGGGACTTGATGTTTGCAGCCCTGAGTGAACACGACATCGCTCCCCGCACGGCCGCAGCGCGAGGCGGTACGGTGGGGCGAGAAGGATGCGGCTACGCGGTCCGAGGAGGGAGCCACCGATGATCCTGCTCCGTCGCCTGCTGGGTGACGTGCTGCGTCGGCAGCGCCAGCGCCAGGGCCGTACTCTGCGCGAAGTCTCCTCGTCCGCCCGAGTCTCGCTCGGCTATCTCTCCGAGGTGGAGCGGGGGCAGAAGGAGGCTTCCTCCGAGCTGCTCTCCGCGATCTGCGACGCGCTGGACGTACGGATGTCCGAGCTCATGCGTGAAGTGAGCGACGAGCTGTCGCTGGCCGAACTGGCCGAGTCGGCAGCGGCGAGCGAACCGGTGCCGACGCCGGTACGACCGATGCTCAACTCGGTGTCGGTGACGTCGGTGGCCGGTGTGCCCACCGAGCGGGTGACCATCAAGGCGCCCGCGGAAGCGGTGGACGTCGTCGCTGCCTGAACCGAAGCGGGACGGAGCCCCGGTCGGTGCCCTCAGGGTGCCGGTCGGGGCTCCGTTCTGTGCGGGGCTCCGTGCCGTGGGGGCTCCTTTCCGTGTGGGGTGGGATGCGGAGCGTGGTTCGTCCGAGATGCCGGGTTCCGGGGCGGCGTGCCATGGTGGGGTGACGTACGACAGCTTGGAGCCCGCATGTCCGTCGCCCCCGTGTCCGTCTCTGCCCCTGCCGCTGCGTCGATACGCCGGTCCGTGCGCGTCGCGCGCGCCCGCTCTGCCTCCGGTGCGCCCTCCCGCAGGGTGATCCTGCCGGTCTAGCGTCGAACGCAGGAGGCGGCCATGGTACGGCGACGGGTTCCGCTGGTGACGCTCACGCTGATCGCGGTCGGGCTGGCGGCCGGGGGGCTCTGGTGGTGGGCGGTGCTGCGCCTGCTGCTGGCGCCGGGGGAGGCCGGGACGGTCGAGGGGGCGGTGGCCGCGGGCGGCTGGGGGCTGAGCCTGCTGCCGGTGCATGTGGCCGCCTCCACCGGACGCTCCGGCGGCCGGCGCCCGGCCCGTCTCACCAGGGCATTGCGACGCCTCCGCCCGGGCGCGGGATCCGGCACGTCGTGAACGAGGAGGCTTCGGCGGGACGGTACGACCGGACCTGACGGGTCGTCAATTCCGTGTGCCCTGTTGATCCGGGGTGGGGCCGCGCTGGCACCCCGGGCACCAGTAGGTAACGCGCTCGCCCAGCTCGTCCTTGCGGATGGCCGTGCCGCAGCGGAGGCAGGCGCGGCCCGCACGGCCGTAGACGTAGAGCAGGACGCCGGGGTGACGGGTGGTCGTCGTGCGCCGGTCGGGGCGGTCCTTGTTCGCCTCCAGGAGGCGGTGGGCGGTGGCGACCAGACGGGCGGGGACGTCGCCGGTCAGCTCGCCGAACGGCAGCCAGGGGGTGACCCCGGCGAGGAACGCCAGCTCCGACTTGTACACGTTGCCGATGCCCGCGAGGTTCCGCTGGTCGAGCAGGGCCTCGCCGAGGGTGCGCGAGGGGTCGGCGGCCAGGCGGCGCACCGCCTCCTCCGGGTCCCAGTCGGGGCCGAGCAGATCGGGGCCGAGGTGGCCGACCACCCGGGGCTCCTCGGTGGTACGGAGCAGCTCCAGGACCTGGAGGCGGTAGCCGTACGCGGTGTGCTCGGCGTTCCCGAGGATCGCCCGGATCTGGTGCTCGGGGCCCGCCGGGCGGCTCCCGGTGGCGTACACCAGCCAGGCGCCCTCCATCCGCAGATGGGAGTGGAGGGTGAACCCGCCCTCGATGCGGGCGAGCAGGTGCTTGCCGCGCGGGGTGACGTCGAGGAGGGTGCGGCCCGTCAGGTCGGCGGTCGCGAACCGGGGCACGCGGAGGTCCGTGCGCGTCAGGACCCGCCCGGCGAGCGCGTCGTGCAACCGGTGGGCCACGTGCCAGATGGTGTCTCCTTCGGGCATGGGCCCATCATGCCGGGTGCGGAGGTCGGGGTGGGGCGCGGGGCGTGAGCGGTTGCGGGGTGGCGGTGCCGGGCCGGTGGCAGCGGGCGCGGGCGCGGGCGCGGGCCGACGGTGCCGAGCGGGTGGCAGCGGGCGCGGGCCGACGGTGGCGCGGGCGGGGGTCAGGGTCTCAGGCGCAGGCCTCGCGGGGTTGCCAGGAAGCCGGCGGCTTCCAGGGTGCGGGCGAACGGGGAGGTCAGGGCCGTGGCGCCGTTGATCCGCTCCACCGTGACCGTGCCGAGCGCGCCCACCCGCGCCGAGGCCGCCAGCGACTCGGCCGCCGCCGTCAGCGCGGGATCGTCCGGCTCCGTGGGCCAGCAGAGCAGCGACTTCCCGCCGCGCTCCATGTAGAGCGTGAGCTCGCCGTCGACCAGGACGACCATCGCGCCCGCCTTGCGGCCCGGCTTGTGCCCGGCGTCGGTCGGCGGCTCGGGCCAGGAGAGCGCCGCCCCGTAGGCGTTCGCCGGATCGGCGGCGGCGAGCACCACCGCGCGGGGGCCGGAGGCCGCCTCGGCGCCCCGGTCGCGGGCGGTCGCCGCGGCCCGCAGCCGGTCCACCGCCCCGTCCATCGCGAACTGGGCCGCGCCCAGGCCCTCCACCACGTAGCCACGGCGGGCCTGGCCGCTGTCCTCGAACGCCGACAGGATCCGGTACACGGCGGAGAAGCCGCCCTCCACGCCCTCGGCGGCCACCGCGCCCCGGGTGACGACGCCGTGCCGGTCCAGGAGCGTGCGCGCGAGCGCGTGCGCCCGGTGGGTCGGCTCCGGCTCGGCCGGAGGCAGCAGCGACCAGCGGCCGGAGACCGTGGGCGGGCCGGTGCGGGAGGCGGTCCTGGCGGCCGCCGTCAGCGTTCCGTACCGTCCTCGGGGGACCGTCCGCCGCGCGCGGTGGGCCGTCGAACCCGCCGTGCGGCCGGAGCCGAGCAGGGAGCGCAGCGGGGCCAGGGAGTCGTTGGTGAGGCGGCCCGACCACGCCAGCTCCCAGAGGGCGTCCGCGAGCTGCGGATCGGTGGCGTCCGGGTGGGTGGTGGCGCGGATCTGGTCGGCGATCTGCCGGAAGAACAGGCCGTAGCCGCCGGAGAGCGCAGTGAGCACCGACTCGTGGAGCGCCGACAGCTCCAGGGGATGCGCGGGCGGCAGCAGCAGCGGAGCCGCGTCGGCGAGGTAGAGGGAGACCCAGCCGTCCTTGCCGGGCAGGGATCCGGCCCCGGCCCAGACGACCTCGCCGGTGGTGGTCAGCTCGTCGAGCAGCGCGGGGGAGTAGTCGCGGACCCGCGACGGCAGGACCAGTTTCTCCAGGGCGGAGGCCGGCACGGGGGCGCCCTGGAGCTGCTCGATCGCGCGGGCGAGGCCGTCGATGCCGCGCAGGCTGTTGCCGCCGAGGTGCTGCCACTGCGGCAGGAAGGTCGCCAGCGCAGCCGGGGGCACCGGCTCCAGCTCGTGGCGGAGAGCCGCGAGGGAGCGGCGCCGCAGCCGCCGCAGGACGGCGGCGTCGCACCACTCCTGGCCCATCCCGGCGGGGTGGAACTCGCCCTGGACGACCCGGCCGGCCGCCGCCAGGCGGTGCAGGGCGCCGTCGGTGACCGCCGCGCCGAGGCCGAACCGGCCGGCGGCCTGTGAGGAGGTGAAGGGCCCGTGCATGCGCGCGTACCGGGCGAGGAGGTCGCCGAGCGGGTCCTTGACCGGTTCGGTGAAGGCCTCGGGGACACCGACGGGCAGCGCCGTGCCGAGGGCGTCCCGGAGCCTGCCCGCGTCCTCGATAGCCGCCCAGTGGTCCGCCCCGCCGATCCTGACCCGGATCGCCCGCCGGGCCCGGCCGAGGTCGGGCGCCCACTCGGCGTCCGCGCCGCGCTCGGCGAGCTCCGCGTCCGTGAGCGGGCCGAGGACCCGCAGCAGGTCGGCGACGCCCTCGACGTCCTTGATCCGCCGGTCCTCCGTCAGCCACTGAAGTTCCCGCTCCAGCTCGGCGAGGACGTCCGCGTCGAGGAGTTCCCGCAGCTCGGCCTGGCCGAGGAGTTCGGCGAGCAGCCGGGAGTCCAGGGAGAGCGCCGCCGCCCGCCGCTCGGCGAGCGGGGAGTCGCCCTCGTACAGGAACTGCGCCACGTACCCGAAGAGCAGCGAGCGGGCGAAGGGGGAGGGCTCCGGGGTGGTGACCTCGACCAGGCGCACCCTGCGGGCCTCGATGTCCCCCATCAGCTCTTCGAGCCCGGGGACGTCGAAGACGTCCTGGAGGCACTCGCGGACCGCCTCAAGGACGATCGGGAAGGAGCCGAACTCGCTCGCCACCTGGAGCAGTTGCGCCGCGCGCTGACGCTGCTGCCAGAGCGGGGTGCGCTTGCCCGGGTTCCGCTTCGGCAGCAGCAGGGCGCGGGCCGCGCACTCCCGGAAGCGGGAGGCGAACAGCGCGGAGCCGCCCACCTGGTCGGTGACGATCTGCGCGACCTCGCCCTTGTCGAAGAGGGCGTCGGCGGCGCCGATCGGTGCCTGGTCGGCGTCGTACGCCGTGTCCTGGTGGCGGCCGGGGTCCACCGGCTCGTGGTCGAGCAGGTCGAGGCCCATCTCCAGGCCCATCAGATCCGCGTCCGGCAGACGCAGCACGATGCCGTCGTCGGCGTGCATCACCTGCGCGTCCATGCCGTACCGCTCGGCGAGCCGCGCGCCGAGGGCCAGCGCCCAGGGCGCGTGCACCTGGGCGCCGAACGGGGAGTGGATGACGACCCGCCAGTCCCCGAGCTCGTCCCGGAACCGCTCCACCAGGATCGTCCGGTCGTCCGGGACGTGGCCGCAGGCCTCGCGCTGCTCCGAGAGGTACGCCAGGACGTTGTCCGCCGCCCAGGCGTCGAGTCCCGCGGTGATCAGCCGCAGCCGGGCGTCCTCCGCGCCGAGGGCGCCGATCTCGCGGAGGAACGCCCCCACCGCGCGGCCCAGTTCCAGCGGGCGGCCCAGCTGGTCGCCCTTCCAGAACGGAAGCCTGCCCGGCACCCCGGGAGCCGGCGACACCAGGACCCGGTCGCGGGTGATGTCCTCGATCCGCCAGGAGGTCGTACCGAGCGTGAAGACGTCGCCGACCCGCGACTCGTACACCATCTCCTCGTCCAGCTCGCCGACCCGGCCCCCGCCCTTCTTGGGGTCGGCGCCCGCCAGGAAGACGCCGAAGAGGCCGCGGTCCGGGATCGTGCCGCCCGACGTGACGGCGAGCCGCTGCGCGCCGGGGCGCCCGGTGACCGTCCCGGCGACCCGGTCCCACACCACGCGCGGGCGCAGCTCGGCGAAGGCGTCCGAGGGGTAGCGCCCGGCCAGCATGTCGAGCACGGCCGTGAACGCCGACTCGGGCAGGGCGGCGAACGGCGCCGCCCTGCGCACCACCGCGAGCAGCTCGTCGACCTGCCAGGTGTCGAGGGACACCATGGCGACCAGCTGCTGCGCGAGGACGTCCAGCGGATTCGCCGGGATCCGCATCGACTCGATGGAGCCCGAGCGCATCCGCTCGGTGACCACGGCCGCCTGCACCAGGTCTCCCCGGTACTTCGGGAAGACCACGCCCGTGGAGACCGCACCCACCTGGTGACCCGCGCGGCCCACCCGCTGGAGCCCGGAGGCCACGGAGGGCGGCGACTCGACCTGGACGACCAGGTCCACGGCGCCCATGTCGATGCCGAGCTCCAGGCTGGAGGTGGCCACCACGGCGGGCAGCCGGCCCGCCTTGAGGTCCTCCTCGACCTGGGCGCGCTGCTCCTTCGACACCGAACCGTGGTGGGCGCGGGCGAGCAGGGGCGGAGCGCCCTTGGCGGCCCCGGACTGGGCCATGAGATCGGCCGGTGGAGACCCCTCCGGCGGGGCCTCGCCGGTCGCCCGCTCGTACGCGATCTCGTTCAGCCGGTTGCAGAGGCGCTCGGCGAGCCGCCGCGAGTTCGCGAAGACGATCGTGGAGCGGTGGGACTGGACGAGGTCGGTGATCCGCTCCTCCACGTGCGGCCAGATCGACGGCTTGTCGGCGCCCTCCCGGCCCTCCGACGCGGGGGAGCCGCCCAGCTCGCCCATGTCCTCGACGGGGACGACGACGGAGAGGTCGAACTCCTTCCCTGACGGCGGCTGGACGATCTCCACCGCGCGCCCCGGCGACAGGTAGCGCGCCACCTCGTCCACCGGCCGGACGGTGGCGGACAGGCCGATCCGGCGCGCGGGGCGCGGCAGCAGTTCGTCGAGGCGCTCCAGGGACAGGGCCAGATGGGCGCCCCGCTTGGTGCCGGCCACCGCGTGGACCTCGTCCAGGATGACCGTCTCCACGCCCGACAGCGCGTCGCGCGCGGCCGACGTCAGCATGAGGAACAGGGACTCGGGCGTGGTGATCAGGATGTCCGGCGGGCGCGTGGCCAGCGCCCGGCGCTCGGCGGGCGGGGTGTCTCCGGAGCGGATGCCGACCCGGATGTCCGGCTCGGGCAGTCCCAGCCGGACCGACTCCTGGCGGATGCCGGTCAGAGGGGAGCGGAGGTTCCGCTCGACGTCCACCGCCAGCGCCTTCAGCGGGGACACGTACAGCACGCGGCAGCGCTTGCGGGCCTCGGCCGGCGGCGGGGCGGACGCCAGCCGGTCCAGGGAGGCGAGGAAGGCGGCGAGCGTCTTGCCCGAACCCGTCGGCGCGACCACCAGGACGTCCGAGCCCGCGCCGATCGCCCTCCAGGCGCCCTCCTGGGCGGCCGTGGGCGCGGTGAAGGCCCCGGTGAACCAACCACGGGTCGCGGGGGAGAACGAGTCGAGCGCGGACCTGACCATGCCCCCCATCGTGCACCCCGCCACCGACAAGCGCCCGGACCTGTGGAAAACCCGTGGGCCCCGGACGGCGCCCGGACGCCCCGGAGCCGCAGAATGGGGACATGGCGAGCGGTGAACGGGCACGGTACTGGCAGTACGCCGAGCTGCCGGGGGTCGACCTCCTGCACGCCCACTACGTCCGCAAGGCCTTCGCCCGGCACACCCACGAGACCTTCGTCTTCGCCGCGATCACCGAGGGCGTCGAGGCCTTCCACTACCGCGACGAGCTGGTGTACGCGGCGCCCGGCCAGATCGCCCTCGTCAACCCCGACACCCCGCACACCGGGCACGCGGGGGTCCCCGAGGGCTGGACCTACCGGACGATCTACCCGGACGCCGACCTCATACGGTCCATCGCCGCCGACACCCTCTCGTTGCGCGGATCGGTCGGCTTCACGTCGCCCGTGGTCGACGACCCGGAGGCCGCCCGGCTCGTCGTCGGCGTGCACCGGGCCGCCGAGGAGGGCAACGCGCTCGCCGCCGACAGCCTGCTGCGGCTGGTGACCGCGCGCGTGCTCCGCAGCCACGGCGGGCTCGTCACCCCGCTGCCGCCCCGCTCGGCCGGGGCGAGGAACGCGGCACGCGCGCGTGCCCTCCTGGAGGAGCGGATGGCCGACCCGCCGACCCTGGAGCGCCTCGCCGCCGAACTGGACACCAGTCCCTTCGCGCTGCTCCGCGCCTTCCGGGAGGCGTACGGCATGCCGCCGCACACCTGGCTGACCGACGCGCGCGTGCGCAGCGCCAGACGGCTCCTCGACGCCGGTACGTCTCCGGCGGACGCGGCCGTCGCCGTGGGGTTCACCGACCAGCCGCACCTCAACCGCCACTTCACCCGCAGCGTCGGCGTGCCCCCGGGCGCGTACCAGCGCGCGCGGGGCGTGCGGGGCGTGCGGAGGCCGGGCGCAAGAACGTACAAGACCGGGTCGAAGCCGGAGACGTAACGTCCCTCGCGTGGCAGAACAGACAGCACCTCACGTCGTACGGGAAGGGCCGCCCGCCCCGCCCGCCAAGCAGGACACGGCGGCCAAGCCGGACGAGGCCGTGAAGCCGGACGCGGCGGTCGTCCGGGACGCGCTCGGCGTCGGGATCGCCGTCGGGCTCTCCGGGTTCGCCTTCGGGGTGACCTCGGCGGGCTCCGGGCTCAGCCTGCTCCAGACCTGCGCGCTCAGCCTGCTCGTCTTCACCGGGGCCTCGCAGTTCGCCCTCGTGGGCGCCCTTGCGGCCGGCGGCAACCCGTTCACGGCCGCCGCGGGCGCGTTCTTCCTGGGGACCCGCAACGCCTTCTACGGGCTGCGGCTCTCCCAGCTCCTCGCCCTGCCCCGGCTCGCCAGGCCCTTCGCCGCGCAGTGGGTGATCGACGAGACGACGGCGGTCGCGCTCGCGCAGCCGTCCCGGCGGGCGGCCAGGATCGGCTTCACCGTCACCGGCCTCACGCTGTACGTCCTGTGGAACCTGACCACGCTGCTCGGCGCGCTGGGCGCCGAGGCGATCGGCGACACCGCCGCCTGGGGCCTCGACGCGGCCGGGCCCGCCGTCTTCCTCGCCCTGCTCGCCCCCATGCTGAAGTCGGCCACCGAGCGGGCCACCGCCGGGATCGCCGTCCTGCTCGGCCTCGGGCTGCTGCCCGTGCTGCCCGCCGGGGTGCCCGTCCTGGCCGCCGCGCTGGCCGCGCCCGCGGTGCTCTGGTTCCGGGGCAGGCGGGCGGCCGAGGCCGCCGACACGGCGCCACCCTCGCCCGCCGACACGTCGAAGGAGGACGCCCGATGACCGTCTGGATCGCGATCGGCCTCACCGCCGTCGGCTGCTACCTGGTCAAGCTGCTCGGCCTGCTCGTCCCGGCCGGGGCGCTGGAGCGGCCGCTCGTCCAGCGGCTCGCCGCCCTGCTGCCCGTCGCCCTCCTGGCGGCGCTCACGGCGCAGCAGACGTTCAGCGCGGGCGGCGGGCTCGTCCTGGACGCGCGGGCCGCCGGGCTCGGGGCGGCGGCCGTCGCACTCGTCCTGCGGGCACCGTTCCTGGTCGTCGTCGCCGCGGCCGTCCTGGTCACGGCGGGCGTACGGGCCCTGGGCGGGTGACGCGGGGATCGGTGCCGTAGCCGGGTAGCCGGGTAGCCCGGTAGCCCGGTAGCCCGGCACCCGACCCGTGTCCGCGCCTCCGGACCCCGTGTCCGGACGTACCTCCGGCCGCGCTTCCGGGCCCCGCGTCCGGACGTACCTCCGGCCGCGCTTCCGGACCCCGTGTCCCCGCTTCCCCCGTCAGTCGATGGGCCGGCCGTGCGCGCGGAGCGTGCGCAGCGCCTCGACCGTGACGATCGGCCGCCATTCCAGGGCGGAGCCCGGCGCCCAGGTGCGCCAGGCGACCGGCCAGCCGCCGTCCTCCGCCTGGTCGGCGGCGAGCCGGTCGAGCGAGCGGGCCATCTCGGCGTCCGTGAACCAGCGCCTCGCCAGGGAGTCCGGCACGCGCGCGTAGTCGTGCGGGAAGTGGCGCTCGCCTGGCGCGTACCCGTCGGGGACCGGCCAGTCGTCCTCCCGGTCCGGCTCCAGGACCGCGAGCCGCTGCTCCCGCACCAGCCGGCCCAGCCGGTCCGCGGCGGCCTCGGCCCTGGCCCGGTCGGGGGCCCCGTCCAGGAAGGCGACGGCGGCCTCAATCTCGTACGGGTGCGACTTCTCCAGGCCCTCCACCGCCGCCCAGCAGTACTCCGTGGCGCGGAAGAGCCAGGCGTGCCAGACCTGGTTGCGGTGGAGCAGGCCGACCACGGGGCCGGTGGAGAGCAGCGCGCTCGGCGGTGCGTCGACGACGGGGACGTAGGGCGCCGAGGGGTAGTCGCGCTGGGACGGGTGGACCGCGGGGAGCGCGCCGTCGTGGGTGGAGACCTCCGTGAGGTAGCGGCAGATCCGCTCCACGCGCAGTCCGCCGCAGCGGCCGACGGAGTCCAGGACGCGCAGGGCGTGCGCGGTGTGCAGCGGCTGGCTCACCGGGCCGCGGAAATCGGGTTCGAGGGCGTGGCCGTAACCGCCGTCCTCGTTGAGGTACGCCGTGAGGGCCGTCTCGACCTGCTCCGCACCGCCGTTCAGGAAGTAGTAGGCGAACCGGCGCTGTTCGAGGACGCGGGCCGTCAGCCAGATGAAGCGCTCGGCGCGGGCCCGGGGTGTCGGGGAGGGATTTTCGGCCATGTTCCGACGGTAGGGCGGAACGGGCCGGTGACAAGGGCCGCGGGCCGGGCTGCACTCTTGGGAGCGCGATACTGGTGTCATGCGGTTGACGATTTTCTGGGAGCGGATGGCGGACCACTTCGGTCCGTCGTATGCCGAGTCCTTCGCGCGTGACCATGTGATGTCGGAGCTCGGGGGCCGGACGGTACGGGAGGCACTGGACGCCGGCTGGGAGGCGAAGGACGTGTGGCGCGCGGTCTGCGCCGCCGTCGACGTACCGGCCGACAAGCGCTGAACGGGGCGGGGGGCGACAAGCGGGGATGTGAGGGGTCCCGGGTGGAATGTCCGAGCGGTGCGGGAGACTGACGAGGTGGCCCCGACTGACGACGACACCGTGAAGACCGAGACCGACACGTCCGAGACCGACACGTCCGAGAAGCCGGAGAAGCCCGAGAGCGGAGGGCCCGAGGCCGAGAAGCCCGGGACCGGGTCCCGGAAGTCCGGCACCCACGAGGCCGGGAAGACCCCGCCCGCTCCGGCGTCGGCCGGGAGCGGCGGAGCGCCGCCCGGGGAGCCGCCGACGGCCACGGCCCCGGCGGCGCGCATGCCGCGCTGGCTGCCCCGGGCGCTGGTCCTCGCGCTCGCCCTCTACGCCTGCTTCCAGTTGGGCAGCTGGGCCTTCCACCAGCTCGTCGGCCTCCTCGTCAACGTCCTGCTCGCCTTCTTCCTCGCCCTCGCCATCGAGCCGGCGGTCGGACGGATGGCGGCGCGCGGGATGCGCCGCGGCCTCGCCACCTTCCTCGTCTTCTTCGGCGTCCTGGTCGTCGGCGTCGGCTTCGTCGTCCTCCTCGGTTCGATGCTCGCCGGGCAGATCGTGGCCATGGTCGAGGACTTCCCCCAGTACCTCGACTCGCTGATCAAGTGGATCAACCACACCTTCCACACGGACCTGTCGCGCGTCGAGGTCCAGGACAGCCTGCTGAGCTCCGACTGGCTCCAGAAGTACGTGCAGAACAGCGCGTCCGGGGTCCTCGACGTCTCCGCCACCGTCCTCGGCGGCCTCTTCCGCCTCCTGACGATCTTCCTCTTCTCGTTCTACTTCGCGGCCGACGGGCCGCGGCTGCGGCGCGCGCTCTGCTCCGTCCTGCCGCCCGCCCGTCAGGCCGAGGTGCTGCGCGCCTGGGAGATCGCCGTCGACAAGACCGGCGGCTACCTCTACAGCCGCGGCCTGATGGCCCTCATCTCCGGTGTCGCGCACTTCGTGCTCTTCGAGATCCTCGACGTGCCGTACGCCCCCGCGCTCGCGGTCTGGGTGGGCCTGGTCTCGCAGTTCATCCCGACCATCGGCACCTACCTCGCCGGCGCCCTGCCGATGCTGATCGCCTTCACCGTCAACCCCTGGTACGCGCTGTGGGTCCTCGGCTTCGTCGTGGTCTACCAGCAGTTCGAGAACTACGTGCTCCAGCCCAAGCTGACCTCCAAGACCGTCGACATCCACCCCGCCGTGGCCTTCGGCTCGGTCATCGCGGGCACGGCGCTGCTCGGCGCCGTCGGCGCGCTCATCGCCATCCCGGCGGTGGCGACCCTCCAGGCCTTCCTGGGGGCGTATGTGAAGCGGTACGACGTGACGGACGACCCGCGGGTCCACGGCCACCGGCGGTACGGCGAGGCGGTCGTGGCGCGGCTCCAGAAGGCGCTCCACCACAAGAAGGGGGAGGCGCCCGGACCGGAGGGCCACTGACCCCGCCGCCCCGGCCGGCCGCCCGTCGGCGCTCACAGGTACGAGGGGCCGGTCACCCGGTGCCGGAAGGCGTGCCAGATCCAGGCCTGGACGCCCACCAGGAGCGGGGTGACGACCAGCAGGGCGGGGACGAGCAGGGTGAGGGTCGCGGCCGAGGCCGCCCGTTCGGCGAGCGGCAGAGCCGTCCCCGCCGCGAGCGGCAGCCCGGCGAGGAGGAGGCCGGTCAGGGCGAAGGACTGCCACGGGCGGCCCGCGCGTCCCACGAGCCGACGGGCCCGCTCGTACGGCACTCCGGTGAGCCGGAGCGCGGCGAACCCCAGTCCGTGCGCGGCGAACAGGGCGGCGACGGCGAGGGCGCCGAGCACGGCGGTCGGGCCGGTGGCGGGGGCGTACGGCCTGACGGTGAGCAGCGCCGTGAGCAGCCAGCCCGCGGAGAGCGCGAGGGCCCAGCTGCCGGCGGTGAGGGCGGCGTCGCACCCGGCGCGCCAGCGGGGCCCCGGGCCGCGGCCGCGCGACCACAGCGCCGCGTCCCGGACGATCCAGCCGGCCAGGAGCGCGACGAGCACCGGGGCCTGGCCGGTCAGCAACTCCCCTTCGAGGGCGGGGAAGCAGCCGACGAGCACGCCGGCCGTGGCGACCAGCCAGACCTCGTTCCCCAGGAAGAACGGGGCGAACGCCGCGATCACCAGCCGACGTTCGCGGTCGTCGCGGCCGAGCCAGGGGGTGAGCATGCCGGTGCCGATGTCCGCTCCGGCGAGGACGAACCAGCCGGTGGCGAAGAGGGCGAGCAGGCAGACGGCCAGGGTCTCCACGGTTCCTTCTCTCCTGGTCGGTCAGTAGCGGGGGGCGGGCAGCGCGTCGCCGGGATCGGGCGCAGGGGGGCGCGGCGCGGTCCCGTCGGTCGGCCGGTCGGTCGGCCGGTCGCCCTGGTCGTCGCCCCGGTCGCCCTGGTCGTCGCCCCGGTCGTCGACCCGGGCGGGGACCCGGTCGTCGTGGCCGAGGCCGCCGTCGACGGGGCCGCGCCGGGCGTGCCGGGCGAGGAGCCAGGCGTTGAGGAGGGCGAGGAGCACGAAGAGCGTGGTGAAGACGGTCAGCGAGAGGCGCATGGTGCCGGCGGAGAGGTCCGAGACGGCGTCCTCCGTCTTCAGCAGGCCGTGGACGACCCAGGGCTGCCGGCCCGCCTCCCGGAACACCCAGCCACTGATCATCGCCAGATAGGGCAGCGGCACGGCCGCCATGAGCACGAGGTGCCAGAACCGGAAGCGGAAGACAACCTTCCTGAAGCAGGCGAGGATCACCCCGGCGAAGCAGAGGTACATCATCAGCCCGAAGCTGATCAGCATCACCAGGCCGCCGCCCCGCGTCCAGGCCTCCGACGGCACGTAGTCACCCGGGCCGAAACGTGCCGTCAGCTCGGCCTGGAGCCGCGCGATCTCGGCCGTCTCCGCGCTGAACACGGCCGCCTTCATGGGCTGGAAGGAGGCGAGGGCGCCGAACTGGAGGCCGCCGAAGACGGCTGCCAGCATCAGCGCGGGCGCGGAGAGGAACACCCCGATCCGCAGGCCGCGGCCGAAGAACTCCCCGTCCTGGCTGCGCCGGAACAGGTGGTACGCGCTGACGCCGGCCATGAAGAACCCGGCGGTGAGCAGCGCGCCCGCGAGCACGTGCCCGAACGCCAGCAGCGCGGAGGGGTTGGTCAGGACGGCGACCGGGTCGTCGAGGACGAGCTCGCCGTCCTCGGAGCCGTACCCCACGGGGTGGTTGAGGAAGCCGTTCGAGACGAGGATCCAGTACGCCGAAAGGTGGGCCGTCAGGACGACGATCCAGATCGCGGCCAGATGGGCCCAGCGGTTCAGCCGGTGCCAGCCGAAGATCCACAGGCCGAGGAAGGTCGACTCGACGAAGAAGGCCACGATCGTCTCGACGGCGAGGGAGGCGCCGAGGATGTTCCCCGCCTCGTGGGTGAGGCCGCTCCAGGCCATGCCGAACTGGAACTCCATCACCAGACCGGTGACGATGCCGACGGCGTAGTTGATGACGTACAGCTGCCCCCAGAACCGCACCATGCGCACGTCCAGCGCCTTCCCGCCGAACGTGGCCTTCGTCTGGAGCACGGCCACGACCGTGGCGAGTCCCAGCGTGAGGGCGACGAAGAGGAAGTGGCCGCCGGCGGTGAGGGCGAACTGCAGCCGGGCGAGATCGAGTACGTCCTGGGGGACGGCGGGGTCCTGATGCACGCCGCCCAGCCTCGGCGTACGGCCGGGGCCCGCGCGTCGGCCCGGAGAGGACACCGGCCGTACCCCAGGGGTTGCGCCGCTCCACGCGCGCGTACCCCCCGGGTTGTCCCCGGGGGCACCGGCCCCCTAGGGGGCGTCCGACCGGAGGTCAGGCCAGCCAGCCGGGGGTGATCATCCCCGTCTCGTACGCGAGGACCACCAGCTGGGCCCGGTCGCGTACCGCCAGCTTGGTCATGATCCGGCTGACGTGGGTCTTCGCAGTGGCGGGGGAGAGGACGAGCCGGCCGGCGATCTCGTCGTTCGACAGGCCCGCGCCCACCAGGCCGAGCACCTCGCGCTCCCGCTCGGTCAGCGCGTTCAGCCGGGGGCTCGGGTCGGGGCGGCGCTCGGCGCGGCCGGCGAACTCGGCGATGAGGCGGCGGGTCACGGCCGGGGCGATCAGGGCGTCCCCGCGGGCCACGACCCGGACCGCGTGCAGCAGCTCCATCGGCTCGGTGTCCTTGACCAGGAAGCCGGACGCGCCCGCGCGCAGCGCCCCGTAGACGTGGTCGTCGGCGTCGAAGGTGGTGAGGACGACCACGCGTACGCCGTCGAGCCGCTCGTCGGAGCTGATCCTGCGGGTGGCTTCGAGGCCGTCGAGGACGGGCATCCGGATGTCCATCAGGACGACGTCCGGGCGCAGTGCGCGGGCGAGGGCGATCGCCTGCTCCCCGTCGCCCGCCTCGCCGACGACCTCCATGTCCTCCTCGTCCGAGAGGATCGACCGGAACCCGGCGCGGACCAGGGTCTGGTCGTCGGCGAGCACGACACGGATCATCGGGAGTCCCCCTCGGGTGCGGGTGCGGGTGCGGCTCTTGTTTCGGTGGCGGGTGCGCGCCCGGCGTCGGCGCGGGCTTCGGCTTCGGTGGCGGGCGGGGTACGCAGGGGCAGCCGGGCGTCCACGAGGAAGCCCCGGGGCGCGCGAGCGGCCTCCTCGGGGGCGCCGCTGGCGGAGATCGTGTCGCAGGTGTTGCCCGCGGTGAGGTCGCCGCCCAGCGCGCGTGCCCGTTCCCGCATGCCCTGGATGCCGCTGCCGGTCGGGCGGCCTTCGGGCGCGCCGCCGCCGTCGTCCGCGATCCGCAGGCGTACGGCCTCCGGAGCCCAGTCCAGCGTGATCGTCACCGTCCGCGCGCCCGAGTGGCGGGTCGCGTTCGTCAGGGACTCCTGCACGATCCGGTACGCCGCGAGGTCGACCGGCCGCGGCAGCGGGACGGGCTCGCCGGTGACGCGGGTGCGGACGTCGAGGCTCGGGGGGGGGGGGCGCGGGGGGGGGGGGGTGGGGGTGGGCCCCCTGGGGATCGGAGTAGCAATAAAAAATAACATGTTTTTGTTGTTCTTGGTGATCTTT
>NZ_JBSFSA010000060.1:0-32958 GCF_053589515.1 Streptomyces sp. NPDC003327 | reverse complement strand
AGCGTTAGGGAAACGCCCGGTTACATTCCGAACCCGGAAGCTAAGCCTTTCAGCGCCGATGGTACTGCAGGGGGGACCCTGTGGGAGAGTAGGACACCGCCGAACAATATTTCAGGACCCCTGGTCCCAGCGTTCATGCTGGGACCAGGGGTCCTTTTGTTTTACTCGAATTCTTTCGATGCGCGGCGGAGTGCCGGCTGCGCGAGAATGACTGCAGTACCCGAAGACAGGAGTCACGCCGATGTCCACCAACTCTCCCGACGACCGTCCGGAGCGCGAGCCGCGTCGCAGGGACGGTGGTGAGCGGGGCGGCTTCCGTGGGCCGCGACGTGATGACAACCGCGGTGGCGGGGGCTTCCGTCGTGACGACCGTCCGTCCTCCTCCTTCCGTCGCGACGACAACCGTGGCGACAACCGTGGCGGTGGCTTCCGCCGTGACGACAACCGCGGTGACAACCGTGGCGGTGGCTTCCGGCGGGACGACCGCCGTGACGACCGGCCGTCCTCCTTCCGTCGGGACGACAACCGCGGTGGGGGCGGTTTCCGTCGTGACGACAACCGTGGTGACAACCGCGGTGGCGGCGGGTTCCGCCGCGATGACAACCGTGGCGGGGGTGGCTTCCGGCGGGACGAGCGTCGTGACGACCGGCCGTCGTTCCGTCGCGATGACCGACGGGACGACCGGCGCGACGAGCGTCCGTCCTCCTTCCGTCGCGACGACAACCGTGGCGACAACCGGGGCGGTGGCTTCCGTCGGGACGAGCGTCGGGATGACCGTCCGTCCTCCTCCTTCCGTCGCGACGACCGTGGCGACAACCGTGGCGGTGGCTTCCGCCGTGACGACCGCCGTGACGACAACCGCGGTGACAACCGTGGCGGGGGTGGCTTCCGGCGGGACGACCGTCGTGACGACCGGCCGTCGTTCCGTCGCGATGACCGACGCGATGACCGCCGCGACGAGCGTCCGTCTTCCTTCCGTCGGGACGACCGCAGGGATGACCGCCGTGACGACCGGCCGGCCTTCCGGCGGGACGACCGCCGTGACGACCGGCCGTCGTTCCGTCGGGACGACCGACGCGATGACAACCGTGGTGGCGGCTTCCGCGGGCGGGACGACCGGGGCGGGTACGGCCGTCGGGACGACCGTGGGCCGCGGGACCGTGACCGGGACCGTGGGGACCGCGCGCCCATCAAGCGGCTGCCGATTCCGCCGGAGGTCACCGGTGAGGAGATCGACCCCGACGTGCGGCAGGAGCTCATGAGCCTGCCCAAGGGGCTGGCCGAGGACGTCGCGCGCAACCTCGTCATGGTCGCCGAACTGATCGACGAGGACCCGGAGAAGGCCTACGGCTACTCCCGTGTCGCCCTGCGGCTGGCGTCCAGGGTCGCCGCCGTCCGCGAGGCCGCCGGCTTCGCCGCGTACGCCACGCAGAAGTACTCCGAGGCGCTGGCCGAGTTCCGGGCCGCGCGGCGGATGAGCGGCGGGGTCGACCTGTGGCCCGTCATGGCCGACTGCGAGCGCGGCATGGGCCGGCCGGAGCGGGCCCTCGCCATGGCCGGTGAGCCCGAGGTGCAGAAGCTGGACCGGGCCGGGCAGGTCGAGATGCGACTCGTCGCCGCCGGTGCCCGCCGTGACATGGGGCAGCTGGAGGCCGCCATCGTGACGCTGCAGAGCCCCGAGCTGGCGTCCAGCGCCGTGCACCCGTGGACCGCGCGTCTCCGGTACGCCTACGCCGACGCGCTGCTCGCCGCCGGCCGCGAGAGCGAGGCCCGCGACTGGTTCGCCAAGGCGCTGGAGGCCGACAAGGACGGCGCCACGGACGCCTCCGATCGGCTCGCCGAGCTGGACGGCGTGGAGTTCGTCGACGCCTTCGACGAGACCGACGCGGACGCCGAGGCCCCGGCCGAGGCCGACACGGACTCGGACACGGACGCGGACCAGGACGAGGACCGCGACGAGCGCTGATCGTCACGAAACGAAGGGCGGCACCCACCGGGTGCCGCCCTTCGGCGTTTCTCAGTCCAGCGCGAGGCTTCTCAGGACCAGGCCCGTCGCCGGCTTGGGGCCGAACGAGGTCGACTTGCGGGGCATGGTCACGCCCTGCTGGGCCAGGTCTCGTACGACCTCCTCGCGCACCGGATGCATGAGGACCGCCGTACCGCCGCGGCGTTCGGCCTGGGCGACCGCGGCCTCGGTGTCGTGGATGTACGCGATGTCCTCCGGGGCGTCCGGGATGTTCCAGACGTGGTCGAGGAGGGTCGAGTGGAGGACCGTCGCGTCGAGGGTGCGCCAGGCGTCGGGGCGGTCGGCGCGGACCGTGCGCGTGAGCAGCTCGGGGTCCGGCCGGTCCAGGAGGTGGAAGGCGTCGTCCGCGCCCGCGAGCAGGAAGGCGTTGCCTTCGGTGGCGGCGGTGGCGAGGGCCTCCAGGGCGAGCGGCAGGGAACGCTCGATCCGGCGGACCCGGAAGGCGTCGCCGACCGCCGCCAGGGCGTCCTGGATCGGGAGGCGGTTCAGGAGGCGGTGGATCGCGCGGACGCGCAGCGGGTAGCGGACGGTGTCGACGAGGAGGACCAGGCCGTAGTTCCAGGGGCCGGGGGAGACGTGCTCCTCGCGCAGGCGCAGGTACGTCGCCCAGCGGTGGTGGCCGTCGGCGATGAGGGCCTGGTGGCGGGCCAGGTCGCGGGCGATCGCGTCGAGTTCGGCCGGGTCGGTGACCGCCCACAGGCGGTGCTGGAAGCCGTCCTCGGTGGTGGTGGCGAGCAGCGGCTCGCGGAGCACGGTGCGGGAGACGACCGCGTCGGTGCCGTCGCCGTCGCCCGGGTAGGTGAGGAGCAGCGGTTCCAGGTTCGCGGCCGTGGTGCGCATGAGGGCGGCGCGGTCCTCGACCACGTGGGGCATGACGTCCTCGTGGGGGAGGACGACGCCCCGGTCGGGGGTGGTGAGTTCGAGGGCGCCGATGACGCCGCGCTGGAGGATTCCGTCGCCCTCCTGCTCGTACACGTAGAGCGCGGGCTCGGGATCGGGGGCGAGGACGCCGTCGGCGAGCCAGCGGTCCAGGGTGACCGCGGCCTTGCGGTGGCGGGTGCCCGCGGTCATCGCCTGGGGGAGGATCAGCCGGACGATGTTGTGCGGATCGGCCGATTCCAGGTGGAGGAGACCGTCAGGTCGGACGACGACGTCGTACGGCGGGGACGTCACGGCGGCGAGGCTGCCGACCCGCTCGGGTACGTAGCGGAGTCCTCGGAACGGGCGCAGGCGCAGGCCTGTG
Organism: Streptomyces sp. NPDC003327; assembly: GCF_053589515.1. Classification (NCBI taxonomy): domain Bacteria; kingdom Bacillati; phylum Actinomycetota; class Actinomycetes; order Kitasatosporales; family Streptomycetaceae; genus Streptomyces; species Streptomyces sp. NPDC003327. Next base: position 29,689 of record NZ_JBSFSA010000060.1, on the reverse strand, counting down.
GCGTCGTCGCGGACGTCGGCGGCCGCGTGACCTGAGGTGTTCATCTCGTCATCGTATGTGGGGCGGGGCATGAGCGATGATCGGGGGAGCGGGGGAATTTCAGCCGGTGATGTGAGGAGCAGGGTGACATGACGCGAATCGGCCGGGACGGGCACGGGCGGGACAGGGGCCGGCCGGGCGGCAGCGCGCCGGCGCTGAGCGAGGCGTACGACACGGCGCTCCTCGATCTGGACGGTGTGGTGTACGCGGGCCGGAAGGCGGTGCCGTACGCCGTGGAGGCGCTGGGGGAGGCGCGGTCGCGCGGCATGCACCTGGCGTACGTCACGAACAACGCGCTGCGGACGCCGGACGAGGTCGCCGCGCATCTGACGGAGCTGGGGGTGCCCGCCGAGGGCGGGGACGTCGTCACCTCGGCGCAGGCCGTGGCCCGGATGATCGCCGACGACCTGCCGGCGGGGGCGCCGGTCCTGGTCGTGGGCGGGGAGGGGCTGCGGGTCGCGCTGCGCGAGCGGGGTCTCGTGCCGGTGGAGTCGGCGGACGACGGGCCGGCGGCCGTGGTGCAGGGGTACGGCGGGCCGGAGCTGCCGTGGGGGAGGTTCGCGGAGGCGGCGTACGCGGTGGGGCGCGGGGTGCCGTGGTACGCGTCCAACACGGACCTGACGATTCCGGGGGAGCGGGGGGTCGGGCCCGGGAACGGGTCGGCGGTCGAGGTCGTGCGGATCGCGACCGGGGGCCGGTTCGAGCCGAGGGTGGCGGGGAAGCCGCAGCCTCCGATGCACCGGGAGACGGTGCTGCGGACGGGGGCGCAGCGGCCGCTGGTCGTCGGCGACCGGCTGGACACGGACATCGAGGGCGCGTTCAACGGGGGCGTGGACTCGCTGCTCGTGCTGACCGGGCTGACGGACGTGGCGACGCTGCTCGCGGCGGTGCCGGAGCACCGGCCGACGTATGTGGCGGCGGATCTGCGCGGGTTGCTCGTGGGGCAGCCGGAGGTCGTGGACGCGGGCGGGGGCGCCTTCGTCTGTGGGGGGTGGCGTGCGTCGGTGCGCGGCGACGAGCTGGTGCTGGAATCGGGTGAGGGCACGGAGACCGAGGGTGCCGGGGGCGCGGACGTGATGGACGGCGTACGGGCGCTGTGCGGGGCGGCGTGGACGGCCGGCGGGAGCGGGGCCTGTGGTCTGGACGCGGGCAAGGCGCTCGCCCGGTTGGGTTTGTAGGGATTTCTCCCTCCCTTCCGGAAGCGTGGGCGCGACCGGAAGGGAGGCCACCGTCGGTTTGGGCAGGTGGGAGCCGGTCTCGACCGGGGCGCGCGAAGTTGGATAGGCTAACCTAACTGCGTGTTGGTCGAGAGTTCCTCCCGTGTGAGCGCGGAGTCGACAGGCGCTGCCCAGACGCCGACGCGCCGGAACTCCGTGCGCGCCGTCGGGTTGGCCGTGGCCGTCGGGGTCCTGCTGCTGGTCTGTGTCCTGAGCATCATGATCGGTGCCAAGCCGGTGCCGCTCGGCGATGTGTGGCACGGGCTGTTCCAGAACACCGGCGTCGGCAACGACGTCGTCGTCCACGACGTGCGCGTCCCGCGCACCCTGCTCGGACTGCTCGTGGGGCTCGCCCTCGGTCTCTCCGGAGCCGTCATGCAGGGGCTGACGCGCAATCCGCTCGCCGAGCCCGGACTCCTCGGCGTGAACGCCGGGGCCGCCGCGGCCGTCGTCTCCGGGATCGCCTTCCTGGGCGTCACCGACGCCCGGGACTACGTCTGGTTCGCCTTCGTCGGCGCGGCCGTCGTCTCCGTCGTCGTGTACGTCCTCGGGGGCAGCCGCAGCGCCACGCCCGTGCGGCTCGCGCTCGCCGGCACCGCCGCCACCGCGGCCCTGTACGGCTACGTCAACGCCGTCCAGCTGCTCAACTCGGCGGCCCTGGACCGGCTGCGGTTCTGGACGGTCGGCTCGCTGGCCTCCGCCAGCATGGAGACCGTCCGGCAGGTCGCGCCCTTCATCCTCGTCGGCGCCCTGCTCGCCCTGCTGATCTCCCGGCCCCTGAACGCCATGGAGATGGGCGACGACACCGCCCGCGCGCTCGGCGCGAACATCAACCGCACCCGGGGCGTCGCCATGCTGGCCGTCACCCTGATGTGCGGGGCCGCCACCGCCGCCTGCGGCCCCATCGTCTTCCTCGGCCTCATGGTCCCGTACATGGTCCGGGCGATCACCGGGCCCGACATGCGGTGGATCCTGCCGTACGCCGCCGTCCTCGCACCCGTGCTGCTGCTCGGCTCCGACGTCGTCGGCCGGATCGTCGCCCGGCCCTCCGAGCTCCAGGTCGGCATCGTGACCGCCCTCGTCGGCGGCCCCGTCTTCATCCGACTCGTACGCCGCAAGAGGATGGCCCAGCTGTGACCACCAAGACCCTGCGGACCGGCGGCGGATTCTCCGTACGGTACGAGCCGCGCGCCGCGTTCGCCGCGCTCGGCCTCCTCGCGCTCACCCTCGCCGTCGCCGTCGTGCTCATCGGCACCGGGGACTTCCCCATGTCGCCCGGCGAGGTCGTCGACACCCTCCTCGGCAAGGGGACGGTCGTCCAGGAGTTCGCCGTCCTCGAACTGCGGCTGCCGCGCGTGCTCGTCGCGATCTTCGTCGGCGCCGCGCTCGCCGTCGGCGGCGCGGTCTTCCAGTCGATCTCCCGCAACCCCCTCGGCAGCCCCGACGTCATCGGCTTCGGGCAGGGCGCCACCGTCGGCGCGCTGACCGTCATCGTCCTCTTCCAGGGCAGCGCGGCCATGGCGGCGGGCGGCGCGGTCGTCGGCGGGCTCGTCACGGGCGCCGCGATCTACCTGCTCGCCTGGAAGAAGGGCGTGCACGGCTACCGGCTCGTCCTCACCGGCATCGGCGCCGCCGCCATGCTGACCTCCGTCATCCACTACCTCATCACCAAGGCCAGCCTGGTCGACGCGACCCGCGCCATGGTGTGGATGACCGGCTCCCTCGACGGGCGGGACTGGTCGCAGTTCTGGCCCCTCTTCTGGGTCTGCTGCGCCCTGCTGCCGCTCGTCCTCGGACACGGCCGGGCGCTGCGCATGCTGGAGATGGGCGACGACGCCGCGTACGCCCTCGGGGTGAAGGTCGAGCGGACCCGGATCGTGCTCATGGCCTCGGCCGTGCTGCTCGTGGCCGTCGCCACCTCCGCCGCCGGGCCCATCGTCTTCGTGTCGCTGAGCGCGCCGCAGCTGGCCCGCCGGCTGACGCGCTCGCCCGGACCCAACCTCGCCGCCTCCGCGCTCATGGGCGCGGCGCTGCTGCTCGTCGCCGACTGGCTGGCCACCAACGCCTTCGGGGAGCGGCAGCTGCCCGTCGGCGTCGTCACGGGCATCCTCGGCGGCTGCTACCTGCTCTGGCTGCTCGTCAGCGAACGCAAGGCGGGCCGGATATGACCCCGGCCGGCACCATCACGGACAAGGACAACAGGAGTACGGCAATGAGCGGTCGGCAGCAGCAGCGTCTCGGGGCCGAGTCGGTCACCCTCGCGTACGAGCAGCGGGTCATCGCCCGCGACCTGTCCGTCGAGATCCCCGACAACTCCTTCACCGTCATCGTCGGGCCCAACGCCTGCGGCAAGTCCACGCTGCTGCGCGCCCTGTCCCGGATGCTGAAGCCGACCCAGGGGCGGGTCCTGCTCGACGGGCAGTCGATCCACGGCATGCCGGCGAAGAAGGTCGCCAAGACGCTCGGTCTGCTGCCGCAGTCCTCCATCGCCCCGGACGGCATCACCGTCGCCGACCTCGTCGCCCGCGGCCGCTACCCGCACCAGGGGGTGCTGCGGCAGTGGTCCCCGGAGGACGAGCGGATCGTCCAGGAGTCGATGGAGGCGACCGGGGTCGCCGAGCTGGCGGACCGTTTCGTCGACGAGCTCTCCGGCGGTCAGCGCCAGCGCGTGTGGATCGCCATGGCGCTCGCCCAGCAGACGCCGCTGCTGCTGCTCGACGAGCCGACCACCTACCTCGACATCCAGCACCAGATCGACGTCCTCGACCTCTGCGCCGAGCTGCACGAGACGCAGGGCCGCACGCTCGTCGCCGTCCTCCACGACCTCAACCACGCGGCCCGGTACGCGACCCACCTCATCGCCGTGCGCGGCGGCGAGGTCGTCGCCGAGGGCCCGCCGTCGCAGGTCGTGACCGCGGAGCTCGTCGAGCGGGTCTTCGGGCTGCGCTGCTCGGTCATCGAGGACCCGGAGACCGGCACGCCGCTCGTCGTACCGGCGGGGCGCCAGGCCCGGGCCCGCAAGCCCGCCCTACAGAAGTGAGCGCAGCCTGAGCAGGTCGCGGAAGCCGGCCTCCAGCCGGACCCGGCCGGAGGCCCAGGCCTTCGCGAAGTTCAGCTCGCCGCCCACCATCGCCACCAGGTCGTCGCCGGTCATCGCGAGCCGGATCTGCGCCTTCGCGGGCGGCGGGCCCGGCACCGTGTCCTCGACCACGATGCGGCCGCCCTCCAGGCGGCCCGTGAAGGTGGTGTCCAGGTCGGTGAGGTGGCAGCTCAGGGTGCGGTCGAGCGCGGCCGCACCCCGTACGCCGCCGTCCGCCCGCGCGAGGTTGCCGGAAAGTGTGTCCAGTGCGCCGCGGCACTCAGTGATCGTCGCCATCGCCGTCGACCGTACCCCAGGCCCACGCGGTAGCGTCGGGGCATGAGCGACGCCCTACCCGAGCAGGAGCCGGCCGATTCCCGGCCCGCCGACTCCGAGCCCGCCGACTCCATGCCCGGCGGCATCGCGCCGCTCGGGGTGCCCCGCGAGGCGACCGGGCACCCCGGCGTCGACGGCCATCTGGAGCGCCTCGCCGAGGCGGACCACCTCCCGGCGGACGGGCACCTGGACGTGTACGAGGATGTACACCGTGGACTGCGCGCCGAGCTGACCTCGCTCGACGCGCACCCCGCCCCTCGTCCGTACGAAAACAGGAGCTGAACCGAACGTGGCAGGAGTGGCACGCCGCCGTCTCGACGCCGAGCTGGTCCGGCGCAGACTCGCCCGCTCGCGCGAGCACGCCAGCCAGCTGATCGCCGCGGGCCGGGTGACCGTCGGCAAGACCGTCGCCACCAAGCCCGCCACCCAGGTCGAGACCGCCGCGGCCATCGTCGTCTCCCAGGACGACAGCGACCCAGACTATGTCTCGCGCGGCGGCCACAAGCTCGCCGGGGCCTTCGCCGCCTTCGTCCCGCAGGGGCTGCGGGTCGAGGGCCGGCGCGCCCTGGACGCCGGAGCCTCCACGGGCGGCTTCACCGACGTCCTGCTGCGGGCGGGCGCCGCCCACGTCGTCGCCGTCGACGTCGGCTACGGGCAGCTGGCCTGGTCGCTCCAGAGCGACGAGCGCGTCACCGTGAAGGACCGCACGAACGTACGTGAGTTGACACTCGACGCCATCGACGGCGTCCCCGTCGACCTCGTCGTCGGCGACCTCTCCTTCATCCCGCTCGGCCTGGTGCTGCCCGCCCTCGCCGCCTGCACGGCGCCCGACGCCGATCTCGTCCTCATGGTGAAACCGCAGTTCGAGGTGGGCAAGGAGCGGCTCGGCACCGGCGGAGTCGTCCGTTCCGCCGACCTGCGGGCGGACGCCGTGAAGAACGTCGCCCGCCGGGCCGGCGACCTCGGGCTCGGTGTCCTCGGCGTCACCGCCAGCCCGCTGCCCGGCCCCTCCGGGAACGTCGAGTACTTTCTGTGGCTGCGGGCAGGCGCGCCCGCGCTCGATCCGGCGGACGTCGACCGCGCCGTGGCGGAGGGACCTCGTTGAGCTCAACGGCAGCAGCACCGGAGGCAGCGGCGGACGCCGCGCCACGCACCGTCTTCCTGCTCGCGCACACCGGCCGGCCGGCCGCCGTGCGCAGCGCCGAGCTGGTCGTCCTGGGGCTGCTGCGCAGCGGCATAGGCGTCCGCGTCCTGGAGGCCGAGGCCGCGGACCTGCCGCTGCCGCCGTCCGTCGAGAAGGTGCCGGAGGACTGCCACGACGCCCTCGACGGCTGTGAACTGCTGATCGTCCTCGGCGGCGACGGCACCCTGCTGCGCGGCGCCGAGTTCTCCCGCGCCTCCGGCGTCCCGATGCTCGGCATCAACCTCGGCCGGGTCGGCTTCCTCGCCGAGGCCGAGCGCGACGACCTCGACAAGGTCGTGGACCGGGTCGTCACCCGGGCGTACGAGGTCGAGGAGCGGATGACCCTCGACGTCGACGTGTACGAGAACGGCGACGTCCTGCACCGGGACTGGGCGCTCAACGAGGCCGCCGTGCAGAAGGTGTCACCGGAGCGGATGCTGGAGGTCGTCCTCGCGATCGACGGGCGTCCCGTGACCGGCTTCGGCTGTGACGGGGTGATCTGCGCGACACCCACCGGCTCCACCGCGTACGCCTTCTCGGCGGGCGGCCCGGTCGTCTGGCCCGAGGTCGAGGCGCTCCTGATGGTCCCGATCGGCGCCCACGCCCTCTTTGCCAAGCCGCTCGTCACCACCCCCGACTCGGTCCTCGCCGTCGAGGTCGAGCCGCACACCCCGCACGGCGTCCTCTGGTGCGACGGGCGGCGGACCGTGGAGCTTCCGGCCGGGGCCCGCGTCGAGGTCCGGCGCGGTGCCGTGCCCGTCCGGCTCGCCCGGCTCCACCACGCCTCCTTCACCGACCGGCTCGTCGCGAAGTTCGCCCTGCCCGTCTCCGGCTGGCGCGGCGCCCCGCACTGAGCGGGCACGACCCCGGCGGGGGCGCCCGCCGATCATCCGGCCCGGGAACGAGCGGCGCGCCGGAGGGTTACGGGCGGGGGCGATGTCGCATCCGACCCGGGAAACCTCGTATGGTCTGGGGCGTGCTGGAGGAGATGCGGATACGGTCGCTCGGGGTCATCGACGACGCGGTGGTCGAGCTGTCGCCCGGCTTCACCGCGGTGACCGGTGAGACCGGTGCGGGCAAGACCATGGTCGTGACCAGCCTGGGGCTGCTGCTCGGCGGACGGGCCGACCCGGCCCTGGTGCGGATCGGCGCGGCCTCGGCGGTCGTCGAGGGGCGGATCACCGTGCCGCCCGGCGCGCCCGCCGCCGTACGGGCCGAGGAGGCCGGGGCGGAACTCGACGACGGCGTGCTCCTGGTGAGCCGCACCGTCTCGGCCGAGGGACGCTCCCGCGCGCACCTCGGCGGGCGGTCCGTGCCCGTCGGGCTCCTGGCCGAACTCGCCGACGAACTCGTCGCCGTCCACGGCCAGACCGACCAGCAGGGCCTGCTCAAGCCCGCCCGGCAGCGCGGCGCGCTCGACCGGTACGCGGGCGACGGGGTCTCCGTCCCCCTGGCCGCCTACGGCGAGGCGTACAAGCGGCTCCGGGCCGTCACCGCCGAGCTGGACGAGATCACCACCCGGGCGCGCGAACGGGCCCAGGAGGCCGATCTGCTGCGCTTCGGGCTCGGCGAGATCGAGGCCGTCGCCCCGCGCGCCGGGGAGGACGCGGAACTCGCGGCCGAGGCCGAGCGGCTCGGCCACGCCGAGGCCCTCGCCTCCGCCGCCGCGCTCGCGCACGGCGCGCTCGCCGGGAACCCCGAGGACCCGGAGGCCGTCGACGCGACGACCCTGGTCGCGGGTGCGGGCCGGGCCCTGGAGGCGGTACGGTCGCACGACCCGGCGCTCGCCGCGCTCGCCGACCGGATGGGCGAGATCTCGATCCTCCTGTCGGACGTGGCCGGTGAACTCGCCGGGTACGCGGACGACCTCGACGCCGACCCGCTGCGGCTCGCCGCCGTCGAGGAGCGGCGCGCCGCCCTCACGCAGCTCACCCGGAAGTACGGGGAGGACGTCGCCGCGGTCCTGGCGTGGGCCGAGGAGAGCGCCGCCCGGCTCGGCGAGCTGGACGGGGACGACGACCGCATCGAGGAGCTGACCGCCGAGCGCGACCGGCTCCGCGACGAGCTGTCGGAGCTCGCGCAGCGGCTCACCGACGCCCGTACGGAGGCGGCCGCCCGGTTCGCCGACGCCGTCACCGCCGAACTCGCCTCGCTCGCCATGCCGCACGCGCGGGTGTCCTTCGACATCCGGCAGACCGAGGACGCCGAGGGCGTCGAGGTCGGCGGCCGCAGGGTCGCCTACGGTCCGTCCGGGGCCGACGAGGTCGAGCTGCTGCTCGCCCCGCACCCCGGCGCCCCGCCGCGGCCCATCGCCAAGGGCGCGTCCGGCGGTGAGCTCTCCCGGGTGATGCTCGCGGTGGAGGTCGTCTTCGCCGGTACGGATCCGGTGCCGACGTACCTCTTCGACGAGGTCGACGCGGGCGTCGGCGGCAAGGCGGCCGTCGAGATCGGCCGCAGGCTCGCCAAGCTCGCCAAGACCGCGCAGGTCGTCGTCGTCACCCACCTCCCGCAGGTGGCCGCCTTCGCCGACCGGCAGCTGCTCGTCGAGAAGACCAACGACGGCTCGGTGACCCGCTCCGGCGTCACGGTCCTGGAGGGCGAGGAGCGGGTCAGGGAACTGTCCCGGATGCTCGCGGGCCAGGAGGACTCCGAGACGGCCAGGGCGCACGCGGAAGAGCTGCTGGCGACCGCCCGGGCGGACGGGTGACGGCGGGCGCTTCCTGGCGGTAGCGGCGGGTCCCGACCGGGCCCGCCGCGTACGCGGGGGAGTGGGGCGGCGCCCGGAGGGCGGAGACGCGCCCGGAGGGGCGCGCGGGCCCCGTCGGGCGCTCACCCGTGTGGGTGATCCCGGGAGGTGACCACCCGGCGACCAACACTCACCGCACAAGGGAACGACGCCACTTCGGTGCCGGAACGTGCGTACGGTCCGGGGCGCGGACTGGCATCCTTGGGCGCGTGACACAGCTCCGTACGGTCCAAGTGCTGGGCGGCGGCAGCGCGGGCAGCAGCGCGCACGTCCGATCACTTGCCTCGGGGCTGGTGGCGAGGGGCGTGCGGGTGACCGTGTGCGCCCCGGCCGAACTCGACCACGCCTACGACTACCTCGGCGCGGGCGCGCACTTCGTGCCGCTGCCGCGCCTCGGCGGGCCCGCCACCGTCGCCGCCCTCCGCAACGCCTGCATCGGCGCCGACGTCGTCCACGCCCACGGCCTGCACGCCTCCGTGCGCGCCGCCCTCGCGCTCTCCGGCGGCGGCGTCGGCGCCCGCACCCCGCTCGTGGCCACCTGGCACAGCCGCGTCCACGCCGACGGGCCGCGCGGCGGGCTGCTGCGGCTCATGGAACGCCAGGCCGCCCGCGGCGCCGCCGTCGTCCTCGGCACCTCCTCCGAACTCGTCGACCGCGCCCGGCGGCGCGGAGCCAGGGACGCGCGCCTCGCCCCCGTCACCGTGCCGCCCGCCCGGGGCCCCGTCTGCCTCCACGACGGCAAGGCCCGCGCCGAACTCGGCGCCGTCGACCGGCCCCTGATCATGGCCGTCGGCGCCCTCGAACCGGGCCGGGGGTACGGGACCCTCCTCGACGCGGCACGGGTGTGGCGGGACCTCGATCCGCAGCCGCTCCTCGTCGTCGCCGGCGAAGGGCGCCGCCGGGCCGCCCTGCAGCGGCGCGTCACCGAGGAGGGGCTCGCGGTGCGGCTCATCGGGCGGCGCGACGACGTGGCGGAGCTGCTGGCCGCGGCCGACGTCGCCGTCCTGCCCTCCCGGTGGGAGGCCCGCTCCCTGCTCGCGCAGGAGGCGCTGCGGCTCGGCGTGCCGCTCGTCGCCACCGCGGTCGGGGGCGTCCCGGAGCTGGTCGGGGACGCGGCGGAACTCGTGCCGTACGGGGACGCGGAGGCGCTGGCCGGGGCGGTGCGGGGGTTGCTGGAGGACGCGGAGCGGCGGATGGACCTGGCGGCGGCGGGGAGGGTACAGGCGGGGACGTGGCCGACGGAGGACGAGACGGTGGCGCACGTCCTGAGCGTGTACGACGAGCTGTCCGCGAGCTGAGCCCCCGGGGTCCGGGGTCCGGGGCGCGCGGCCCGGCGCCGGTCCTGGTCCCGCGGAGGGGCACCGTCCCGGGGGTCACCGGGTCCGGGGACCTCGGGCGCCGGCGGGCGCGCCGTCCGGTGTGCCCACCCGCCCCGCGGGACGATTGCCCACACCGGGGTGGGGCAGCGGGGGTGGCCGCAGCGGGGGCGTTCAGGTGGTGTGGCGGCGGGCGCGCAGTGCGAGGCTGAGGGCCAGGACCGTCTGGGGGTCGTCGAGGTCCGTGCCCAGCAGCTCGGCGATGCGCGCCAGGCGGTTGTAGAGCGTCTGGCGGTTGAGGTGCAGCTCGCGCGCCGTCTCCGCCTTGCGGCCCGCGTGCGCCAGGTACGTCTCCAGGGTGGGCAGCAGCGGCGGCCGCGAGGCGCGGTCGTGGTCGCGCAGCGGGCCGATCGCGCGGTCCACGAACGCCGCGAGGTCCGGGTGCTCCCGGAGCCGCCACAGCAGCAGGTCGATGTCGAGGCGCCGGGCGTCGTACCAGGGCCGGTCCATCAGGCCCTGCGCCGCCGTCGCCGTCTCCGCCGCGTGCCGCAGGCCCGCGGAGGCGGCCGCCCAGCCGCCCGCGACGCCCACCACGACGACCGGCGGGTGCGCCCCCGCCCGTTCGAGCCCGGCCCGCTCCACCCCGGCGCGCAGCGCCGCCGCGACCCGGTCGGCGACGGCCGTCCGCTCCGACTCCGAGCGCAGGCCGAGCAGCAGCGGCACCCGGCCCTCCACCGGGCGGACGCCCAGCAGGGCGGGGACGCCCACGGCGGACAGCTCCTCCAGGACGGCGCGGGCGAGGAGCGCCCAGTTGCCGGACGGGGACAGTTCGGGGGCCAGGCGCATCACCACGGGCAGCAGCGGGCCGTCGCCCGGTTTGAAGCCGAGGACCCGGGCCTGGGCCGGGGCGGCCTCCGCCGTGATCCGGCCCTCGGCCAGGTCGGTCAGGAAGTCGCCCCGGCCGCGCGCCGCCAGCTCCTCCTCCTGCCGGGCCTGCATGAGGACGACCGCGAGGAGCCCCGCCGCGCGCTCGGCCGCCATCCGGTGCACCGGGGAGAGCGCCCCCGAGACCGAGAGCAGGACGAGACGGGCCCGTACGGAGCCCGTGCCGGGGCCGCCGCCGGGCACGTCGACCAGGACCGTGCCGGTGGGCGGCCCCGACTCGCGGGCGGCCCGCTGGCCGCGCAGCCCGTCCCACACCTGGAGCGGGTCCGCCGGCCCGGACTCGGCGCCCGCCGCGTACAGCAGCTGTCCGTCGGCGGTCTCCAGGAAGACCGGGTTGGCGGCGAAGTCCGACAGGACGCGGAGCACCTGCGGCACTCCGCCGCCGCCGAGCAGCGCCTCCGTGCACTGCCGGTGGACCTCCTCGGCCTGCCGATGGAGGGCGTAGTGGCCGTTGACGATCTCGGTGTGGATCTCCTCCGTGACCGCGACGAAGGGAACCTCGCGGTGCAGCTGCACGAGTGGCAGGCCGGCCGCCCTGGCCGTCTCCACTATCGTCGCCGGGAGCCTGGCGAAGCGCGGGCCGAGCTCGACGACGAGCGCGGCGATGCCCCGGTCGGCGAGCCGCCGGACGAAGGCGCGCTGCTCGGCCGGGCGGGTGCCGAGACCGAGGCCGGTCGTGAGGAGCAGCTCGCCGCCCTTGAGCAGCGAGGCGATGTTGGGGACCTCGCCCGCGTGCACCCAGCGCACCGTGCGGTGCAGCCGCTCCGCGCCGGCCACGACCTCCGGGAGCCCGCCGCGCAGGCCCGGAAGTTCGAGCGCCCGCTGCACGGTGATCCCGCCCTGATTGTCCATGGGCCCGGACGCTACCCCGCGCCGCTGTTTCGGCGACATCACCGCACGGTCACGGCCCCGGACACTTCGTACAACGGGGCGACAACTCGTCGTCCCTGAGGGGGATTTGCGCGACCGCATGTCGATTGTGGCCTGCGTCACGTCCGAGGATGCTCTCGCGCCATGGCAGAAAACCCCACCCCAGAGGTCCACCGGCTGAAGGCGAACTCGGTCGGTCTGGTCGGCGTCGTCTTCATGGCCGTCGCCACCGCCGCACCGATCACCGCGATGACCGGCAACCTCCCCATCGCCGTCGGCTTCGGCAACGGCACCGGCGCGCCCGCCGGTTACCTCTTCGCGACGCTCGTCCTCACCGTGTTCTCCGTCGGCTACGTCGCCATGGCCAAACGGATCACCGCGGCGGGCGCCTTCTACGGCTACATCTCGCACGGCCTCGGCCGGATCGCCGGCATGGCATCGGGCATGCTCGCCGTCCTCGCGTACATCGTCTTCGAGGCCTCGATCGTCGGCGTCTTCGCCTACTTCACCCGGACGACCGTCGCCGACCAGCTCGGCGTCGACCTGCCCTGGATCCTGTACGCGGCGGCGATGCTGGCCGTCACGGCCGTCCTGTCGTACTTCGACATCAACCTGACCGCCAAGGCGCTCGGCGTGATGCTGATCGCCGAGATCGCGGTCCTCTTCGCCGTCGCCACCGCCGTCCTGCTCTCCGGCGGCGGCCCCGACGGCATCCCCGTCGAGCCGATCAACCCGAAGAACGCCTTCACCGGCGCGTCCGCCGGACTCGGCCTCTTCTTCGCCTTCTGGTCGTGGGTCGGCTTCGAGTCGACCGCCATGTACGGCGAGGAGTCCCGCGACCCCAAGCGGGTCATCCCGCGGGCCACGCTGATCTCCGTCGTCGGCGTCGGCCTCTTCTACATCTACGTGTCGTGGATGACGATCGCCGGGAACGGGCTCACCGGTTCCGTGAAGCTGTCCTCCTCCGCCTCCCCGCTCGACCTGTTCTTCGCGCCCACCCAGTCCTTCATCGGCGCCTGGGCCGTCGACGCCTTCCAGTGGCTGCTGCTCACCGGCTCCTTCGCCTGCGGCATGGCCTTCCACCAGTGCGCCTCGCGCTACCTGTACGCCATCGGCCGCGAGGGCTTCCTCCACCCGGCGCTCGGCCGCACCCACGCCCGCCACGGCTCCCCGTACATCGCCTCCTTCACGCAGAGCGCGATCGCCGTGGTCCTCGTCGGCGCCTTCTGGCTCACCGGCCAGGACCCGTACATCCACCTCTACACGCTGCTCGCCATCCTCGGCACCATGGCGATCCTCATCGTCCAGACCCTCTGCTCCTTCGCCGTCATCGGCTACTTCCGCAAGAACCACCCCGAGGACCGGCACTGGTTCAGGACGTTCACGGCCCCGCTCCTCGGCGGCATCGGCATGACCGCAGTCGTCGTCCTGCTGATCGTCAACATGGAGACCGCCGCCGGGCTCGCCGCCGACTCCCTCTTCTTCAAGGCCATCCCCTGGATCGTCGCCCTGGTCTTCTTCGGCGGGCTCGGCCTCGGTCTGTACCTCAGGGCCAGGCGGCCCGAGCGGTACGAGATCATCGGCCGCATCGTCCTGGAGGACGCCACCGAGCGGCCCGCCGAACCGGCCGCGGCCCCCGCCCCCGCCTCCGTACCCCAGAGCTGACCCCTCTTCGTCCCCCCCCGCATCACTCCTTCATCCCTCCAGGAGCGCCCCATGGCACGCACCAACCCGATGCACCTCCTGAAGCACCTCGCCGCCGAGCACGCCGACGCCCGACGGCTCGGCATCCCGGTGGACGAGCTCAGAGGCCTGCGCGGCGACGCCCTCGGGCGCCGCGCGCTCCTCAAGGCCGCCGCCGCGGCCGGCGTGGCCGTCGCCGCCGGGGCGGCCGCCACCGCCCCGGCCGTCGCCGCCCCCGCCGACCCGCCGATCGACAGCACCGCCCGGATCGTCGTCGTCGGCGCCGGGATCTCCGGCCTCACCGCCGCCCTCACCCTCCAGGACGCGGGGCTCAGCCCCGTGCTCTACGAGGCCAACCCCTCCCGGGTCGGCGGCCGCATGTGGACCCAGCGCGGCCACTGGGCGTACGGCCAGACCTCCGAGATCGGCGGCGAGCTGATCGACACCAGCCACAAGAAGATCCTCGAACTCTGCCGCCGCTTCGGCCTCCCCACCGAGGACTTCCTCGGCGGCGGGCCCAACGGCGCCGAGGAGGTGCTGTGGTTCGACGGCGCCTACTACCCGCGCCACCAGGCCGACGAGGACTTCAACGGCGTCTACCAGGCGCTCCACCGCGACCTCCTGGAGGCCGGTGAGGTCACGTGGAACCGGACCACACCCGCCGGCACCGCCCTCGACACCATGTCGATATACGAGTGGATCGAGACCCGCGTCCCCGGCGGGCACGCCTCCCCGCTCGGCAAGTTCATCGACGTCGCCTACAACGTCGAGTACGGCGCCGACACCACCGAGCAGTCCTCGCTCGCCCTCGTGCTCCTGATGGGCTACCAGACCAATCCGGGCAACTTCAACGTCTGGGGCCTGTCCAACGAGCGCTACCACGTCGTCGGCGGCAACGACCGGCTCCCGAACGCCGTCGCCGGGGCCCTGAAGCCGGGCACCCTGCGCATGGGATGGTCCCTGGAGGCCGTACGGGCCAACGCCGACGGCACCCAGACGCTCACCTTCACCGAGGCGGGCACCACCCGGACCGTCACCGCCGACCACACCGTCCTGTGCGTCCCGCTGCCCGTCCTGAAGCGGCTCGACCTCACCCAGGCCGCCTTCGACCCGCTCATGCGGAACCTGCTGAGGGACGCCCGCATGGGCCACTGCACCAAGCTGAACATGCAGTTCGCCACCCGCCCCTGGCGCGGCACCGGACCCTGGCCCGGCGTCTCCGCGGGCGACTGCTTCACCGACAGCGAGGTCCAGCAGACCTGGGACACCACCAAGATCCAGGGCGGCACCGGCGGCATCCTCATCCAGTACAACGGTGGCACCCTGGCCCGGAACCTCAACCCGGCCGGGCCGTTCTCCACCGAGTCCGACCCGTACGTGCGGAGCCTGGTCACCCGCTACCTCGCCGGGATCGACGCCTTCTTCCCCGGCACCTCACGGGCCTACACCGGGCGCGCCCAGCTCTCCGCCTGGCACAAGAACCCGTACGCGCTGGGCGCGTACTCCTGCTGGCCCGTCGGCTACCTCCACCGGTACGCGGGGTACGAGGGCACCGCCCAGGGCAACGTCCACATCGGCGGCGAGCACTGTTCGTACGACTTCCAGGGCTTCATGGAGGGCGGCGCCACCGAGGGCGAGCGGGCCGCGCGGGAGGTGATCGCGGCCCTGCGGTGACCTGGCCCCCGCCGCCTCCGCCCCGGGATCAGAGCGGGGCGGGGGCCGGGGCGATGTTGTGGTTGAGGCGGAAGACGTTGTCGGGGTCGAACGCCGCCTTCACGGCGGCCAGCCGCGGCTGGTTGTCGGCCCCGAACCCGGCGACGACCCGCTTCTCGCCCTCCGCACCGATGAAGTTGAGGTACACGGCGTCCGTCGACCACGGCCGCATGTCGGCGCGGACGTCGTGCACCCACTGCACCACCCGGCCGTCGTCCGCCGGATCCGTCCACGTGGCGAACGGGTGCACCGCCCACGGGGCCGTACGCCACGGCTGCGGGTAGCCGGAGGGACCCGCCGCCACCGCCCCGCCCATCATGAACAGCACGTGCTGCGTGGCCGTCCCCTCCGGGATCCGCTCGCCCCGGGCGCAGAACGCGTCCACCGCCTCGTCGGGGAAGGCGCCCAGATACTCCGCCGACCAGTAGTTCCGCAGCCCCGGCGGGTCGTCCAGCATGCACTGGAGGTCCGCGTACGGCATCTCCGAGACGATCTCCACCACGGGCCGCAGCGCGAGCAGCGGCGAGGCGACGTGCCGCACCCCGGCCACCGGCCCGGCGTACGTCACCAGCGCGGCGCAGACCAGCGTCCCCACCAGGTGCGGGGGCACGAACGGCTCGGGCGGCGCGGGGAAGTAGAGGACCCCGCCGCCCACCTCGTCCGGCGCCGTCGCGCCCAGCTCGCGGAAGGCCCGCACCACCTCGTGGCCGTACCGGGCCGGGAAGAGGAGCAGCGCGACGCTCATCACCGGCAGCGGGTGCAGCCGCAGCGTCAGCGAGGTCACCACCCCGAAGTTCCCGCCGCCGCCGTGCAGCGCCCAGAACAGCTCCGGGTTCTCCTCCGGGCCCGCGACGACGTGCCGCCCGTCCGCCGTGATCAGCTCGGCGGCCATCAGGTTGTCCGAGGCGAGCCCGAACTTCCGCTCCAGCCAGCCCGAGCCGCCGCCGAGCACGAAGCCGCCCACGCCCGTCGTGGAGACCCGGCCGCCCGTCGTCGCCAGGTGGAAGGGCTGGGTGGCGCGGTCCAGGTGGCTCATGGTCGCGCCGCCCCCGATCCGTACCGTCATGCCCTCCGGGTCGACGACGGCGGTGTGCATCCGGCGCAGGTCGACGACCAGGCCGGCGTCGACGACCGACGCGCCGGCGACGCTGTGGCCGCCGCCGCGCACCGCGATCGGCAGCCCCGTCTCGCGCCCGAAGAGGACCGCGTTGGAGACGTCCGCCTCGGTCGCGCACTGCGCGATCACCGCCGGACGCCGGTCGATCATGCCGTTGTGGACGGCCCGGGCCTCGTCGTAGCCGGGATCGCCCGGCACGTACACCTCACCGGCGAGATCCTCGCGGAGGCCGGACAGGGCGCTGTCGGGAACGGCGGTGGTACGGGGAGCCATGGGAGCCCCCCTTTCGTACGGGGGACGGGACCCTTTCATCGTAGGCCGGGGGTCCGTCCGCCGCTCGGGCCGCGGGTGCAGCCGCCGTACGCACCGCTCGCGGGAGGCTCAGCCGCCGTACGCGCCGCTCGCCGTGAGGCGCAGGGCCGTGTCGATCAGCGGCACGTGGCTGAACGCCTGCGGGAAGTTGCCCACCTGCCGCTGGAGCTTCGGGTCCCACTCCTCGGCCAGCAGCCCCAGGTCGTTGCGGAGCGCGAGCAGCTTCTCGAAGAGCGTGCGGGCCTCGTCGACCCGGCCGATCATCGCCAGGTCGTCCGCGAGCCAGAAGGAGCAGGCGAGGAACGCGCCCTCGTCGCCCTCCAGGCCGTCGACCCCGGCCTCCTCGCCGGCCGTGGGGTAGCGCAGCACGAAGCCGTCGTCGGTGGACAGCTCCCGCTGGATCGCCTCGATCGTGCCGATGACCCGCTTGTCGTCCGGCGGCAGGAAGCCCATCTGCGGGATCAGGAGCAGCGAGGCGTCCAGCTCCTTCGAGCCGTACGACTGCGTGAAGGTGTTCCGCTCCCGGTCGTAGCCCTTCTCGCACACGTCCCGGTGGATCTCGTCGCGCAGCGCGCGCCAGCGCTCCAGCGGCCCGTCCGCGTCCCCGGACTCGATCAGCTTGATCGTGCGGTCCACGGCCACCCAGGCCATCACCTTGGAGTGGGTGAAGTGGCGGCGCGGGCCGCGCACCTCCCAGATGCCCTCGTCGGGCTGGTCCCAGTGCTGCTCCAGGTAGTTGATCAGCTTGATCTGGAGCAGGGAGGCGTAGTCGTTGCGGGACAGACCGGTCATGTGCGCCAGGTGCAGGGCCTCGGTGACCTCGCCGTAGACGTCCAGCTGGAGCTGGTTGGCCGCGCCGTTGCCGACCCGGACGGGGCCCGAGTTCTCGTACCCCGGCAGCCAGTCCAGCTCCGCCTCGCCGAGCTCGCGCTCGCCCGCGATGCCGTACATGATCTGCAGGTTCTCCGGGTCGCCCGCGACCGCGCGGAGCAGCCAGTCCCGCCAGGCGCGGGCCTCGTCACGGTAGCCGGTCCGCAGCATCGAGGAGAGGGTGATCGCCGCGTCCCGCAGCCAGGTGTAGCGGTAGTCCCAGTTCCGCACGCCGCCGATCTCCTCGGGCAGCGAGGTGGTCGGGGCGGCCACGATCCCGCCGGTCGGCGCGTACGTCAGCGCCTTCAGGGTGATCAGCGAGCGGACCACCGCCTCCCGGTAGGGGCCGTGGTACGTGCAGTGCTCGACCCACTCGCGCCAGAAGGCCAGGGACGCCTCCAGGGAGGTCTCCGGCTCCGGCAGCGGCGGCGGCTCCTTGTGCGAGGGCTGCCAGGAGATCGTGAAGGCGATCCGGTCCCCGGGCGTCACGGTGAACTCGGAGTACGTGGTCAGGTGCTCACCGTGCGTCTCCACCTCGGTGTCCAGCCAGACCGAGTCCGGCCCGGCGACGGCGACCGTGCGGTCCCCGACCTTGTGCACCCAGGGCACGATCCGGCCGTAGCTGAACCGCATCCGCAGCGCGGAGCGCATCGGCACGCGGCCGCTGATCCCCTCCACGATCCGGATCAGCTGCGGCGCGCCGTCGCGCGGCGGCATGAAGTCGGTGACCCGGACGGATCCGCGGTCGGTGTCCCACTCGGACTCCAGGACCAGCGAGTCGCCGACGTAGCGCCGCCGGTCGGCGGGGGCGGGATCGGCCCCCTCGGGGCCGGCGGGAGCCACCCGCCAGAAGCCGTGCTCCTCCGTGCCGAGCAATCCGGCGAAGATCGCGTGCGAGTCGAAGCGGGGCAGGCAGAGCCAGTCGACGCTGCCGTCCCGGCAGACGAGCGCTGCCGTCTGCATGTCTCCGATGAGTGCGTAATCCTCGATACGCCCGGCCACGTGCTTCACTCCAGTCGAACGGCCATGTCCGCCCCGTGGGGCGCTTGCGGGTCTTGTGTGCCTGATGTGCCGGCGGATTCGGCGGTCAAGGGTCGTCGACGGGCTCGTGGTCCGGTCGACGGGCGGGGTGGTGCGGTCGGCCGGCCGGCTTGGCGGGCAGGTCCGAGCAGGATACGTCGCACCTTCGGGTGCGTCGCGATCACGCAGGTGACGGCGCTGCTCCACCCGGGTGAACACCGGCCCCACCGGCGGGTTCCCGCACGGGGCCCCCGACAGACGGGCCCGCGGCGGGCGCCCGCGTGGCGGTCCGTGTGCACCCGACTGCCACGCGTGGCCGGAAGCGGTCTCCCTTCGTCGCTGATACCCTGGTACCCCGTGGACCGGTGGGAAACGGCGACAGCCGAGGACCCCGCAACCGCAGCGACGGCACCCCCCGATTCTTCCGGAGGGGACGCCGGAACGCACCTCCAGAACGCGACCACGGGAGCCCCCTCTTGGCGATGCCGCCCAACACCACGACGACCAAGCACATCTTCGTCACCGGGGGTGTCGCCTCCTCCCTCGGCAAGGGCCTGACCGCCTCCAGCCTGGGTGCGCTCCTGAAGGCGCGGGGCCTTCGGGTCACGATGCAGAAGCTCGACCCGTACCTGAACGTCGACCCCGGCACGATGAACCCCTTCCAGCACGGCGAGGTGTTCGTCACCAACGACGGCGCCGAGACCGACCTGGACATCGGCCACTACGAGCGCTTCCTCGACGTCGACCTCGACGGCTCGGCCAACGTCACCACCGGCCAGGTCTACTCGCAGGTCATCGCCAAGGAGCGGCGCGGCGAGTACCTCGGTGACACCGTGCAGGTCATCCCGCACATCACCAACGAGATCAAGTCCCGCATCCGCCGCATGGCCACCGACGACGTCGACGTCGTCATCACGGAGGTCGGCGGCACGGTCGGCGACATCGAGTCGCTGCCGTTCCTGGAGACCGTCCGCCAGGTCCGCCACGAGGTCGGCCGCGACAACGTCTTCGTCGTGCACATCTCGCTGCTGCCCTACATCGGCCCCTCCGGCGAGCTGAAGACCAAGCCGACCCAGCACTCCGTCGCCGCCCTGCGCAACATCGGCATCCAGCCCGACGCGATCGTGCTGCGCGCCGACCGCGAGGTCCCGACCGCCATCAAGCGCAAGATCTCGCTGATGTGCGACGTCGACGAGGCCGCGGTCGTCGCCGCCATCGACGCCAAGTCGATCTACGACATCCCCAAGGTGCTGCACACCGAGGGCCTGGACGCCTACGTCGTCCGCAAGCTCGACCTGCCCTTCCGCGACGTGGACTGGACCGTCTGGGAGGACCTCCTCGACCGCGTCCACAACCCGGAGCACGAGGTCACCGTCGCGCTCGTCGGCAAGTACATCGACCTGCCCGACGCCTACCTCTCGGTCACCGAGGCCATGCGCGCCGGCGGCTTCGCGAACAAGGCCCGCGTCAAGGTCAAGTGGGTCACCTCCGACGACTGCAAGACCCCGGCCGGCGCCGAGAAGCAGCTCGGTGACGTCGACGCGATCCTCATCCCCGGCGGCTTCGGCGACCGCGGTGTGAGCGGCAAGGTCGGCGCCATCCAGTACGCCCGCGAGAAGAAGGTGCCGCTGCTCGGCATCTGCCTCGGCCTCCAGTGCATCGTCATCGAGGCCGCCCGGAACCTCGCCGACATCCCCGAGGCCAACTCCACCGAGTTCGACCCGGCCACCGCGCACCCCGTCGTCTCCACGATGGAGGAGCAGCTGGCGTACGTGGAGGGCGCGGGCGACCTGGGCGGAACGATGCGCCTGGGCCTCTACCCGGCCAAGCTCGCCGAGGGTTCCGTCGTCCGCGAGGCCTACGCCGACGAGCCGTACGTCGAGGAGCGCCACCGTCACCGCTACGAGGTGAACAACGCGTACCGCGCCGAGCTGGAGAAGAAGGCCGGTCTGGTCTTCTCCGGCACCTCGCCGGACAACAAGCTCGTCGAGTTCGTCGAGTACCCGCGCGAGGTCCACCCCTACCTGGTCGCCACGCAGGCGCACCCGGAGCTGAAGTCCCGCCCGACCCGCCCGCACCCGCTCTTCGCGGGTCTGGTCAAGGCGGCCGTCGAGCGCAAGACGGCGAAGTAGCCGGCTGGCGTTAACGTTGCCGGGGTACGGGTTCCTTCCGGAACCCGTACCCCGGTTTTTCGTCAGTGGGAGGACGAGCGATGCAGGTGCAGGACACCCCGGAGGAGTGGCGGGTCGTCGCCACCGAGATGCCGTTCGAGGGCGCCAAGACGGGCGTCCGCACGGACTCCGTGACCATGCCGGACGGGGCGGTCGCGCGCCGGGACTACCAGGTGCACCCCGGGTCGGTGGCCGTCCTCGCCCTCGACGAGCAGGACCGGGTCGTCGTCCTGCGGCAGTACCGCCACCCGGTGCGGCAGAAGCTCTGGGAGATCCCGGCCGGGCTGCTCGACGTGCCCGGCGAGAACCCGCTGCACGCCGCCCAGCGCGAGCTGTACGAGGAGGCGCACGTCAAGGCGGAGGACTGGCGGGTCCTGACCGACGTCTACACCTCGCCGGGCGGCACCGACGAGGCCGTGCGGATCTTCCTCGCCCGGGACCTCGCGGAGGCGGAGGGCGAGCGGTACGAGGTCGCCGACGAGGAGGCCGACATGGAGCTGGCCCGGGTGCCGCTGGCGGATCTGGTGCGCGGGGTCCTGGCGGGCGAGCTGCACAACAGCTGCCTGGTCATCGGCGCGCTCGCGCTGACCGCCGCCCGGGCGGAGGGGCGCCTGGACGACCTCCGCCCGGCGGAGGCGCCCTGGCCGGCGCGTCCTTTCGAGGCGTAGCACGTCGGGGCGGGCGGCGGCTCCCCGTGCGGGGCGGGCGCGGGCCAGCGGTGCGGGGCGGGCGGCGGCTCCCCGTGCGGGGCGGGCGCGGGCCAGCGGTGCGGGGCGGGCGGCGGCTCCGGGTGCGGGGCGGGCCCGTGCGTCGGACGGGCCGGTCGCGGTGCGGTGTGACCATCGGCTGATCCGATCGGGCGATGTGTCCGCCGTGCTCCGCCGGAAGCGCCCCACGGGCTGAACTACGCTCGGAAACACCCGTGCGGAGACCCCGCGGGATCGGCTCGTGCGCAGGTGGAACGGGAGCGTGGCCGTGACGGATCAGGCGCTGGCAGCAGGGGCGGGCAGCCGGCAGTTCTTCGGGCGGCAGCGGGAGCTCAAGGCCCTGCGCGCCGACATCGAGCGGACCGGCCTCGACACGCTCACCGGCCGCAAGGCGCCCCGCGCCCGGGTCCTCCTCATCGCCGGGAAGCCCGGCTCCGGACGCACCTCCCTCGCCGAGGAACTGATCGCAGGGCTCGCCGACCGCTACCCCGGCGGCAGCTACCGCGTGCGGCTCACCGAACCCGGCGGCGACCCCGTCCCCACCGGCCGCGCCGCCCAGGAACTCCTCGCCGCCCTCGGCGTCGCCGAACCGCCCGGCGCCGAGGAGGACGAGCTCACCGCACTCGTCCGCGGCGCCCTCGCCGACCGCCGCGCCCTGCTGCTCCTCGACGACGCCGTCGACGCCGAGCAGGCCGACCCGCTGATCCCCGACGACCCCGGCGCCCTGGTCGTCGCCGTCGCCCGCGGCCCGCTCACCGGCATCCCCGACGTCCGGCCCTGCACCCTCGGCGGCCTCGACCCCAAGTCGGCCATCGAGCTGCTCACCGTGCACACCGGCTCCGTGCGGATCACGGTCGACCCCCAGGCCGCGGAGACGCTCGTCGAGGAGTGCGGCGGACTGCCCGCCGCCGTCGTCCTCGCCGGCGGCTGGCTCGCCGGGCGCCCCAAGGCCTCCGTCGCCGACCTCGCCAAGCGGCTGCGCGGGCTCTCCGGCGACCCGCTCACCCGGTCCTTCCTCCTCGCCCACGAGGCCCTCCCGCAGTCGGCCGCCCGGATACTGCGCTTCCTGGCGCTCGCCCCGCTCGGCCGGGCCGACGCCCACACCGCCTCCGCCCTCGCGGGCTGCTCCGTCTCGGCCGCCGCCACCACGCTCGCCGACTTCGCCGCCCTCGGGCTCGTCTCGCCCGCCGAGGACGGGCAGTACGACGTGCCCGGCCACCTCGTCCCCCTGCTCCGCGCCCAGCTGGAGGAGCGCGACCGGCCCGCCGAGGTGCAGCTCGCCCGGGCCCGGATGCTGGAGCGGACCGTACGGCTCCTCCAGTCCTGCCGTGCGGTCACCGAACCCGAGGGCTCCTCCGCCCGCCGCCGGCTGGCCGGACTCCCGCGCGCCCTGCGCTTCCCGAGCGCCGCCGCGGCCGCCGACTGGCTGCGCACCCGGCAGCCCGTGCTGCTCGCCTCCGCCCGGCTCGCCGTCGCCGACGGGGAGCTCGACACCCTCGCGCGCCGGCTCGTCGCCTCGCTGGTCCGGGCGCTCGCCGCCCACCGGGGGGCGGAGGCCGCCGCGCCCGAGCTGTACGGCCTGCACCGGCTGGTCCTGGACGTGGCCGAGCGGCGCGGACTGCACCGGGAGCGGGCCGCGGCCCTGCTGAACCTCGGCGACCTGGATGCCAGAACGGGGCGCACGAGGGAGGCCCTGCTGCGATATCGGTTGGCATTGGAGGCCGGGCGCGCAGCAAATGACCCGTACGCCACCGGTCGCGCGATGGAATCCGTAGGTGGCAGCTATCAGGAGCTGGGGGACTGGCACCGGGCCGGTGACTGGTACGGCCGGGCGCTCGCCCAGCGGCTCGCCCGCGACGAGCGCGCCGACCAGGCCCGCCTGTACGCCCGTCTCGGCGCCGTGCAGACCTACGCGGGGCGGTACGGGGAGGCGCTGCGGAACTGGAAGGCCGCCGCCGCCGGCTACCGGCGGCTCGCCGATCTCCCCGGTCACGCGCGGGCGTTGAGCGAGGCGGCCCGGGTCCAGGAGTACGCGGGGCGCCCCGAGGAGTCGCTGCGCACCTGCGAGGAGGCGGTGGAGTGGGCCCGCCGGGCCGGGGACACCAGGCTCCAGGCCGCGCTCCAGCTCAGGCTGGCCGACACCCTCGACCGGCTCGGCGATCCGGCGGCCGCCGGTCTGCACCGGCTTGCGGCCGAGCGTCTTCTGGAAACGGAAGGAACTGCCTACGAAATCCGCAGTGGGTCCTCGGAAGATTAGTACTTTGAAAGGCTAGACAGAGAGAACTCCTTCATTAGACTGGGTGAGCCGCGTAGGAACGTGGTCTGCCCCGGTGCGCCGTAGTGCATCCGGGTATGTATCGCAGTGCCCCAGTTATCCCCCTGATTCAAGGACCGTGATCGACGATGAAGGTCGGCATCCCCCGCGAGGTCAAGAACAACGAGTTCCGCGTGGCCATCACCCCCGCCGGTGTCCACGAGCTCGTCCGCAACGGCCACCAGGTCTTCGTCGAGCGGAACGCCGGTCTCGGCTCCTCGATCACGGACGAGGAGTACGTCGCCGCCGGCGCCGCGATCCTCCCCACCGCCGACGAGGTCTGGGCCACCGCCGACCTGCTGCTCAAGGTCAAGGAGCCCATCGCGGAGGAGTACCACCGCCTCCGCAAGGACCAGACCCTCTTCACCTACCTGCACCTCGCCGCCTCCAAGGAGTGCACCGACGCGCTCCTGGCGTCCGGCACCACCGCCATCGCGTACGAGACGGTCGAGACCGCGAACCGCGCGCTCCCGCTGCTCGCCCCGATGTCCGAGGTCGCGGGCCGCCTGGCCCCGCAGGTCGGCGCCTACCACCTGATGCGCTCGGCCGGCGGCCGCGGCGTCCTCCCCGGCGGCGTCCCCGGCACCCATGCCGGCAAGGCCGTCGTCATCGGCGGCGGCGTCTCCGGCTGGAACGCCACCCAGATCGCCGTCGGCATGGGCTTCCACGTGACCCTGCTCGACCGGGACATCAACAAGCTCCGCGAGGCCGACAAGATCTTCGGCACCAAGGTGCAGACGATCGTCTCCAACGCCTTCGAGCTGGAGAAGGCCGTCGTCGAGGCCGACCTCGTCATCGGCGCCGTCCTCATCCCGGGCGCCAAGGCCCCGAAGCTGGTCACCAACGAGCTCGTCGCCAAGATGAAGCCCGGAAGTGTCCTTGTCGACATTGCGATCGACCAGGGCGGCTGCTTCGAGGACTCCCACCCGACCACCCACGCCGAGCCGACCTTCCAGGTCCACAACTCGGTCTTCTACTGCGTCGCGAACATGCCCGGCGCCGTCCCGAACACCTCCACCTACGCCCTCACCAACGCCACGCTGCCCTACATCGTGTCGCTGGCGAACAACGGCTGGGTCGAGGCGCTGCGCCGTGACCCCGCGCTCGCCCTGGGTCTCAACACCCATGACGGCAAGGTGGTTTACAAGGAGGTCGCCGAGGCCCACGGCCTGGAGCACGTGGAGCTGAACACCCTCCTGGGCTGAGCCCCGACGGGCCCTTGACGGAACCCCCGTCAATCCGCGCCGTCAATGTCACACACCCGGCCGGACCTTGTTCGACAAGGTCCGGCCGACCGTGTCTGCGGCCGTGCCGTAACGTTCGGTCAACTCGCGTCGAACGTAACACTTTAGCCGTTTCGCACACCCCTGAAACGTGTGGATGCATGGCTGCGCACCCTTGACAGAGACGTGTTCGGTTGCCGACACATCGGGCCGGGTCCGGCGGATTGTGTTGCTGCGGACCGGTGACACGCCATAGAGTCGCCAACCGTCGGCATGGTGCCACGCTGACCTATCGATAAATGTTCCTGGTCACATCCAAGGAGGTAAGACGACTTGTGAATGAGTCGACAATTACTCCCGGGAGCGGTGCGCCAGGTGCCCCGATCGGCTCCGTCGCGGTGCGGACCTTCGCGACGCACCAGCCCATGACGACAGCCCACACGATGAAGACGATGGACGGCCTACACGTGAACGCCACGGCCGGCAACGAGATGGGCCGAGAGTCCACCCACTTCGCCGCCTACGACGAGGTGCCCGAGGGGCACTTCTACGACCCCGACGCCGAGTACGAGCCCGATCCGGAGTACGCGGCCACCCTCGCACCCGACGCTGCCCGCCAGCGCCGCGAGCGGATCGGCCCCACCGGACGGCCCCTCCCGTACTTCCCGATCCCGGGCCCGCTGACGGACCACGGACCCGCGAAGATCATCGCGATGTGCAACCAGAAGGGCGGCGTCGGCAAGACCACGTCGACCATCAACCTGGGCGCCGCGCTCGCCGAGTACGGACGACGGGTGCTGCTCGTCGACTTCGACCCGCAGGGAGCCCTGTCGGTCGGACTCGGCGTGAACCCGATGGAGCTCGACCTCACCGTCTACAACCTGCTCATGGAGCGGGGCATGTCGGCCGACGAGGTCCTCCTCAAGACCGCCGTGCCCAACATGGACCTGCTGCCGAGCAACATCGACCTCTCGGCCGCCGAGGTCCAGCTGGTCTCCGAGGTCGCGCGCGAGTCGACGCTGCAGCGCGCCCTGAAGCCGCTGATGAACGACTACGACTACATCGTGATCGACTGTCAGCCCTCGCTCGGCCTGCTGACCGTCAACGCCCTGACGGCGGCCCACAAGGTCATCGTCCCGCTGGAGTGCGAGTTCTTCGCGCTGCGCGGTGTGGCCCTGCTGACCGAGACCATCGAGAAGGTCCAGGAGCGGCTCAACCCCGAGCTGGAGCTCGACGGCATCCTCGCCACGATGTACGACTCCCGGACCGTGCACAGCCGCGAGGTCCTCGCGCGCGTCGTCGAGGCCTTCGACGACCACGTGTACCACACGGTCATCGGCCGGACCGTCCGCTTCCCGGAGACCACCGTCGCCGGCGAGCCCATCACCACCTACGCCTCCAACTCCGTGGGCGCCGCCGCCTACCGCCAGCTCGCCAGGGAGGTGCTCGCCCGGTGTCACGCCGAGTGAGTCTGCCCGGAGCCGACGAACTCTTCCGTACGACCGGGGGGATGGCGCTCCAGGCGTCCGCGCCCCGCCGGACCGTGCCCGCTCCGGCGGGCGAGAGCGACACCGCGGCGGGTGCCGAGGGTTCCGGGACCGGGGCGGGCCAGGGCTCCGCGGAGCACGCGGCGGCCGGTTCCGAGGCGTCCGAGCCGCGCGCCCGCGTGGCGCCGGAGCCGGAGGCCCCCGCTCCCGCCGCCGCGGCGGCCCCCGCTCCGGCGGCGGCCAGGCGGCGCGCTCGCACCGCGAGCCGGCGGCCCAGCGGCCGCGAGCGGCACGACGAGAAGATCACGGTCTACGTCTCCGCCGAGGAGCTGATGGACCTGGAGCACGCCCGGCTCGTGCTCAGGGGCGAGCACGGCCTCGCCGTCGACCGGGGGCGGATCGTCCGCGAGGCGGTCGCGGTGGTCCTGGCGGACCTGGAGTCGCGGGGCGACGCGAGCATCCTCGTCCGCCGCCTGCGCGGCCGCTGACGGTAGCCTGCGGGCTGTCGCACCCCTGTTCTCCCTGGACCGCCCCCATGCACGAACCCCCTGCCGAAACGTCCCGCCCGTCCCGCCGCCGCCTCCTCGGCCGCGGCGGGGGCGCGCCGACGGCCACCCCGGCACCGGAACCCGCTGCGGTGGCGCCAGGCCCCGCTCCCGCGCCGCAGCCCGCTCCCGCGGCGGAGGGCGAGGGCGGTTCCAGCGGCGGGGACGGCAGGTTCACCGTACGGCTCGCGAACTTCGAGGGGCCGTTCGATCTGCTGCTCCAGCTCATCAGCCGGCACCGGCTCGACGTCACGGAGGTCGCGCTCTCCCGGGTCACCGACGAGTTCATGGCGCACATCCGGGCCCTCGGGCCCGACGGCGACCTCGACCAGACCACCGAGTTCCTCGTCGTCGCCGCCACGCTGCTCGACCTCAAGGCCGCCCGGCTGCTGCCCGCCGCCGAGGTCGAGGACGAGGCCGACCTCGCGCTCCTGGAGGCGCGCGACCTGCTGTTCGCGCGGCTCCTCCAGTACCGCGCGTACAAGCGGATCGCCGAGATCTTCGGCGAGCGGTGGAAGACGGAGGGGCGCCGCCACCCCCGGACGGTCGGCCTGGAGCCCCAGCACGCCGAGCTGCTGCCCGAGGTCGTCATCTCCATCGGCGCCGAGGGCTTCGCGAAGCTGGCCGTCAAGGCCATGCGGCCGAAGCCCGAGCCGCAGGTGTACGTCGACCACATCCACGCCCCGCTCGTCAGCGTCCGCGAGCAGGCCGCCCTCGTCGTCGCCCTGCTGCGCGAGCGCGGGACGGCGAGCTTCCGGGAGCTGGCCGAGGACGCCGGCGACACCCTCACCGTCGTCGCCCGCTTCCTCGCCCTCCTGGAGCTGTACCGGGAGAAGGCGGTCGCCCTCGTCCAGGAGACCGCCCTCGGAGACCTCACCGTCTCCTGGACCGGCGGGGACGGCGAGACCCGCGTCACGGAAGAGTTCGACCAGGAGGACCAGCCGGCATGAGCGATCTCAAGCCATCCCTCGAAGCCGTCCTCATGGTCGTCGACGAGCCCGCCACCGAACAGCACCTCGCCAAGGTCCTGGACCGCACCCCGCGCGAGGTCGCCGACGCCCTGCACGAGCTGGCCGACGAGTACACCGCCGAGGGCCGGGGCTTCGAGCTGCGGCGGGTCGCGGGCGGCTGGCGCTACTACACGCGCGCCGCCCACGCCCCGGCCGTCGAGGCCTTCGTGCTCGACGGCCAGCAGGCGCGGCTCACCCAGGCGGCCCTGGAGACCCTCGCGGTCGTCGCGTACCGCCAGCCGGTCAGCCGTTCCCGGGTCTCCGCCGTGCGCGGGGTGAACTGCGACGGCGTGATGCGCACCCTCCTCCAGCGGGGTCTCGTGGAGGAGGCGGGCGCGGAACCCGAAACAGGTGCGATCCTGTACAGGACGACGAACTACTTCCTGGAGCGGATGGGCCTGCGCGGCCTGGACGAACTTCCGGAGCTCGCGCCCTTCCTGCCCGAGGCGGAAGCGGTCGAGCCGGACTCCCTGGAAGGCGTTCCGTCGTTCGACCCGGACGAAGACGACCCCGCAGACGAGACGACGGAAGTGTGATGCGAAGCAGCAGCGGCAGGAACAGCGGAAACAACGGCGGGAGCCGTGGTGCCAAGAGCGGCGGCCGCGGCAACTACAGGGGTGCGGGGAACGGCCGCGACGAGCGGGGCCAGAGCGCCGGCCGCCCGCGCCGCCCCCGCCCCGAGGAGCGGAGCTACGACGTCGACGGCCTCGCGGGCCGTCCCGCCGACGGCGGCTCCAAGCGCGGTCGCGGCGACGCCGCCCGCGGCGGTGCCAAGGGCGGTCCCAAGCAGTCCCCGAAGCGGGGCGGCGGCCGCACGGCCCCGGCGCGCTCGCGCGAGTACGACGCCCGCGCCGAGGAGCGCAACCGGGAGCGGTACGCGAACAAGCCCGAGATCAAGACCCCGAAGACCTTCCCGGGCGCCGAGCAGGAGGGCGAGCGGCTGCAGAAGGTCCTGGCCCGGGCCGGCTACGGCTCGCGCCGCGCCTGCGAGGAGCTCATCGAGCAGTCCCGCGTCGAGGTCAACGGCAGCATCGTCGTCGAGCAGGGCCTCCGGGTCGACCCGGAGAAGGACGAGATCCGCGTCGACGGCCTGACGGTCGCCACGCAGTCGTACCAGTTCTTCGCCCTGAACAAGCCGGCCGGCGTCGTCTCCACCATGGAGGACCCGGACGGCCGCCAGTGCCTCGGCGACTACGTCACCAACCGCGAGACCCGGCTGTTCCACGTCGGCCGGCTCGACACGGAGACCGAGGGCATCATCCTGCTCACCAACCACGGCGAGCTGGCCCACCGCCTCACGCACCCCAAGTACGGCGTGAAGAAGACCTACCTGGCCGCCATCACCGGCCCGCTGCCCCGCGAGGTCGGCAAGCGGCTGAAGGAGGGCATCCAGCTGGAGGACGGCTACGTCCGCGCGGACCACTTCCGCGTGGTCGAGCAGACCGGCAAGAACTACCTGGTCGAGGTCGTGCTGCACGAGGGCCGCAAGCACATCGTGCGCCGCATGCTCGCCGAGGCGGGCTTCCCGGTGGAGAAGCTGGTCCGCACCGCCTTCGGCCCGATCACCCTGGGCGACCAGAAGTCGGGCTGGCTGCGCCGCCTGTCCAACACCGAGGTCGGCATGCTGATGAAGGAAGTCGGCCTGTAGCCGAACCGTCGGACGGACGCCCCGTCGCGACGACGAGAGGAGGGGGGGGGGGGGGGCGCCCCCCGGGGCGGGGGGGGGTGTTTTTGTTGTTGGGGCGCCCCCCCCCCCGTTTATATTTTGTTTGTTTTTTTTTGTTTG
>NZ_JBSFSA010000059.1:0-33991 GCF_053589515.1 Streptomyces sp. NPDC003327 | reverse complement strand
C
The DNA here is from genome assembly GCF_053589515.1 of Streptomyces sp. NPDC003327. NCBI lineage: Bacteria > Bacillati > Actinomycetota > Actinomycetes > Kitasatosporales > Streptomycetaceae > Streptomyces > Streptomyces sp. NPDC003327. Next base: position 33,990 of record NZ_JBSFSA010000059.1, on the reverse strand, counting down.
CGGGCGCCCCTCGTCGTGCCCCGCGCGGGCGCAGCCCAGGGCCCGTCAGGGCAGGGTGATCCGCGCGGCGACGGGGAGGTGGTCGCTTCCCGTGGCGGGGAGGGTACGGATCGAGGGCACCGCGGCCCCGCGTACGAGGACGTGGTCGATGCGGGCCAGCGGAGCCGCCGCCGGGTAGCTGAACGCGAAGCCGCGCTCCGGGGCGCCCAGCCGGGACGTCAGCGGGGCGAGGCCGCGGTCGTCGACGGTTCCGTTGAGGTCTCCGACGAGGAGGACCCGGTCCGCCCGCTCGGCGGCCAGCGCCCGGCCGAGGAGGGCGGCGCTCTCGTCGCGGCGGGCGGAGGCGAGACCACCCGCCCCGAGCCGTACGGACGGGAGGTGGGCGACGTATGCGGCGACGTCTCCGTGCGGGGTGTGCGCAACGGCCCGCAGGGCGCGGTTCCACGGCTCCGTGACGTCGCGGGGTTTGATGTCCAGGGGCACGCCGCCCGTGAGGGGGTGGCGGGACCAGAGGCCGACGGTGCCGTGGACGACGTGATACGGGTACGCGGGCGCGAGGGCCGCCTCGTAGGAGCCCAGCGCCGGGTCGACCAGCTCCTGGAGCGCGATGAGATCGGGGTTCGCGGCGGCCAGGGCCCGGGCGGTGCCGGTGGGGTCGGCGTTGTCGTCGCTGACGTTGTGCTGCACGACGAGGAGGCCGCGGGCGCCGGGCGGCTCCGCCGGCAGGAGGAGCACGCCGTACGCGTGACTCCAGACGGCCGCGGGGAGCAGTAGGACCGCGAGGGCGGGGGCCGCGCGGCGACGCAGGAGCAGGAGGGCGAGAGCGGCGAGCAGCAGCACCGCCGCACCCAGCCAGGGCAGGAAGTTCTCCAGGAGGCTGCCCAGCCGGCCGGGGCTGTTGGGAACGAGCCGGGGAAAGGCGAGGAGTCCGGCGACGACGCAGCCGAGCGCGCCGACAACCCGAACCGTCCGTCCGGGCCTGCCCGTCCGTCCGCGTGGCCTGTCCACCATGTCCTCCCGCTGTCCGCCCCGGTGCGCCGTGATCGGTGACCAGGACGTACCGGGGGGCGGTTTCGGTTGCCGAGGGGGGTGGGGAGCCGCTGCTCCGAGGGGCGTTGAAGTTCATAGGATGCATCTGTGCTCGGTTCGATGTGGTGAAGACGACGTTCTGGGGCGAGGGCCTGCACGGGGTGCAGCCCCCGCTGACCGATGCGGTCCTCCAGGACGCCGAGCGCCGGCTCGGTGTCCGCCTGCAGGCCTCGTTGCTGGAGATCCTGCGGGTTCAGAACGGTGGCCTGGTCGCGCAGTCGTGGAACGCGTTCCCTCGGACGTGCCGACGTCGTGGAAAGCCCGCCGCGTTCAGGCCGCCTGGTAGTGCAGGGCGAGGCGGCGAAGTGCCGTCTTGGCCGCGCAGGCCGGGTCCGTGAGATCCCGGGATCGGAGTGATGACCGCTCAACTCTGAAGCCGACTTCGCCAGTCAACGTGAGCCGTAGCAGACGCAGCCGTGCTGGTACCGTGGATGCGGTTGTAGCTCAGCGGCTAGAGCACCCTTCAACAAGGGGGAGAGCGCAGGTTCGAGTCCTGCCAGCCAGACCATGGCAAGGGCGAGGAGTTCGAGCTCCCCGCCCTTTGCTGTCTGCTCGCTTGCACGATCCAACGGAAAACCGGCTGCTCGGAAATCAAAACATCCCTACACGCACGCCGTTTGTGTGATGCAATGAAGGAATGTTTGTTGACGGAAGCGCGGGCCATGTGCTGGCTTTGCGAATCAAGGAACTTTTCAGGGGACCCGACTCTCCGTGGTCCAGGCGATCATGGAGATACGGAACGATCGGCCAACTGCGCGAACTCCTGGCGCTTGCCGACCCCAGAGCGTCTGCCCGCGCCCAGGAGGTCGCTCTCGCAGCGGCAAATTCCATAATCCTGCAGGACCCGTGCCTCGTCGGCAAAAGGCGAGGGGCAGTGCTCAAGACCCTCCCCAAGAAGAATAACCTGGACAGGTTCCAAAAGGGCAGCTATTCGTTTAATCTTCTGCTCCATGAGGTTAACACGCTTGACGCCGACTACATGGGCCTCTGGATCGACGCGATCCAAAATTCCGACGAAACGAAACCCGCTGGTCAATTTTCCCTGAACATTGACACTTCGGCTCAGCTCATTGGCTCACATCTGCAGATGCTGGGGTTCTCTGAATCGTGGATCGTCAATAAGTTCAGCTACGAGCTGAGTCGGAACCAGGGCTCCAGCTCAATGGCTCACATCATGGAAGAGGCCAGTCGGCTGAGCCAGGATGAAAGCCCCTGGACCGTCTTGATACCCCTGGCCAAATCTGCCCGCATGAGTAGTCGAAGCGGAAAGCCCTGGCTATCACGCAGCGACTTCTCGCAGCGCTTCACCGAGCTCTTCCCTTCGCGTGAAATGCCCGCCCATGTGGGCGGCTTTGAGTTGACGGTCAACGCCATAGACAAATACACCGTGCTCGAAATTTCCCAGAAGCGCATGGCTCAGATCGAAACGCGGGCAGATCTTGCAAGCAACAAACGCAGGATCGTGCATCACGGCACGGCATGGGTGAGCCCGGGTGCATTTTCGGCGAATCTTCCCAGCGAACGCGCAAGGTCATTTCGCATCCCGTCCCTAGATGAAGACGGCGGGAAGGAACTATTTGACGCGCTGCCCAACCAAATCGAAGCTGCGATCGACCTGCTGAGCGATTTTCACTCTGGCCTGGATCGCAGCACTTGTATTAGCTCATGGGCAGCCGTGGAGACCCTGCTCGCCGGAAGGGAGGACAGCTTGCAGTAGTAGCTGAGCGAGCTGCAGATATTCTGGCATGTCGCTTCATCTTCGACGAGCTCAATGGCCTTGCCACCAGCCACTCCCGTTCCAGCCGGGATGCCCTGGCGGAAAACCTGAAGAATCTTTCCGCCGATGCCCGAGTCAGGGAGATTGAGCACCATCTGCGGAAAGGAGGAAGCCTTGCAATCACGAACGCACTCGGTCAGCTCGCCGTCGAACGGGTAACAAAACTTATCAACGACCCGAACGAGGTCAGATCCGTAAGAAACAGTTTCATGATTGCCCTGTCTCGTCTCTACGCAGCCAGAAACTCCATCGTTCATGCCGGAGAGTTGGAGCCCTACGGATTCGGGATCCTGCTGCCATCGGCCGAAGTGCTCCTCGGTGCACTTCTGGATACCATCATTATTGCTTCACGCCGATCCGAGGAGCCTCCGGGAATGATTGCCGCGAAGGCGAGCTGGGCCCTTGAGCAAGCCATTGATCTTTCCGACTTCTCCTCCTTGACCCGACTTTGGTAATAAGCACCTGTTCCGACGGGCGCGCGGCGCCCACGGGGGGGTCAGAGGGCGAGTTCCACCCAGACCGTCTTGCCGTCCTCCGTGTGGCGGACGCCCCAGTTCTCGGCGAGGGTCGCGCAGATGTGCAGGCCGCGGCCGCCTTCGTCCGCCGCCTTGGCGTGGCGGAGGTAGGGGGCGCTGGAGGCCCGGTCGTGGACCTCGGCCGTGAGGGTCGTCGTGCCGCGCAGGAGCCGGAGGGTGAGGGGTTCGGCGCCGTAGCGGACGGCGTTGGTGACGAGTTCGCTGACGACCAGTTCCACCGTGTACGGGTCGAGGGGCAGCGCCCATGCGGCGACGCGTTCGGCGGCGCGGCGGCGCGCCGGGGCGACGGCGGCCAGGTCGCGGGGGACGTCCCACCGGGCGACGTCGCTCGCCGGGAGGCGGCGGGTGCGGGCGAGGAGGAGGACGCGGTCGGGGGCGAGGAGGCGCTGGAGGTCGTCGGCCATCCGGTTCAGGTCGCGTGAGGGCCGTTCAAGGGCGGCGGCGAGGCCGGCGGTCGGCACGGTGGCCTCGTCCTCACCGGAGGAGGCGAGGCAGATCGTGGAGCCCTCGGGGAGGGTGACGGCGCCGCTGGCGAAGGGCGGTCCCTCGCCGCCGAGCAGGGCTCCCTCGTCGAGCAGGGCCGGTTCCAGGGAGCCGTCGGCGAGCGCGACCGCGCAGAGGGAGGTGCCGGCGCGGGCGAGGTCGAGGCGGCCGTTGCCCGGGTCGTACACCGCGAAGGTGCAGCTGGCGGTCGGTTCGTCGAGGCCCTGTTCCTCGCCCTGTTCGCGGGCGAGGCGGAGCGTGACGGAGTGGAGCCGCGCGAGGAGTTCGTGCGGGTCGAGGTCGAGCGTGGTCAGGCTGTGCACGGCGGTGCGCAGCCTGCTCATGGTGGCCACGGCGCTCAGGCCGGGGTGCTCGACGCGCCCGACGACGAGGGCGACGCGGGCACCGGGCAGGGGGATGGAGTCGAACCAGGAGCCCGCGCCGCTGCCGCCGGAGTGGTGGCGCTGGACGATCTCGGCGGCCCGCTGCGTCTCGCGTTCCGGTCCGGGCGGGTGGCTCTGCAGGGCCGTCATGACGATGTGCTCGCGGCTGTAGCGGAGCGCGTTCTCCAGGCAGGTCGCGGTCCGCGCCGTGAGTCCTTCGGCGAGGTCGAGGTCCTCGGGGGTGAAGGGTTCGGAGCCGGGGGCGCGCCGGAACACGACCGCGCCGAGGAGTTGCCCGTGGGTCCGGAGCGGCGCCACCAGGCGGACGTCGTCCTCGGGGCCGCTCGGTCCGCAGCCGCCTTCGAGGAGGACGGGGCGGGCGGGTACCGGGTCGCCGAACAGGCCGGGGAGCAGCACGGATCCGACCGGGGGCAGCAGGTCCGTGTCCTCGCATCCGGTGACCGTGCACCGCAGGAGCAGCGGTTCCCCGTCGGGCCGGGGGCGGGGCGCGCTGCCCTGGAGGAGGGAGTCGGTGAGGGCCACCAGGACGGAGTCGGCGAAGGCGGGGACGGCGACCTCGACGAACTCGCGGGCGGTGTGCTCGACGTCGAGGGTGCGGCCGATCCGCTCGCGGGCCTCGTGCAGCAGGTGGAGTCGTTCCTCGGCGCGTTCGCGGTCGGTGACGTCCACGGCGGTGGCGACGAGGCCGAGCGGCTCTCCCGCGTCGTCCTGGAGGCGGTAGACGGAGACGGAGTAGGTCCGTTCCCTGTCGGGGTCGGCGCGCGGTCTGCCCCGGACGAGCCGGTCGCGCATCGGCCGCCCGGTGGCGAGGACCGCGCGGAGCCCGAGTTCGTCGAGGGTGATGCCGGTGGGCTCGTACGCCTCGGCCGCCGTCTTCCCGACGACGCACTCCTCGGGGACGCCGCGCATGCCGATGGCGGCGTGGTTGACGCGCAGGACCCGCAGGTCGGTGTCGAGGACGTGGACGCCCACGTCGGCCTGGTCGAAGACGGCGGCGAGCACGGCCTCGTCGAGGCGGCCGCCGTCGTCCGGCCCTTCCTCCCACACGGCCCAGCGCGGTTCGCCGGTGCCGCCCGGGATGCGGGCGGCCCGCCAGCTCCGCCCGGAGGGGGCCGGGTGGCCGACCGGACCGGTGACGAGGTCGAGCACGCCGCACCCGACGGCCTCGGCCTCGGGGCGGCCGAACAGGTCGGCGGCGCGGGCGCTCCAGGTCGTGATCGAGCCGCGCCCGTCCACGGTGAACAGGGGAGGACCGGTTCGGGACATGCGTACCTGCCTGTGCTCGCTCGCCTGTGCGGCCTGGCTCCACTGCGCTGCCTGCTCCCCACCCTCCGTCGGAGCGCGGGACGGCACGATCGGGCCTGAGCCGAACGGGTGAGCCGGCGGTTCACGCCCCGGAAGCCCCGGTGGGAGCCCCGGCGGCGGACCCGGCAACCCCGGCGGCAGAGGCGGCCAGTTCGGCGTTGGCGCGCTCGGTCACGAGCGCCAGGACGCGGCCCGCCACGGCCATGTCCTCGGTCGGGATGCCGCCGTACAGGCGCGCGGCGACGGGGGCGGTCCAGGCGGCGATCGCGTGCTGCTCGGCCCGGCCGGCGTCCGTGGTGACGAGCCGGTCAGGGGCGTCGGGCGCCGCCCGGAGGAGTCCGGCCGCGGCGAGTGCGGCGACGGTGGCGTCCACCGTGGCCGCGTCGATCTTCGCCGATGCGCCGAGCCGGTCGGCCAGTTCGGCGCGGTCGATCGAACCGCCGGCGGCGGCGACGACGTTCAGTGCGAGCGACTGATGGAAGGTCATGCCCCGGCGCTCCAGCTCGCGTTCGAGGACGGCGCGGGCGGCGTAGTGGGCGCGGCCGAGGACCTGGCTGTTGAAGGGCGCGGGTGCGGACACGGGCGCGGGTGCGGATGCGGATGCGGATGCGGACACGGGCGCGGATGCGGAGACAGGTGCGGAAGCGGATGCGGATGCGGACATGGTGACTCCTGGGAGAGGGGCGACATTGTGCGACCGAGGCCATTTTGGCACTCAGTATCAATTGCAAGCAAGGCCCGAATGACACTTGTTCACTATCGGGCCTTGGAGCCGGTTCGGATAGGGTGCTGCCATGCCGAGCCCCACCCCGCCCGACGCCCGCTCCCTCCCCCTGCGCGAGCGCAAGAAGCTGCACACCCGGAGGGCGCTGGCCGCCGCCGCCCTGCGCCTTTTCGGCGAGCGCGGCTTCGACGCGGTCACCGTGGAGGAGCTGGTCGACTCGGTCGAGGTCTCCAAGAGCACCTTCTTCCGCACCTTCCCCGCCAAGGAGGCCGCGGGGATCGAGGCCGAGGTCGAACTGTGGTCGACCTACATCGCCGCCCTGGACGAACGGGCCCTGTCCGGGCCGGTCTTCGCCGAACTCGGCGCGCTGATGGGCGGGGCCGTCACGGCACTCGGCGCCGAGTGGGCGGAGCGCTATGTCGCCACGCGCCGGATCATCAGCGGCGAGGCGGCCCTCATGGCGTACACCGCCCGCCATCGCGCCGAGGTCCAGCAGCGGATCCGCGAGCGGCTGGCCGCCAAACTGGGGCTGCCGTCCGACGACCTCGGGGCCCAGGTCCTCGCGGAACTCACCACCACGGGATGGAGCATCGCCGCACGCGCCTGGATCCGCTCCCCCGGCGAGCGCGCCCTGCCCGCGCTCGTCGAGCACGTCGAGCGGACCTTCCGGGCGGTGCCCGGCAGCCTCGGACTCACCGCCCCTGCCCCCCGGCCGTGACCTGCGCGCGGTGACCCCGTGCGCCGTGCGCGCCCGGCACCGGCCCCGGTCCCGGTCTCGAAGGCCCCGGTCCCGGCCTCGAAGGTCCCGGACCCCGCGGGCGGCGGTTCACCCGCTTGCCGGTCCCCGGGTTGCGGCTAATGTCGATATATAGGCGAACATGCATCCTCGTTCCCGCGCTCTCGCGGTGAGGGGAAGGAGGCGTGCGGAAGGAGCCTCCCATGAGCCGTACATTGCGAGCGGCCACAGCCCTGGCCGGTGTCGCCGCCCTGTCCCTGGGCGCGGTCGCCACCAGCGGCGCGGCGCAGCCGGGAGCGGACGCCGCGGCGCAGGGCGACGTCAAGATCGGACTGCTGCTGCCCGAGAGCAAGACCACGCGGTACGAGAAGTTCGACCGCCCGTACATCGAGGCCAAGATCAAGGAGCTGGCCCCGGACGCGCAGATCGACTACTACAACGCCGCGGAGAGCGCGACCACCCAGCAGCAGCAGGTCAACACCGCGCTCGCCAAGGGCAACAAGGTGCTGATCCTGGACGCGGTGGACGCCAAGTCGATCCAGTCCTCGGTGCAGAAGGCCCATGACGCGGGCGTCAAGGTCGTCGCGTACGACCGCCTGGCGCAGGGCCCCGTCGACTCCTACGTCTCGTACGACAACCGCAAGGTCGGCGAGTTGCAGGGCAAGGCGCTCCTCGACGCGCTCGGCGACAAGGCCGGCAGCGGCGAGATCGTGATGCACAACGGGTCGCCGACCGACCCGAACGCGGCCGAGTTCAAGGCGGGAGCGCACTCGGTCCTCGACGGCAAGGTCAAGATCGGCAAGGAGTACGACACGCCGAACTGGGACCCGAACAACGCCAACCAGCAGATGTCCGGCGCGATCAGCGCCCTGGGCAAGGACCGGATCGTCGGCGTCTACTCGGCCAACGACGGTCTGGCCGCCGGCATCGCCACCGCCCTCAAGGCCGCCGGCATCAACGTGCCGCTGACCGGCCAGGACGCCCAGCTCGACGCGATCCAGCGGATCCTGCTCGGCACCCAGACGATCACGGTGGAGAAGCCGTACAAGCCGGAGGCCGACATCGCCGCGACGATGGCCGTGAACCTCGCCGAGGGCAAGGCGCTCCCGAAGGACCTCGTCCCCACCACCGTCACCAGCGGCAGCGGCGACAAGGTCCCGGCCCGCCTGCTGACCCCGGTCGTGGTCGACAAGGACAACATCAAGGACACGGTCGTCAAGGACGGGCTCTACACGGTCCAGGAGATCTGCACCCCGACGTACGCGTCGGCCTGCAAGGAGGCCGGACTCCAGTAGCCGGTCCTCCGGGAGCCGCCCGGCGGGCGGTTCCCGGTCTCCGGCAGCTCGCGCAGGAACGGTCCGCGCGGGCGGAGCGGCCGAGGAGGCGGTTGGCGTTGCCGGAATCACCTGTGCTCAGTCTGCGGGGGGTCTCCAAGCGGTTCGGTGCGGTGCAGGCCCTCAAGGGCTTCGACCTGGACGTCCACGCCGGTGAGGTGGTCGCCCTCGTCGGCGACAACGGTGCGGGCAAGTCCACCGCGGTGAAGGCGATCGCGGGGGTCAACCCGCCCGACGAGGGCGTGATCGAGTGGGAGGGCCGTCCGGTCTCCATCCACCGGCCGCACGACGCCCAGAACCTCGGGATCGCCACCGTCTACCAGGACCTCGCGCTCTGCGACAACCTCGACGTCGTCGGCAACCTCTTCCTCGGGCGCGAGCTGCGCCGGTTCGGGGTGCTCGACGAGGTCCGGATGGACCAGCGCGCCCGGGAACTGCTCGACACCCTGTCCATCCGGATACCGAGCGTCCGCATCCCGGTGGCCTCGCTCTCCGGCGGGCAGCGCCAGACGGTGGCCATCGCCCGGTCGCTGATCGGCGCGCCGAAGGTGGTGATCCTCGACGAGCCGACCGCCGCGCTGGGGGTGGAGCAGACCGCCCAGGTCCTCGACCTGGTCGAGCGGCTCCGTGAGCGCGGCCTCGGGACCATCCTGATCAGCCACAACATGGTGGACGTGATGGCGGTGGCCGACCGGATCGCCGTCATGCGCCTCGGCCGGAACAACGGCTTCTTCGACAAGCGCTCGACCACCACCGAGGAGATCATCTCCGCCATCACCGGGGCCACCGACAGCGCCGTCACCCGGCGCCAGGCCCGCAAGCGGGAAGAGGAGGAGGGGATGAGCGATGAGCGGTGACCGAGGCGGCGGCCGCGCCCCCCGGGGGCCCGACGGCGGCGGACCGGCGAGGGTGACCGCCGCGCAGGACCCGGCGCCCGGCGCCGTACCCGCCGTCGACAGCAGGCTCCTCGTCCGCGAGGAGGGGTTCAAGGGGTACGTGGGCGAGTTCCGCCGCAAGCTGCGCAGCGGCGAGCTGGGCTCACTGCCCGTCGTCCTCGCCGTCATCGTCATCTGGACGGTCTTCGGGAGCCTGAACAGCGCGTTCCTGTCGGCGCAGAACCTCTCCGACCTCAGTCAGCAGATCGTCGGCACCGGCATGATCGCCGTCGGGATCGTGTTCGTGCTGCTGCTCGGAGAGATCGACCTGTCCGTCGGCTCGGTCAGCGGTCTGTGCGCGGCGATCTTCGCCGTGCTCAACGTCCTCAACGGCATGAACGAATGGCTGGCGCTGCTCGTCGCCATCGCCGGCGGGGCGGTCGTCGGGCTGATCCACGGGTTCTTCTTCGCCAAGGTCGGGGTGCCGGCGTTCGTCGTCACGCTGGCGGGCAACCTCGCCTGGAACGGGCTGATGCTCCAGGTCCTCGGCACCAGCGGCACGGTGAACATCCCCAGTGAGAGCGTCGTCTCCGAGCTGTACTCGACGATCTTCCGCAGCCCGGCCGCCGCCTACGCCGCGGCGGCCGTCGGCGTCGGGCTCTTCCTGGCCGCCTCGCTCCTCGACGCGAGGAGGCGCCGGGCGGCCCGGGTGCCGTACCGGCCGATCACCGAGATCGTGCTGCGTACGGTGGTGCTCGCGGCCCTCGCGTTCGCCACCGCGTACATCCTCAACCAGTACCAGGGGCTGCCGCTCGCGCTGCTGATCTTCCTGGTGCTGCTCGTCGTCCTCGACTTCGTGCTGCGGCGCACCACGTACGGACGGCGGATCTTCGCGGTGGGCGGCAACATCGAGGGCGCGCGCCGGGCCGGCATCAGCGTGCCGTTCGTGCGGATGACGGTGTTCTCGATCGCCGGGACCATGGCGGCGATCGGCGGGATCTTCCTCGCCGGGCAGATCCAGTCGGCGAGCCAGACCTCCGGCGGCGGCAACCTCCTGATGAACGTGATCGCGGCGGCGGTCATCGGCGGGACGAGCCTGTTCGGCGGGCGCGGCTCGGTCTGGTCCGCCCTGCTCGGCGCCCTGGTGATCGGTTCCATCCAGTCCGGCATGAACATCATGGGCGTCAGCAACGCCGTCCAGTTCATGATCACGGGTTCGGTTCTGCTCGCCGCGGTGGTCGTCGACTCGCTGTCCCGCAGGACCCAGAAGGCGGCGGGCCGCGCCTAGGCCGATCAGGCCGATCAGACCGACGAGGCCGACGAGGCCGACGAGGCCGATCAGAGCAGTTCGGACATCGGCCGGTCCGGGGAGAGGACGATGCCGAGCGCCCGGAGGTTGCCGTCCAGGATCGACCAGATCGAGCAGGTCAGCAGGTCGGCGAGCCGCTCCCCCGTCAGGGCCGGCGTCAGGCCCGGCGCGAGGTCCGGGTGCCGGTCGGCGAGCCAGTGGTTGACCGTGGCGTCGACGAAGCCGACGATGCCGACGGCGATGGCGGGCGCGGGGACGGCGTCCGCGCCGAGGGCCTTCAGGACCGTCGAGAACGTCTCGCCGACGCGGACGGCGATCGCCGCCTTCGTGCCCGCGACGACTCCGCCGCCGTCACCCGGCGCGGCCGCGCCCGTGCCGAGGAAGGCGTGCAGGCGGGGGTGGCGGCCGATCCAGTCGAGGTAGGCGTCGACGGAGCGCCGGATCGCCTCGATCACCGTGCCGTCGGGCTCCAGGGTCGGCGCGAGGTCCGCCATGAGGGAGTCGACGATGCGGCGGCGGATGAGCTCGTCGAGGTCCGCGCGGTCCTTGAAGTGGCGGTAGACCACCGAGCGCGGCAGCCCGAGGCGGTCGGCGATCTGCTTGACGCCGACGCCGGGGCCCTCGTCCTCGATCGCGGCCACGGCCGCGTCGATCAACTCGCTCTGCCGTCGGGCCTTGTGGGCGTTCCACCGGGTGGAGCGCCCGTCGGCGTCGACCGCGGCCCGGCCGGTGGCAGCGGCCGGGGCCCCGCCGGCCCGCCCGGTCGCCGTGACACCCGTCGCCCCGGGCAGGCCGGTCGTCGCCGCGGTCCCCGTCCGGCCGGTCGCCGCCCCGTTCCCCGTCCCCTTCGTCGTCTCCGCCATTCCCGCAGCATACGTGCGCACGCGGCGGCTCAGGAGGGGCGTCGGCGCCGCCCGGCCACCGGCTCCGCGGCGGCGGCCGCGCGCAGCGCCTCCCGGTCGGTGAGCCTGACCCGGGGCCTGCCCCGGGCGGCGCCCGCCGCCCGCTCCGCGCGGTCGACGGCCCGCCAGCCGTCCAGGCCGACGGCGGCGGGAGGGGCGGCGGCCGCGGGCCCCGGCGGCTCGGTCAGGAGCCCGGCTTCGAGGTCGTCGAGGAGCGAGGCGACCGTCTCCCGCGCGCAGGTCCTGTTGGTGCCGATGAAGCCGGTCGGGCCGCGCTTGATCCATCCGGCGACGTACACCCCGGGCGTCACGCGGCCCCGCTCGTGCGGGACGGTCCCGGTCGCCTCGTCGAAGGGCAGCCCGGGGACGGGGCGTGCGCGGTAGCCCACCGCGCGCAGGACGAGCCCGGCGGCCAGCGTCTCGGTGGGACCCGTCGGCACGGCCCGTACGGAGCCGTCGGCGGCGGCGCGCAGGTCCGTACGGGTCACCTCCACGCCCGTCGCCCGGTCCGCGCCGAGGACGCGGACCGGGGCGGTCCGGAAGCGCAGGACGATGCGGCGGCGCCCCGGGACCGGGGTGCGGGCGGCGAGTTCGGCGAGCAGCGCCGTCTTGGGCGAGGCGGCCTCGGGGACGCCGCCGGGGCCGCCCTCGACGAGGACGTCCACCCCGTCGAGGGCGGTCAGGGCGAGCAGTTCGGGCAGCGTGAAGGAGGCCTCGGCCGGGCCGCGCCGACCGAGCACCACCACCTCGCGGATCCGGCTCGCGCGCAGCGCGGTGAGCGCCCCGTCGGCGATGTCGGTCCGGGCGAGGGCGGCGGGGTCGGCGGTGAGGACGCGGGCCACGTCCAGGGCCACGTTGCCGTTGCCGATGACGACGGCGCGCTCGCAGCCGAGGTCGTGGGTGTCGGCGTCGTGGTCGGGGTGGCCGTTGTACCAGGCGACGAAGTCGGTGGCGGAGGCGCTGCCGGGCAGCTCCTCGCCGTCGATGCCGAGCCGCCGGTCGGTCGCCGCGCCGACCGCGTAGACGACGGCGTGGTGTTCGCGGAGCAGGTCCTCGTGGTGGAGGTCCCGGCCGACCTCGACGTCGAGGCGGTAGGAGAACCCCGGCTGGGACTCGATGGCGCGGAAGAGCCGGGTGACCCGGCGGGTGTCCTGGTGGTCGGGGGCCACGCCGGTGCGGGCCAGGCCGTACGGCGTGGGGAGGCGGTCGTGGACGGTGACGGCGACGCCGGGGTGGGCGAGCAGCTCGTCGGCGGCGAACAGGCCGGCCGGTCCCGCGCCGACGACGGCGACGCGCACGGGCCGGTCCGCGGCGCGGGGGGTGAGCCGCCGGGGGCGCGGGACGACGGCGAGCGGGGCGCGGTCGGCGTGCGGGTGGTCCTCGTAGTAGGCGGCGTTGAGGGCGAGGAACGGCTGCTCGGCGGGGGTGAGCCGGGTGTGCGGCTTGAGCGCGTCCACCGGGCAGGCCGTCACGCAGGCCCCGCAGTCGACGCAGGTGCGGGGGTCGACGTACAGCATCTCCGCCTCGGCGAAGCCGGGTTCGCCTGGTGCGGGATGGATGCAGTTGACGGGGCAGGCGAGGACGCAGGAGGCGTCGGCGCAGCACGACCGGGTGACGACGTAGGGCATCGCGGGGTTCTCCGCTCGGTCAGGAGTTCTGCGGGGCGGGCTGGCCCCGGTAGCGGGAGGGGCGGCCGTCGATGCGCAGGGCCCGCCACACGCGGCGGGAGACGCGGTTCATGAGGCCGATGTCCTCGGCGAGCATCCGTACGTCGGCGTAGACGTCGCGGAGCAGCTTGGCACCCTCCTCGGAGCGCCAGAAGACGTCCTTGACGACGTGGCGCGGCAGGCCCATCCGGGCGGCGGTCCTGCGGTCGGGGATCATCATGACGTCGCCGAGGAGGCGCATGACGAGGGGGAACGCGACGGAGAGGGTGCCGCGGCGCACCGCGCCGAGGCCGGGGACCTTCTCGCGGAGGAACTCGTGGGCGAAGGAGATGTGCCGGGCCTCCTCGGCGATGTGGATCTGCATGATGCGGCGCAGCAGGGGGTGGCCCTGGTCCCCGGCTCGCAGGATCGCCTTCTGGAGGTGGTCGATGGGCTCCTCGCCGGCCAGCACCCCGGCGAAGAACGCCTCGGGGAGCACGGACCCGAAGAGCGGGAGGATCCGGCTGACGACGCGGAAGGAGAGGCGTCCGCCGCGGACGTCGACGCCCGTGCGGTTGACGAACTCCTGGAACATCTGGGTGTGGTGGGACTCCTCCGTGATCTCGTGGGTGAGGTAACGGAATTCGGGGGTGCCGTTGGGGAGCGAGAACAGGTAGTCGAGCGCGCCGCGCATCAGCACGTTCTCGAACTGCATGCCGACCTTGGTGATGGTGGCGTACCGCCAGAGTCCTATCTCGGCCCGGCGTTCCGGGCTCTGCGCCCGGTACCAGGGGTGGCCTCCGAGGGGGTCGACCTCGGGCAGGGTCCAGCGGGGGTCCTTGGGGTCGACCGCGAAGTCCGGGTGGTCCCAGTCGATGTCGGTGAACGCGTCGAAGTGGACGCGCACCGACCCTTCCGAGAGGGTCCTGAGCGTCTCCTCGTACGTCTGCCGGCCGGTGCTCGTCATGACGGGTCCTCGCTCTCTGCTGGTCGGGGGCCGTGCGGGCGGGACGGTCACGCGACGGGGGCGGAGTCCTGGCGGGTGTCGTGCCCGGTGGCGGGGTCCGTGCGGCGGCCGAAGCGGAGCGCGGGGTCCTCGACGGGGGCGCGGCGCAGGGCGCGGCGGTCGCGGTAGTAGTCGTTCTCGATCTTCCAGGGGGCACGGGTGCCCTGGCGGGGCATGACGGCGTCGCCGCGCGCGATGTAGCCGGAGGTGAGGGAGTCGCCCATGGCGGACTCGGCGGACCGGTCGGCGGGGTCGGCGACGGGGGTGACGTGGGTGAAGCCGTGCCGGTCCATGTGGGTGAGGAGGCGGCTGACGTACGCGGCGGCGAGGTCGGCCTTGAGGGTCCAGGAGGCGTTGGTGTAGCCGAGGACGAGGGCGAAGTTGGGGACGCCGTCGAGCATGACGCCCTTGTAGAGGACGTGCTCGCGGGTGTCGACGGGGCGGCCGTCCACGAGGAACTCGGCGCCGCCGGCGATCTGGACGCGGAGTCCGGTGGCGGTGACGACGATGTCGGCGGGGAGTTCCTCGCCGGAGCGCAGGACGACGCCGGTCTCGGTGAAGGTCTCGACGTGGTCGGTGACGACGGAGGCGCTGCCGTTCCTGAGGGCCTTGAAGAGGTCGCCGCCGGGCACGACGCAGAGCCGCTGGTCCCAGGGGCGGTACGAGGGCGTGAAGTGGCGCATGTCGACGTGCTTGCCGATCCGGGCGCGGACCCCGGCGAGCAGCACGGCGCGCATCACGCCGGGGGCTGCGCGGCACAGGGTGTACAGGGCGCGCTGGAGGGCGATGTTGCGGGTCCTGCCGATGCGGTGGACCAGGGGGGCGGGGACGCCGATCCGGCGGAGCAGGACGCCGAGGGGGTCGTGGCGGGGCAGTGCCATGACGTACGTGGGCGAGCGCTGGAGCATGGTGACGTGGGCGGCCTCGTCGGCCAGGGAGGGGACGAGGGTGACGGCGGTGGCGCCGCTGCCGATGACGACGACGCGCTTGCCCCGGTGGTCGAGGTCCTCGGGCCAGTGCTGGGGGTGGACGAGGGTGCCGCCGAACCGTTCCTCGCCGGGGAAGCGGGGGCGGTGGCCCCGGTCGTAGTCGTAGTAGCCGGTGGCGTTGACGAGGAAGTCGCAGGTGTGGACGTCGAGGGTGCCGGTCTTCTCGTCGCGCGCCTCGACGGTCCAGCGTCCGTCCTCGGTGGACCAGCTCGCGCGGACGACCTTGCGGCCGAAGCGGACGCGGTCGGTGACGCCGTGCTCGTCGGCGGTCTCGCGGATGTAGCGCCGGATGTCGGGTCCCTCGGCGAGGACCTTGGTGCCGTGCCAGGCACGGAAGCCGTAGCCGAAGGTGTACATGTCGGAGTCGGAGCGGATGCCCGGGTAGCGGAAGAGGTCCCAGGTTCCGCCGATCGCGTCGCGCCGCTCCAGGATCGTGTAGGTCGTGCCGGGGTTGCCCTCGCCGAGGTGGCAGGCGACGCCGATGCCCGAAAGACCGGCGCCGATGATCAGTACGTCGACGTGCCGCTGCTCCATGACCGTCTCCCTGTTGCCTGCCGGGCGCCGTGCCGCGAGGGGCGGCGGCGGATTCGGCGCTGGGTCCGGGCGCCAATGTACCTGCGACACGGTGTTTCAGATACCGCCGGTAATGTGATACAGGTCACACCTGAGGACGGGTCGAGGACTCAGACGTCGCGGCGTACGAGGAGGAGGGCGACGTCGTCGGTACGGTGCGCGGGGTCCCGCACCTCGCTGATCAGGCCGTCCGCCAGGACGTCCAGATCCTCGGCCGGAGAGCCGGTGAGCCGGCCGACGAGCCCGGCGAGCGCCGTGTCGAAGTCCACCCCGGGGGCCTCGACGAGCCCGTCGGTGTACAGGGCGAGCACGGCGCCGCGCTCCCAGGGCACCTCCGTCGTCTCGTACGCGACGTCGTCGGCGATCCCGAGGAGCAGCCCCGGCGGTACGTCGAGGAGCCGGGCCCGGCCGTCGGGGCCGCGCAGGAGCGCGGCGGGGTGGCCCGCGCTCGCGAGCCGGATCCGGTGGCGGGCGAGGTCGAGCTCCGCCACGAGGCAGCTGGTGAACCGCTCGGGGTCCAGGTCGTTCAGGAGACGGTTGGTGCGCGCGAGGACGTCGCCGGGGGACGCCCCGAAGGTCGCGTGGGCGTGCACGGCCCCGCGCACCTGCCCCATCAGGCCGGCGGCGGTGGTGTCGTGCCCCTGGACGTCGCCGATGACGGCGACGACGGTGGTGGGCGAGGTGCGCACGAGGTCGTAGAAGTCGCCGCCGACGTCCATGCCGTGGCCCGCGGGCAGATAGCGGGCGGCCACGGCGACCCCCGGGGGCGGGGTCAGCCGGTGCGGCAGCAGGCTGGTCTGGAGGCTGCGGGCGAGCGCGCGCTCCGTGTCGTACAGCCGGGCGCGGGCCAGCGCCTGCGCGATGAGCCCGGCCACGGAGGTGAGCAGGGCCCGCTCGGCCGCGGCGAACGGGCGCGGCCGGTCGTACGACAGGATCAGCGAGCCCACGGGACGGCCGGAGGCGATCAGCGGCAGGAACGCCCACGCGAAGCGGCCCTCGTAGCGCGGCGCGTTCGGATGCGCCCGCAGCAGCTCCTCGGGGTCCGCGAAGAAGAGCGGCACGCCGGTGGCGAGGACCTGCGCGTCGGCGACCTCCGCCGTCAGGGGCGTGCCGTCGTACCGCTCGACGAACGCGCGGTCGTAGCCGCGGTGGCCGATGATCCGCAGCCGCCCCTCGTCCGCCGTCATCAGGACGAGGCCCTGCGGCCCGAAGCCGGGCACGATCTGGTCCGCGACCAGGTCGACGACCTCGCGGACCCCGGCGGCCTCGGCGAGGGCCGCCGCCAGGTGGGTGAGGTGGTGGACCGCCGTGGCGCCCACGGGCTCGCCGGGCGGGGAGTCCGGCTCGGCGGCGGGACCCTCCACGGGCCTGATGTGGACGCTGATGCCCGTGGGGTCCGGGTACAGCTCGAACCTCAGCCGGTTCGCGGGCCGCCGCAGGACCGTGAAGGAGGTCGGCCGCCGGGTGATGACGGCCTCGCGGTAGCGGTCCACGAACGCCGGGTCGTTCAGCCAGAGGAGCACCTCCCACGGCCGGCGGCCGAGCAGCGCGGCGGCGCCCGCGTTCACCAGGCGGGCCCCCGCGGTGTTGAGGAAGGTGAGCCGCCCTTCGAGGTCGAGGGCGCAGCAGCCGAGCGGGAGCCGCTCCGTGAAGTCGACCGCGGCGGCGCCGACGGCGGGATCGGACCGGGAGGGCCGCGCCGGCTGGACGAGGCGCGGCTCGGTGGGGTGGGGCGGCGGCGGGTCCTGGTCGGCGGCGAGCCGCAGCAGGCGGGCCGAGCGGCGGCAGTAGGCGTCGACCGTCCCGCGCTCGCGGTCGTCGAGGCCGGGCGGGTGCCAGATCGGCCAGAGCAGCACCACGCCGCCCCAGACGGTCTCGTCGTCGGCGAAGGGCGCGGCCGCCAGCATGAACTCGTACGGCAGGGAGATCCCGAGCCGCGGGTAGCGGTGGGCGATCTCCTCGCGGCTCGCCAGCCACACCATCCGCCGGTCGTTGATCGCGTCCGCGACCGGGATCGGGGCGTCGGCGGGGACCCGCACCCAGGGCGCGGCGATCTCCCGGGAGACTCCGGAGGCGAGCACCAGCCGCAGCATCCCGTCGCCCGGCACCAGGAGGTACACCAAGCCGATGGAGGCCCCGGTGTCCCGCATGACGTCGGCGAGGGCGGCATCCATCCGTCCGTCGCCGAACACGTCCTCGGTGTGGGCGTCCGCGGGCCCGTCCGCGCCGCTCATGGTTCGGACTCTACGTCCGCCGCCCCGCACCCGCGCGGCGGCGGACGCACTCGGCGTAGGCTTCGCCGCGTACGCGGACCACGGGGGCGGGCGAGGCGCATGACGGGGGCTGGGACGGTGGAGCGGTGGGGGTCGACCCTCGACGCGGTGGTGGTGTACGCGCAGGGCGCGCTCTGCCACCGGCTGGCCCGGGGCGCCGTGCCCGCGGACGGCCGGGTGCGGGTGGCGGGACTCCCCCGCTCCCTCGACCCCGGCTCGCTGCGGGCCCGGGTCCTCGGCGCCCCGGCGGTGCGCGTCACGGAGGTCCGGGTGGAGGCCGCGTCCGAGGCGGTCGGCGCGGTGACCGGGGACGGCGCCCCGGAAGGGGCGCGACGCGAGGCCGAGCGGCTCCGTGACGCGTACGCGGCGGCCGTCGCCCGCCGCGACCGCCAGCGCGGTCGCATCGAGGAGGTCGCGGGGCTGCGTCCGGTGCCGCCCGGCCGCAAGCGCGAGGACCCGCACCGGCGCACGCCGGTCGACGCCTGGCTGGCGCTCGCGGACTTCGTGGACGGGCGGCTCACCGGCCTTCACGACCGGCTCGACGAGCTCGAGGAGGCGGTCCGTCGCGCCGAGCACGACCTGGAGGTCGCCGAGGACCGGCTGGCCCGCGCCTCGACCGCGGGGCCGTCGGGCGCGCTCGACACGACCCTGTGCGCGGTCCTGACGCTCGACGGCCCCGCGGGCACGGAGGTCGACCTCGACGTGGAGTACGGGGTGCCGGGCGCCGTCTGGGTGCCCGCCTACCGGCTCGACCACCGCTCGGGCGACGGCAGCGGGCGGCTCGTGCTGCGCGCCTCGGTCGCCCAGCGGACCGGCGAGGACTGGACGGGCGTCCGCGTCGCGTTCGCCACCGCCGACCTGCGGCGCCGTACCGATCTGCCGCGGCTCCGCTCGGTCCGGATCGGCCGCCGCCAGCCCGTTCCCGCGCCGTCGGGCTGGCGCGAGCCCCCGGCGGGTCTCGCCGACCTCTTCGCCGGGTACGACGCGGTGGGGCCCCGCCCGGGGCCGGTCGCCGTGGGCGGGGCGGCCGGGAGCGCGGGCAGGGCGGGCGGGGCCGGGAGCGGGGCCGTGGGGTCGGCGCCCGTACCGCCGTCGCCCGTCGCGCCGTCGCCCGCGCAGCCGGTCATGGCGCCGCCGCCACCGCCGCCGCAGGCCTGGGGCGCACCGCCCGGTGGGCCCCCGGCGCCCGCAGGCGCGTACGGCGGCGGGTACGGTGCCGTGCCCGACGCCGCCTTCGCCGTACCGGAGGCGCACCGCCCCTCCCCCGTACAGCCAGGCGGGCCACCGCCCGGCGCGCAGGCCCGGGCCCGCCGCGCTCCCGCCGCGGGTGCTCCGAGCCCGGTCTCGCCCGCTCCCGTGCCGCCTCCGCCGCCTCCGGTGTCCGGGTCGCCGCGGCCCAGCGGCGCACAGCTCGACTACGCGGCGCTCGTCCTGACCGGTCCGGAGGACCGGGCCGACCGGCGCGGTCTGCTCCTCCCCGACGCGTCCTTCGACCCGGTGGCGACCGAGCACCGTCGCCGCGCGGAGGCCGTGACGGCCCTCCCGCTGCCCGGACACGCCGTCAGGCCGCGCGCTTCGGCGGGGTCGTTCGACCACCGGTACGACGCCGTCGCACGCGCCGACATCCCCTCGGACGGCACCTGGCACACCGTCACCGTCGGGGAGGTCCCGGTCGGTCTGCGCACCGAGTACCTCTGCGTGCCGTCCGTCGAGCCGACCGTGTACGGCACGCTGGTGCTCTCCAACGCCACCGAGCGGGCGCTGCTCGCCGGCCCGGTGGAGGTCTCCGTGGACGACGCGTTCGTGCTGACGGCCGCGCTGCCCACGCTCGCTCCGGGCGGGGTGAACCGCGTGGGGCTCGGGCCCGCCGAGGGCATCCGGGTCATCCGCCGCACCCACCTCGACGAGTCGACCACCGGGCTGCGGAACACCACCACCGTCCTCGGCCACCGCGTCCACGTCGAGCTGGCCAACCGGCTCGCGGGCCCGGTCACCGTCGAGGTCCGCGAACGCGTGCCGGTCACCGACGACCCCGACGTACGGATCGAGGAGCGCGCGGACTGGACCGTGCCCGAGGCGCTCGACCCGGGCGTACACGACCCGGCGGCGGACGGTTCGGCGGCCCACGGACCGGCGGGCACCGCGCCCGAACGTCACGCGCCCGGCACCCGCGTCTGGCGGGTGGAGCTGCCCGCCGGCGCCACCACCGCTCTCGACGGCGGCTACGAGATCCGCATCCCGGCCGGCAAAGCCCTGGTCGGCGGCAACCGCAGGAGCTGACGCACGCGATGACCACGGCCCCACAGCCCACCGCGCCCTCGACCGCGACCGACGCGGCCGGGGGCACCGCCTCCCCCGGGGACGCCGACTCCGGCCCGTCGGCGCCCGCGCCGGTCGCGCTGCCCGTCACCGCCGTGACGTGCCTGGAGGACCGCGCGCACGTCGAGCGGACCGCCCGGCTCGACCTGGTGCCCGGGGTGCAGCGGCTGCGCCTCGGGCCCGTGAGCGCGCTCGCCGTCGACCGCACGCTCCACGCCGAACTCCACGCCGACCGGCCGGCCACCGTCCTCGACGTCCGGATCGTCCGCGCGTGGACCCCGCGCGAACCGGCGCCGCCCGGCGCGGGCGACTCCGCCCTTCGGCATCGCGTCCACGCCCTCGACGAGGACCGGCGGGGCCTGGAACACGAGGCCGAGCGGCTGCGCGCCCGGCTCGACCTGCTGGGGCGGCTCGCGGCCGACCTGCTGCGGGACGTCGCAGAGGGCGCCGGCTCCGGGGAGTCCGACGGGCCTCGGTGGGCGCGGGACCTCGACCGGGTCGACGCGGAGCGCGACGCCCACGCCGAGCGGCTGCGGGCCGTGGAGGCGCGGCTCGGCGCCCTCGCCGAGGAGCTCCGGGAGTGCCGTCGGGCCCTCGACCTCACCGAGGAGGAGCCGGCCGAACTGCGCGCCCACGTCGAGCTGACGGTGGAGGCCACCGCCGCGGGACCGGCCCGTCTGCACCTCGCGCACCTCACGCCGTGCGCGCTGTGGCGGCCCGCCTACCGGGCCGTCCTCGACGGCGACCGGCTCACCCTGGAGACGGAGGCGGTCGTCTGGCAGCGGACCGGCGAGGACTGGTCGGACGTCCGCCTGACCCTGTCGACCGCCCGGTCGGCGCTCGCCACCGAGCCGCCGCGGCTGACCGAGGACCGGCTGACGCTCAAGGACCGCACGGCGGCGGAGCGTCGTACGGTCGAGGTCGAGCTGCGCGAGGAGGAGATCGGCGACCTCGGCCCCGCCGCGGCGCAGGACCCCCCGGTCGTCGGCCTCCCGGGCGTGGACGACGGGGGCGAGGCCCGGCTGCTGCGCTCCCCCGCGCCGGTCTCCGTGCCCGCGGACGGCCGGGCGCACCGGGTGCCGCTGTCGGTCTTCAGCACGGCCGCGGTGCGTGAGCACGCCTGCTCCCCCGAACTGTCCCCGCTGGTCACCGAGGTGGTGCGGTGCGACAACCGCTCCGGCCACGCGCTGCTCGCCGGGCCGGTCGACCTGGTGCGGGGCGGCGGCTTCGTGGGGCGCGGGACGCTGGACTTCACCGCGCCCGGCGCCCCGGTCGAGCTGGCCTTCGGCAGCCGCGACGACCACCGGGTGGTGCGGTACGCCGAGGAGTCGCGCGAGACCTCCGGGCTCACGCAGCGGACGACGGTCACCCGCACCGTGCGGCTGCACCTGTCGCGGTTCTCCGGCCCCGGGGAGCGGGGCGACCACCTGGTGGTGGTGCGGGAGCGGGTCCCGGTGTCCGAGGTGGCGGCGGTACGGGTGCGGCTGCGCGAGGAGCAGTGTTCGCCGACGCCCGCCGGGTTCGACGCGGACGGCATCGTCCGCTGGGACGTCGTCCTGCCGCCCGGAGGGCGCCGTACGGTCACACTCGTGTACGAACTGTCGGCGAAGTCCGGGGTCGCCGGGCTCTGATCCGGCCCGGGCGCCGGACGCCCGGCGCCCGGACGACGGTGTCCGAACGGCGGTGTCCGGACGACGGCGCCCGGGCGGCGGCGCGCGGCTCCCGCCCTCAGGCCCCGGCGGTCGGGGTGTCAGAGGTGGCGGCCCCGGCGGTCGAGGCGGCTGCAGGGGTGCGCGCGGGGGCGCCGAACCAGGTCGGCAGATGCGCCAGGAGGTCCTGCTGGTCGTCGCCGACCCAGGCCACGTGGCCGTCCGGGCGCAGCAGCACCGCCGGTACGTCGAGTTCGTCGCTGACGTCGACGACGTGGTCGACCCGATCCGCCCAGCCGGCGACCGAGAGCCCGCCGGTCCGGTCCAGGAGCAGTCCCCGGCCGCCGCGCATCCGCTCGTACAGCCGCCCCCGCTTCAGGGCGACGTCCCGCAGGTGCCGGCCGAGCAGGTCGTGTCCTTCGCCGCAGTCGTAGCGGACGCCGAGCGCGGTGACCTTCTCGATCAGGTGGCGGTTCACCTCCTCGAACTCCATGAGTTCCGCGAGGAGCCGCCGCAGCGACCGCGGGCCCGGCTCGGGGGACAGCAGCTCCATCTGCGCGCGCGTGTTGTCCAGGACGTCGGCGCCCACCGGGTGGCGCTCACTGTGGTAGGTGTCGAGGAGTCCCTCGGGCGCCCGGCCCTTGACGGCGGCCGCCAGTTTCCAGCCCAGGTTGTACGCGTCCTGGATGCCGAGGTTGAGGCCCTGCCCGCCGGTCGGGGGGTGGATGTGCGCGGCGTCGCCCGCGAGCATGACCCGGCCGACGCGGTAGCGCTCGGCCTGCCGGGTGGCGTCGCCGAAACGGGAGAGCCAGCGCGGCGCGTGCACGCCGAAATCGGTGCCGGCGAACACCCGCAGCCGCTCCTTGAGTTCGTCCAGGGTCGGCGCGGCCGAGCGGTCCTCCGCGACCCCCTCGGCGGGCACGACGAAGCGGAACACCCCGTCCCCCATGGGCATGGCGCCGAACCGCAGGTGGGTCTTGCGGACCTCGGCGATCACGCCGAACATCTCCTCGGGCGCCACGCCGATCAGCGCCTCGCCGAGCAGCGTGTCGACCCGGGCGGGCTCGCCCGGGAAGCCGACGCCGATCAGCTTGCGCACGCGGCTGCGGCCGCCGTCGCAGCCGACGAGGTAGCGCGAGCGCAGCCGGCCGCCGTCGGCCAGCTCGACGGTCACCCCGTCGTCGTCCTGGCTCAGCGCGACCAGCTCCTGCCCGCGCCGGATCTCGGCGCCGAGGGCGAGCGCGTGCTCGGTGAGCAGCCGCTCGGTGTCCTCCTGCGGGACGGCGAGGACGTACGAGTGGGCCGTGTCGAGGTTCTCGGGCCACGTCGTGCCGATCCCGGCGAAGAAGCCGCCCACGCGGAACTGCTCGCCCAGGGCGAGGAAACGGTCCAGCAGACCGCGCTGGTCCATGATCTCGACGCTGCGCGCGTGCAGGCCGCGCGCCCGGGACAGCCGGCTCGGTTCGGGGTCCTTCTCGACGACGACGGCACGCGCCCCCGCCAGCCGCAGCTCGGCCGCCAGCATCAGCCCGGTCGGCCCGGCACCCGCAATGATCACGTCGATCATCGCACCTCCCACGTCGTCGACATCGTCAAAGCCCGGCGATTCTGCGTCACCACGGGGGCCTTGCCGCAAGGCCCCCCGTGCGCTATACGTTGAAGAGGGCAAGGGGCCGAGCGCTTCTTGCCCGTCGTGTTTTCCGCGCCCCGGAGCGCCCCCGAGGTCGGTCGCGGCGCCGACGCAGCGTCGACATCGCCCCTGCGGCTGACCCTCAAGGCTCACGCAACGTGACCGTCCTTCCGTGCGCCAGCCCGCGTTCGCGCCCGCGTGCGCCCCCCTCCACGCCCGGTGACGGCCCCGGACCCGCTCCTCCGTCGCGCCCCGCCCGCGGCCTGGTTTCGGCCCTCGGTGCTGGTCACGACGCTGCCGTCGTCCGTCCCGTGCGCCTCCGACTGCGCCGGGCGCGCCTCCTGGTGGGACTCCAGCGGCGTGCGCTCGCCGAATGAGGTGAATCCTCGCGGTGATGTGTTGGTCCGGTTATGCGACCGGGCACCTTCCGCTCAGCCGTTCTCACCGTCGAGGGCCGTGAAGGGGAGAAGCACGCGAATGACGAGTCAGGCCACGGAAGTCGCACTGGAGGGACTGCTCGACCGGGCGCTGCACGCCACCGGTACGGGTGCCCGTTGGACGGTCGACGCGGACGAGATGTGGTGCCGTGTCGCCTCCCGGTCCGGGACGCCGCGTCAGCAGGGGTGGAAGCTGCACCTGTCGGCGTCGGCCGCTTCCGCGCCGACGGTCCTGGAGAGGGCCCTCGACGTCCTGCTGCGGGGGGAGTCGACGTTCAAGTTCGCCCGCTCCCTGGAGCAGGTGAGCGCGCTCAACTCCCGTGCCACGCCCCGGGGCAGCTCGGGCAAGTTCATCACCGTCTACCCGTGCGCGGACGACGAGGCCGCCCGGCTCGCCGAGGAGCTGCACCGGGTGACGGCGGGACTGACCGGGCCGCGCATCCTCTCCGACCAGCCCTACGCTCCGCACTCCCTGGTCCACTACCGCTACGGCGCCTTCGTCGGCCGGCGACGGCTCTCGGCGGACGGTCTGCTCGTCCATTACATCGAGGACCCGGACGGCAACCCCGTGGAGGACAAGCGCACCGGCCAGTACTCCCCGCCGCCGTGGGCGGTCTCCCCGTTCCCCGCCACGGTGCCCGTCGCGGCGCGCGCGCCGGAACCGGCGCCCGGCCCGGTGGTGATCGGCGACCGCTTCGCGGTGCGCGAGGCGATCCGGCACACGAACAAGGGCGGCGTCTACCGCGGCGACGACGTCCGCACGGGCGCCCCCGTGGTCATCAAGGAGGCCCGGCCGCACGTCGAGGCCGACACCTCGGGCTGCGACGTCCGCGACTGGCTGCGCGCCGAGGCCCGGACGCTGGAGAAGCTCACGGGCACCGGGCTCGCGCCGGAGCCCCTGGCCCTGTTCGAGCACGGCGGCCACCTGTTCCTGGCGCAGGAGGAGGTGCCCGGGGTCACCCTGCGCACCTGGGTCGCCGAGCACTTCCGCGACGCCGGAGCGGAGCAGTACCGCGTCGACGCCCTCGCCCAGGTCGCCCGCCTGGTGGACCTCGTCGCGGCGGCGCACGACCGCGGCTGTGTCCTGCGGGACTTCACCCCCGGCAACGTCATGGTCCGGCCGGACGGCGGGCTGCGCCTCATCGACCTGGAGCTCGCCGTCCTGGAGGACGACGACGCGCTGCCGACCCGCGTGGGAACCCCGGGCTTCAGCGCCCCCGAGCGGCTGGCCGACGCGCCCGTGAGTCCGACGGCCGACTACTACAGCCTCGGCGCCACCGTGTGCTTCGTCCTGGCGGGGAAGGTGCCGAACCTGCTGGCCGAGGAGCCCGCCGACAGGCCCGACGAACAGCGCCTCGCCGCATGGCTGGAGGCGTGTACGGAGCCGTTGGGGCTGCCGGACCACCTGATCGAGATGATCCTCGGGCTGATGCGGGACGACCCCGCCGAGCGCTGGGATCCGGCCAGGGCCAAGGGGTGGCTCTTCGACGCCCCGGCGAGCGGCACCGGACGGCCGGCGGCGGAGACCGGTGCCCCGGCGAGGGCGCAACAGCCGCGGGCGGAGACCCGTGCCCCGGCGAGGACCGGACGGCCGGCGCGGCCCGAGCGGGACGGCGGGCGCACGGACACGGCCGAGGCGGTACGGGGCATCCTGGACCACCTCGTCGACTCGATGACCCCGGAGGACGACCGGCGGCTGTGGCCCGTCTCGACCATGGCCGGTGAGTCCGACCCGTGCACGGTCCAGCAGGGCGCGGCGGGGGTCCTCGCCGTCGTGACGCGGGCCTGGGAACTCACCGGTGAAGAACGCCTCCCGGACGTCATCTCCACCGCGGGCCACTGGATCGCCCGCCGCACCGACACCCGCTCCCCCCGCCCCGGCCTGCACTTCGGCGGCCTCGGAACGGCGTGGGCGCTGTACGACGCGGGGCACGCCCTCGACGACCGCGCGCTCATGGACCACGCGCTGGCCCTCGCGCTCGCCCCGCAGCAGGAGACGCCCCACCACGACGTCACCCACGGCACGGCGGGCAGCGGGACGGCGGCCCTGCACCTGTGGCAGCGCACCGGAGACGCGCGCTTCGCGGAGCTGGCCGTCGACGCCGCCGACCGGCTGGCGGCCGCCGCGCGGCGGGACGCGTCCGGGGTGAGCTGGCCGGTCCCCGGCGAGGCCGCCGCGGAGGGAGCCGCCAAGGGCGAGGCCGGAGCCGCTTCGGCGGAGGCCGGCAAGCGCTACCTCGGCTTCGCCCACGGCACGGCCGGCATCGGCTGCTTCCTCCTCGCCGCCTCGGCCGTCTCCGGGCGCGCGGACCACAGGGAGCTGGCCGTGGAGGCCGGCGAGCAGCTGGTGGCCGCGGCCGTCCGCGTCGGCGAGGCCGCCCAGTGGCCCGCGCAGGCCCCGGACGTGCCCACCGCCCCGTACTGGTGCCACGGCTCGGCGGGCATCGGGACCTTCCTCGTCCGGCTGTGGCAGGCCACCGGGGACGACCGGTACGGCGACCTGGCCCGCCGCAGCACCCTCGCCGTCGCGGAGCGCGCCTCCCGCGCCGCCCTCACCCAGTGCCACGGACTGGCGGGCAACGGCGACTTCCTCCTCGACGTGGCCGAGGCGACGGGTGACCCCGTGCACCGCGCCGTGGCCGAGGACCTGGCCCGCCTCCTCCTCTGCGAGGGGGCCCACCGCAACGGCCACCTGGTCTTCCCCAACGAGTACGGGGACGTCTCGACCAGCTGGAGCGACGGGTCCGCCGGAATCCTGGCGTTCCTCCTGCGGACCCGTCACACAGACCCCCGGCACTGGATGGTCCGGATGCCGGTGTGAGCGGCAGCGACGCTGACGCTCAGCCCTTCAACGAAGAAGGAGAATCATGGAGAACAACAAGGACATCGAGCTGCTGGCCCGTCTCCACGCCCTTCCGGAGACCGACCCCGTCGGTGTCGACGGCGCGCCCTTCGCCGCGACGTGCGAGTGCGTCGGCCTGCTGACCCTTCTGAACACGGTCTGTATCGGCATCAGCTGCGCCTGACACCGGCTCGGCGTCCGGTCGGCGGCTGACACCCGGGACAGCCGCCGGCCGGGACGCCGGTGAAGGACCGCACGGCGCGGCCGGACTCGTCCGGCCGCGTTGCCGTTCCCGCACCCTGCACTCCGCACCCGTGTCCGTACCGGTTCCACCGACGTGCCTCCAGGGCGAACCCGTAGACGAGGACCAGACCCATGCAGCTCCACGCCGGTGACGACGACCTCGCCGCCTCCGCGACCCTCATGACCGCGGCCCCCTCCGCCCCGCCGACCGCCCACCACCCTCCCGAGCCCGGGTACGCCGTCCGCACCCGCGGCCTGGTCAAGAGCTACCCGGGTCCCCAGGGCACCACCACCCACGCCGTGCGCGGCCTCGACCTGGACGTGCGCCAGGGCGAGACCTTCGCCTTCCTCGGGCCGAACGGCGCGGGGAAGTCCACGACCATCGCCGTCCTCTGCGCCCTGGCCCGGCCGACCTCCGGTCACGCCACGGTCGCGGGCGCCGACGTGCTCACGGAGCCCCACCGGGTGCGGCAGGAGGTCGGCATGCTGTTCCAGCACAGCGCCCTCGACGGCGACCTGACGGCCGAACAGAACCTGCGCGTCCACGCGCGGCTGTACGGGCTGGGCCGCGGCCGGGCCCGGCGGCGCGTCACCGAGGTCCTCGAGACGGCCGGCCTCACCGACCGGCGCCGGTCCCCCGTGCGCACCCTCTCCGGCGGCATGCGGCGGCGCCTGGAGATCGCCCGCGCCCTGCTGCACTCCCCCCGCCTGCTGTTCCTCGACGAGCCGACCACGGGACTCGACCCCCACGCCCGCGCCGAGGTGTGGGCGCACCTGCGTGCGCTGCGCGAACGGCACGGCAGCACGCTGTTCGTCACCACCCACTATCTCGACGAGGCGGAGAACTGCGACCGCATCGCCATCATCGACCAGGGCCGCCTGGTGGCCCAGGGCACGCCTCACGCGCTGAAGAGCGCGATCGGCGACGACCGGGTCGTCCTGCGGACGGGTGACGACACGGCGGCCGGGGAGGTCGTGCGCGGCGTCGCGCCGCCGGACCGCGCCCCCACGGTGGACGCGGACGGAGTGAGCCTGCGGCTGCCGGACGGCAGCGCGTGGATCCCCCGGCTCTGCGCGGCCCTCGAACGCCACGGCATCGCCGTCCACGCCGCGTCCGCGACCCCGCCCAGCCTGGACGACGTCTTCTTCCACCACACGGGCCGCAGCCTCCAGGCCGGAGGTGGCCGATGACCGGGCTCGCCCTGGAGACCGAGGACGCCCGCGAGCAGCGGGCCGGCCGCCCGGCCCGTCTGCGGCTCGAACTGCGCGCGATCCACGCCCTGGTCCACCGCGACCTGCTGCGGATGGCCGGCCAGCGCACCCACACGGCGCTCATGCTGCTCCACCCCGTGCTCTACCTCTTCATCCTCGGCGGCGGCCTGGCCGCCCTGATCCCGCGCTCCTCCCTGGGCGTCGGCTATCAGACGTACCTCTTCCCCGGCATGCTGATGATGACGGTGCAGACTCCGGCGATCATGGTCGGCATCCGTCTCATCACCGACCGGCAGAGCGGTTATCTGCGGGAGCTCCTCATGGCCCCCGTCAGCCGTTCCACCCTGCTTCTCGGGAACTGCGCCGGGGGCACCCTGACCGCCGCCGTCCAGGGCGCCGTCCTGCTCTGCCTCGTCGGCGCCGTGGGCCTCCCCTACGACCCGGTCCTGCTGGTCCTGCTCCTCGCCTGCATGGTCCTGGCCTCGTTCACGATCACGGCCCTCGCCCTGGCCCTGGCCGTCACGCTGCGCGGGCCGGAGACGTTCCACACGCTGCTCGGCCTGGTGATGATGCCGCTGCTGTTCCTCTCCGGGGGCTTCTTCCCGACGTCGAACCTGCCGGGCTGGGCACAGGCGCTCGTGAACGCCAACCCGCTGGCGTACGCGGTGGACCTCCTCCGCCGCTGCATCACGGCGCGCGTCCCCTCGGCGGGAGAGGCACCCCCGGGCATCGAGTGGGCCGGCTGGCAGCCTCCCCTCCTCCTGGAGGCCGCACTCCTCCTCACCGCCGGAACCCTCGCCCTGGCCTGGGCCGCACGGCGCTTCAACCGCCCGGAGTGACCCGGCCGGCGTGGGCTACGGTCGGAGCATGCGACGCGAGGACCTCCTGGGCGAGGACGGCACCTGGACGGGGCTGACCCTGGAGGTGCGGTCGCGCCGCAGGCCGGGGCTGTGTCTGTTCAGCGCCGACCGGCGTCTGCTGCTGGCCCAGGGGGAGCGGCCGGTGCTCCTCGCGTCCGTCGACGGCGACGACGGTGGCGTCGAGTTCTGGCGCACCAACACCTACCGTTCCGTGGTCCCGCCGACGCGGGCCGCGGCCGCGCGGGAACGCGCCGGGCGGCCCGACCGCTGGGCGCACCGCTTCGCGGAGTGCCTCGTGGCGGACCCGGGCGGCCCGCTGCACGACGGCCGGTGGCTGCTCTCGCGCGAGAGCCCGCTCACGAGGGCCGACGACGGCCGGACCCCGGGCGCGTACTGGGGCGAGATGATCGTCGAGGGTCATCCCGAGGGGTACGTCGACTGGTTCGTCCACTCGGGGTCCTGGGAGATCCTGCCGCTGCGCCCGATGCCCGGCCCCCTCGACGCCCGCGTCAAGGCGTACCGCAAGCAGGCCCGCGAGGGCATCCTGCCGCCCGTCCTGCTGTGGTGGGTCAGCGGCCTGGACTGTCACGTCGTCCTGGACGGCCACGCCCGGCTCGCCGCCGCGCTCGCCGAGTCGGTCACCCCACCGTTGCTCCATCTGCACCGCACCGCGCCCGGCGACGAGGTGGCGGCGGGCACGGAGCGGGCGGTGGAGCGCTACGAAGCCGAGCTGGCCCGGTTCGCCGCGCTCCGCGACCGGCACGGGGGCGCCGTTCCGGACGGCGCCGCGACGGCCGGCGCGTCGCTGGCCCGCGCCCTGGAGGAGCTGCGCACGGCGAAACGGCCCAGCTGGGCCTGGCCGTTGGCGGGCGGCCGGGCCGAGTGGTGCCGGGTCGCACGTGCGGTGACCGGTGGGGACTGGGGCGCGGACGACGGCCCGTCGCCGTGATCCGCCTCAGCGGCTGCCGGGGACGGGCTTGAGGCGGGCCTTCCACGGGCCGTCGGCCATCTCGAACTGGACGACGAGCGGGCCCTCGGGCAGGGGAACGGTCTCGTGGCGCCTGCCGATCTCGTTCACGACGTTGTCGTCGTCGGGGAGCTCGGTGGGGTCCTCGTGTCCGGCGAGTTCGTAGAGGTTGACGATGAGGTTGCTGTCGCCGCGGTAGTGGATGGCGAGATCGGCGACGCCGCCCGTGTGGAGCAGAACGTCCGGCCCGCGGAACTGCGCCCCGTGTTCCGTGAGGTGTCGGGCCGTCATCAGCGGAGTCACCTCGAACCGCCACGGCCCGTCCGCCTCCAGCCGGAACCGCAGCCGCCCGTTGCCGGGGACCTGGGCGAGGACGCGGCCCGTGTAGGCGTCCTCGGTGCTGTTGATGAGGTTGTCGCCCTCCTTGTTCCGCCGGTCGAGGACGGTCAGGCCGGTGTAGCCGTCGCCCTGGACGTCGAGCTGGACGATGACCGGGCCGGGCGGGAGCCCGTCCACGGTGAGCACGTCGTTGTCCCGGCCGGTCTGCGTGTACGGCGGGAAGACGGGGCCGTACGACCAGGGGGCCGGCGGCTGCGCGGGCGTCGGCGCCGGCACGAACGGCGTCACCGGCGGGGCCGCCGGGGCCGGGGCCGAAATCGGGGGCGGGGGCGGGGGCGGGGGTACGAAAGCCGGCGGAGGCGCCGCCGGGTACGTCGCCTTCGTGGGAGGCGGCGCGAAGACCGCAGGCGGGGCCGGGTACGTCGCCGCCGGGGGCGGCGGGGCGAACGGAACCGCCGGGCGGGGCGGCGCGGCCGGGGCAACGGGGGCTACCGGGACCGGTGGGGCCTGGGGGGTCTCGGGAGACACCACGTGCACGCCGTGGTCCGTGGCCAGTCCGGCGAGGCCGTTCGCGTACCCCTGGCCCACCGCACGGAACTTCCAGCCCCCGGCCCGCCGGTACAGCTCGGCGAGCACCATCGCCGTCTCCCCCGCCGCGTCGGTGACGTCGTACCGCGCGACCGGAGTGCCGTCCGCGGCGAAGGCCTCCACCGAGAGACCGGCGACGTCGCGCATCGCGCCGCCCTCCGTCGAGCCGACGACGAGCACGCGGTCGATCTGCGGTTCGACGGCCGTGAGGGTGACCTCCAGCCACGCCGTGCCGTGCTCGGCGCCCGTCAGCCGTACGGTCCCGGTCGGATGCGCGGGAGCGCCGTGGAAGACGACGTCGGCGTCCCCCCGGACCGCGCCGTGCTCCGTGAGCAGCAGCGCCATCGCGTCGACACCGCCGCGTACGGCGATCCGCAGCGGTACGGACGGCACGAAGCCGTTGTCTCCCTTGGTCATGGTCCCCATGGCGCACCGGCCCTCATGGTCGTCTCCCCACCCTCGTCGGTCAGGGAACGATCTTGCCGGGACTCCGGCCCTCCGGTCCAGGGCGCCCTCCCGTGGTGAGCGGTTCCGTCGAGGCGTACGTGGACGTCCGGGTGGTCGCGGGGGCGGCAGCGGCAGCGAGTGTGGGGTAGTCGGTGTAGCCGGCCGCTCCGCCCGTGTACATCAGGCCCTCGTCCCGTACCTGGTTGACCGGTGCACCGATGCGCAGTCGTTCGACCAGGTCGGGGTTGGCGAGGAACGGGCGGCCCAGGGAGATCAGGTCGGCCCCCGCGGCGAGCAGCCGTTCGCCCTCGTGCCTTCCGCCGTCGGCGGGCAGTGGTTCGCCCCACCCGAGGACGGGGTTGGCGATCAGCGTGCCCGGCCAGTTCTTACGGATCTCCTGGAAGAGCAACTGGTCCGGATCCGCGAAGACGACGTGCAGATAGGCGAGTCCGGTGTCGGCCAGGGCGGTGATGAGCGCCGGGTAGATCTCCTCGGTGTCGCCCTCGTCGATGCCGTTGACGGTCAGACCCGGCGCGATCCGCACACCGACCCGTTCGGGACCGATCGCGTCGGCGACGGCCCGGACAACCTCGACGACGAACCGGATGCGGTGGGCCACCGGGCCGCCGTAGGCGTCGATGCGCCGGTTGGTTCCCTTGGCCAGGAACTGGTGGAGCAGGTAGCCGTTGGCGGCATGCACCTCGACTCCCTCGAAGCCCGCGTCGACGGCGTTGCGGGCGGCAGCGGCGAAGTCGGCCACGGTGGAGTGGATTTCGGCGGTGGTCATCTCGCGGGGCACGACGGCGTCCCGGTGACCGTCCGGGGTGTGGAGGGTCACCGGCAGCGGGATCGGCGAGGGCGCGACGGGGGTGAGCCCGCTGGTGCGGGGGTGGCCGACCCGGCCACCGTGCTGCAGCTGGAGGAACATCCGCCCGCCTTCGGCGCGCACGGCGTCGGTGACGCGTCGCCATCCCGCCACGTGCGCGTCGTTGTGGATCGCGGTGATGTGGGGATAGGTCTGCCCCACGGCGTTCGGCGTGGATGCCTCGGCGATGATCAGCCCCGCTGAGGCACGCTGCGCGTAGTAGGTCGCCATGATCGGCTGCGGGACGCCGTCGGCGGAGGCGCGGTTGCGGGTCATGGGTGCCATGACCAAACGGTTCGGCAGGCGCAGGGAGCCGAGTGAGGCGGGCTCGAAGAGGCGGGAGTCAACCGGTGTGTTCGTCATGCCGGTACGGTAGAACCTGACACCGATGTGAGGTTCAAGTCCGAGAGGTGAGCGATGCGGATCGGCGAACTTGCCCGCCGTAGCGGAGTCAGCGAGCGGTCACTGCGCTACTACGAGGCACAGGGGCTGCTCCGCGCGGAACGCACTCCCGGCGGCCAACGCGACTTCGGAGCATGGGCGGTGGACCGGGTCGTCCGCATCCAGGCCCTGTACGCGGCAGGGTTGAACAGCAAGAAGATCGCACAGCTCCTGCCGTGCATGCGCGACACCGACGGCGGCCCGAGCGAGATCGCCACCGCGCAGCTGGTCGAAGAACTCACCACGGAACGGGACCGCATCGACCGGATGATCCGTGACCTGTTCCGCTCCCGCGACGTCCTGAGTGAGGTCATCGACACGGCGAGAGTCGGCCTGGACGCCTCCCACTGATCGCATGAAACGACGGAGCCGCTGCGGAAATTCCTCGGCCGACCCAGGAAGAGGACGGCCGCGCGGTGACGTTCCCCTCACCGGATCCCAACGACCGCACGGACGAAGGAAACGGTTCATGAAGATCGGCATCATCGGCGCCGGAAACATCGGCGGCAACCTCACGCGTCGTCTCACCGCCCTCGGCCACGAGGTGGCGGTGGCGAACTCCCGCGGTCCCGAGACCCTCTCGGCGCTCGCCGAGGAGACCGGGGCCACCCCCGTGCACGTCACGGAGGCGGCGCGCGGCGCAGAACTCGTCGTCGTGACCATTCCGTTGAAGAACCTGCCCGACCTTCCGGACGGCGTGTTCGACGGGGCCGCCGAGGGCTTCGTCGTGCTCGACACGAACAACTACTACCCCCGGGAGCGGGACGGCCGGATCGCCGGAATCGAGGACGAGGGCCTGACCGAGAGCCGCTGGACGGAGCGTCAGCTGGGCCACGCGGTGGTGAAGGCCTTCAACGGCACCTACGCCCAGGACATCCTGGACCGGCCGCGCCCGGCCGGGGACGCTGAGCGGATCGCCCTTCCGGTCGCCGGTGACGACGAGGCCGCCAAGAAGATCGTGCGCGCGCTCATCGACGAGCTGGGCTTCGACACCGTCGACGCGGGCGGCATCGACGACTCCTGGCGGCAGCAGCCCGACACTCCGGTGTACGGGCTCCGCGCCGGGGTCACGGCCGTGACCGAGGCGCTCGCCGCCGCCTCCCCCGAGCGTCCGGCCGCCTTCCGCGGCTGAGCCGTCTCGCTGCGGGCCCCGCGCCCCCCGCGGGGCCGGGGGGCGGTCGGTGGAGGCC
>NZ_JBSFSA010000058.1:0-34678 GCF_053589515.1 Streptomyces sp. NPDC003327 | reverse complement strand
ACACCCCCCGCTACAAATCGCCCACGGAGGGATAGGTGTGGCCCGGAGGCGCGCCCTCTCCGCCCACGGGGGCCGCACGCCGTAGGCGTGCGCGGCGAAAGGCCGGAGCCGACACGGGCGTACCGCGTCCCCGGAAGACGTACTCCCCGAGGACGTGCCCCCGGAGGCCGTACACCCGAGGACGTACCCCTACGGGCCGGGCCCGCGGTACTCCCCCAGGACCGGCCGGTTTCCGAGCCCCGGCGAGGCCGAGAGCGGGAACGCGCGGAGGCCGACACGGCCCTCCACGCGGGCGATCTCGCCCCAGCCGTACGCCCGGGAGTCGTCCGACAGATCGGGGTTGTCCCCCAGGTAGAAGAAGCCGCCCTCGGGGACCGTCCGCAGCTCCGGCGTCGCCGTCCGGGCGCCGTCCGGTCCGCAGCAGGCGCCGGTGCGACGGGCCCGCTCCGACCACTGCGGCGCGACCACCTGCCGCACGGGCCCGGTGCCTCCCTCCTGGAGGAGGACGAGGAAGGGGTCGCGCGGGGTGGAGACGATCGCCACGCGGTCGCCCGGGAGTCCGATCACCCGCTTCACCAGGAGGCCGTTCTGTCCGGCCCGGCGCAGCAGGACGACGTCGAACCTGCGCACCTCGCCCGCGCTGCCCGGCGCGACGAGGATCCGGTCCCCCGGCTCCAGGGTGGGCGTCATGCTGCCGCCTTCGACCCTGATGCCGAGGGCCGTCACCGCCGCCCCGGCGAGCAGACAGAGCAGGACCCCCGCCCCGAGGAGGCCACCGGCGACCCGGCGCGCCGTCATCGTCGGCTGGTGCGGCCCGGCTGCCGCACGGCAGCGGACCGGTCGATTTCGGTCATGGCGGGACGGTAGGCCGGGCGCCGGGCGGCGGCTGTGACCGTACCGCTCAGGGTTGTTGACCCTCCGCCCCGGCGGCACTCCCTACGCGCTGCGGCCGCACTCCGCCCCGAGCCCCCTCGCCCGGTACGCGCGCGGCGTCTCGCCCGTCCAGCGCCGGAACGCCCGGTGGAAGGCGCTCGGTTCGGAGAAGCCCAGCTGCCGGGAGAGCCGCTCGATGGAGACCCGCCCGCCGGTGAGCTCAGCGAGGGCGTGGTCCCGTCGCACCTGGTCGCGCACCCGCTGGTACGTCGTCCCCTCGGCGGCCAACTGCCGGCGCAGTGTCTGCGGGCTGACGGAGAGCCGGTCGGCGACCTGCTCGGGCGTCGGCACCGGCCCCGCCGGCAGCGCCCTGCCGATGAGGTGGCGGACCCGGCCCGTCACGGTACTGCCGTAGTCGGCGCAGACGAGGACGTCGGCGGGGGCCCTGCGCAGGAACGCCTTGAGGTCGGCCGCGTCCCGCAGGACCGGCTCGTCGAGGTCCGTCCGGTCGAGGACGAGCGCCGTCCGCCCGGCCCCGAAGACGCGGGGGGCGTCGAAGAGCAGGGCGTACTCGCGGGCGTGGCACGGTTCGGGGTAGGCGAACTCCACGCGCCGCAGGGCGATCCGCCGCCTGATGAGCCAGCCGGCGAAGCGGTGGGCGACGAGCAGGGTCGACTCGGCGCCGAAGCGGAGGGGGTCGTCGTATCCGGAGACGTCGAACTCCAGCCGCGCCTCGTCGGGCGCGAGGCGGCCCGCGCCCGGCTCGGCGAGGCGGAAGCGCGGGCCCGTGGGGAAGAGCGCGTAGTAGGTCTGGGCGCGCCGCAGCGCCTCGCGCAGGTCGCGGCTCCCGTGGACGACGAGGTGGCCCATCATCGCGAAGGTGCCGATTTTGGTGGGGCCGCCGCCGAAGCCGATGAACTCGTCGTCGAGGAGGGACCAGAGCTCCCGGACGAGGTGCGCGAACCGCGCGGCCGGGACCCGGCCCTGCGCCTCGCCGAGGACCGTGGAGGGGAGGCCGGCCCGGTCGAGCAGGGGCAGGGGGGCGATTCCGCGGCGTTCGGCGCCGAGCAACGCGGCGCGTACGTGGTGGGTGCTGACCGTCCCCGTCGGCATGGGCCGCGCCTCCGTTCCGGCCGGGCCGCGCCGTGGGGGTTGCACGGCGCTCGACCCTTCTTTGACACTTTGCCTGAGAGATGTCCAGGTTCGGACACTCTAGTGGGAACTGTAAGGATGACGGCGTGCTCATACGGTGAACGGGGCGTACGTCACAGCCGTACTGTCGGGTGGCGGGGACGGCCCGGTGGGGAGCACCCTCCGAGGCTCCGAGGACCCGAGGACCGACGACGAGGAGAGCGGACATGGGCGGAGTGGCACGCCGGACGGTGGTCGCGGCGGCGGGCGGGGCGGGCCTGGTGGCGGCGCTCGGCGCCTGCGGGGGCGGCGGCGCGGACGACAAGCCCGACGCGACGGCGGGGACGTCCGGAGGTGCGGGCGAGGGCGACGGCGAGGCCCAGGTCCTGGCGAGGACCGGGGACGTGCCGGTGGGGGGCGGCACGGTGATCGCCGCTCAGGGCGTGGTGATCGTCCAGCCGAAGGCCGGGGAGTTCAAGGCGTACTCCTCCAAGTGCACCCACGCGGGCTGCGCCGTCGGCAGGGTCGAGAACAACGCGATCATCTGCCCCTGTCACCAGAGCCGGTTCGACGCGGCGGACGGCAGCGTGCAGTCGGGCCCGGCGACGGCGCCGCTGCCGCCCACGCCGATCCAGGTGGTGGGCGACGCCATCAGCTTCGGCTGACACCCCGGCGTCCCGGCGCGGGGCGGTGCGCGTGCGCCCGCCCGCCGGGGCCGTCAGCTCGCCAGCGGCCCTGCGGCGGTCCGCAGCGCCTCGACGACCGCCCGCACCGAGGGGCGGCGCCCCGCGTCCCCGCGCCAGGTGGCGTAGATGTGCCGCCGCATCTTCTGCCGTACGGGTACGAAGACCACCCCGTCCGGCTGCGGGCGCCCGAGCCGGGGCGTCACGCACACCCCGAACCCGGCCGCCACGAGGGCGAGTTGGGTGTGGTGCTCGGCGGCGAGGTGGCCGATGCGCGGCTCGATGCCCTGCGAGCGCAGGGTGAACATCAGCCAGTCGTGGCAGAACTCGCCCTCCGGCCAGGACACCCACTCCTCGTCGGCGAAGTCCTCCAGGTCCACCGCCTCGCGCCCGGCCAGCGGATGCCCCGAGGGCAGGGCGACGTCGGCGGAGTCGTCGAGGAGGTGGGCGCGCTCCAGGCCACCCGGCACGGGCGCGCGCTTGTTGCTCCAGTCCAGGACGAGCGCGAGGTCCGCGTCCCCGCGCAGCACGGCCCGCGCGCCCTGCTCGGGCTCCAGCTCCGTCGTACGGACGCGGAGGTCGGGGTGGCCGGCCCGCAGTCCGGCCAGCGCCGCGGGGAAGAGCCCGCGCGCCGCGGTCGGGAAGGCGGCGAGCCGCACCTCGCCGACCACCTGGCCGCGCTGGGCCTCGATGTCGGCCTGGGCCAGCTGGACCTGGGAGAGGATCCGGGCCGCGTGCTCGGCGAGGAGCAGACCGGCGTCGGTGAGCCGCACGCCCCGGCCGTTCTTGGCGAGGAGCTGCTGCCCGACCTCGCGCTCCAGCTTGGCGAGCTGCTGGGAGACGGCGGAGGTCGTGACGTGCAGCCCGTCGGCGGCGCCGCTGACGGAGCCGTGCCGGGCGACGGCGTCGAGGGTGCGCAGGCGCTCCAGGTTCAACATGTAAGCGATTCTAAGAGAAGCAGTCGAAGAAATCTCGCTTGTTCTAAGAGGTCGGAGCCATCACGCTGAGTGCCATGAGCCTCGCTGCCTCCCGTCGCCCACCCGCCTCCGGCGCCTCCCCCACCTCCCGACTCCTCGACTGGCGCGTCCGCTTCGGCGCGCTCGCCCTCATCTGGGGCTTCAGTTTCCTCTTCATCAAGGTCGGGACGGAGGGCTTCGCCCCCTTCCAGGTCACCTTCGGCCGGCTCTTCTTCGGCACGCTGGTCCTGGTGCTCGCCCTGGTGGTGAAGCGGGACCGGCTGCCGCGCGGGGCTCGCGTGTGGGGCCATCTGACGGTCGCCGCCTTCCTCCTCAACGCGCTGCCGTTCTCGCTCTTCTCGTACGCGGAGCTGACGATCCCCTCGACGCTCGCGGGCATCTGCAACGCGACGACGCCGCTGTGGGGCATGCTGCTGTCCCTCGTGGCGCTCTCCGAGGACCGCCCGACCCGGGTCCGCGCCGCGGGCCTGGGCATCGGCTTCGTCGGCGTCCTCACCGTCCTCGGCGCGTGGCAGGGCTTCTCCGGTCTGGACGTGACGGGGACGGCCCTCGCCCTGCTCGCCTCCTTCAGCTACGCGGTGGGGTGGATCTACGTCCGCAGGACGCTGACGGACACCGGCGCCTCGCACCTGTCCCTCGCCACCGCGCAGGTCGGCCTCGGCACCGTCCAACTGGCCGTGGTCACCCCGCTGTTCACCACCCTCCCGGAATCGGTCGAGGTCCTTCCGCTGCTCTCGGTGATCGCCCTGGGCGCGCTGGGCACGGGGTACGCGATGCTGCTCCAGTACGGGGTGGTGGCGGAGGTCGGCCCGACGACGGCCTCGATGGTCACGTACTTCATCCCGGTCATCGCGACGGCGGCGGGCGTGACCCTCCTGGACGAACGGCTGAGCTGGAACACCCCGGTCGGCGCACTGGTGGTCCTGGCGGGAGCGGCCCTCACCCAGACCCGCACCTCACGCCGCACCACTCCCGCGCCCGCGTCCCCGGCCCCGGCTCCGGCGCCCGCATCGAGCACGTCGAGCGCGTCGAGCGCCCCGACGCCACCGTCCCCCGCACCGCCGGAGCCCCGGTCGACCCCCGTCTGACGACGAGGCCCCCGGCCTCCTGAGAGGCCCCCTGAGACGCCCCCTAGACCGGCACCGCCTCCGCCCGGCGGCGGGCCGTCGCCGCCGTCCTCGCCTCCGCGAGGGCGAGCCCGGTCACGGCCGCGAGCAGCAGCAGCGTCCCGAGGACGGTGGCGGCGGTCAGCGTCTCGTCGAGCAGGGTGACCGCGATCGCGGCGGCGCTCACCGGCTCCAGGAGCATGATCACGGAGACGGTGGCCGCCCGGACGACCGCCGCCCCGGCGAAGTACAGGGAGTACGCGAGGGCGGTCGGCACGGCCGCGACGTACAGGAGCAGCAGCACGATCCGCACCGGCGCGTCCGTGTGCGGGACGAGCCCCTCCGCCGCCGCGAGCGGCAGCAGGCCGACCGCGCCGACGGCGAAGGCCCAGGTCGTCGTGGTGAGCGCGTCGGCTCCCTCGCCGTCGCGGCCGAGCCGGCGGGTGAGCAGGGTGATCGCCGCGTACCCGGCGGCCGAGACGACCGCGAGGACGACGCCCAGCGGCCGTACCTCCGCGGCCCCGCTGCCCAGGACGAGGACGCCGAGCCCGGCGAGAGCCCCCGTCACCGCGGCGACCCCGCCGCGCCCGAGGCGCTCCCCCATGGTCAGCCGGGCGCCGACCGCGATGAGCACGGGTCCCGCGCCGAGCGTGACGACGGTGCCGACGGCGAGCCCGGTCGCGTCGACGGCGGCGAAGTAGGCGCTCTGGAAGACGACGAGCCCGATCCCCGTACCGAGGACGCGGACCAGGCGCCGCCGCCGCGACTCGCCCACGCGCCTCCCGGTGGGGGCGGCGCGCCGCGGTCGCAGCGCGAGGGCGCCGAGCAGCAGGACGAGCCCGCCGACGCACCGCCAGAAGGAGAGGGCCAGCGGACCCATGTCGCTCACGCGGAAGACCAGCGAGGCGGCGGCACCGGCGGTGCCCCAGGCGATTCCGGCGACGACGAGACAGAGGAGGCTCCGCCCGACGGACAGGGCGGGACCCGAGGAGTTCGACACGTGACTTCTCCGAGGAGGACAGAAGACGGAAGGGAAGAGGTTCGCTCGGCTCCGCACGCGGACGGCGACGAACCACCCGGGGGCGAGAAGTCGCCCGCCCGGGTCCGGTCTTCGTCGGGGAGAGTCGCCGCGCGCGCTAGGCGGCGGGCGGCGGCAGAACGGTCGAATGCATGGTCGGCACCCTACGGGGCCGTCCGCCCACCGGACAACTCCGTCTCACGCCCGTCCGCGCCCGGTTCGGCCTCGGTGCCTCCCCCGATGGCGGTGCGCCCCTCGGCGGCGGTGTCGGCGCCGCCCGAGCCCGCCACCGGCTCCCCCTGCGCCGCCTTCGGCGTCGACGACTGGGCGATGAAGGCCCCGACCAGCACCACCGCGCCGCCGATGATCTGCGGCGCCTCCAGGTGCTCACCGAGCAGCACCCACGCGAGGACGGTCGCGATGACCGCCTCCAGGCAGGCCACGACACCGGCGACCTGCGGGGACAGCCGCCGCACGGAGATGACCCCGGTGACGTACGCGAGGACGGTGGCGATCAGCACGATCCAGCCGAGCAGCAGCCACGCGGGCACCCCGGTGCCGTCCATGTCGGCGTCGCCGCCGAGGACGGACCAGTCCATGCCCCAGGGGCGGGCGACGAGCGTGAGGACGAGGGCGCCGAAGAGCAGTCCGTACGCGATGACGCCGAGCGGATCGGCCGGCTCGGCCTCGTCGGAGCCCTGGTCGGAGAGGACGAAGTAGCCGACCTGACAGCAGGCGGCGCCGAGCGCGAGGAGCAGACCGAGGAGGTCGAAGCTCAGCCCGGACCAGACCTGGACGACGCAGGCCAGGCCGCCGACGGCGAGGACGACCCCGAGGGCGGCGGCGCGGGTGACCGGCC
This sequence comes from Streptomyces sp. NPDC003327, assembly GCF_053589515.1. NCBI lineage: Bacteria > Bacillati > Actinomycetota > Actinomycetes > Kitasatosporales > Streptomycetaceae > Streptomyces > Streptomyces sp. NPDC003327. The sequence goes on along the minus strand of NZ_JBSFSA010000058.1, from coordinate 28,031 downwards.
GGCGCTGGACGAAGCGGACCCAGCCGAGGACGAGGGCCGGGGCGAGGTACTCGATGAGCAGCGCGACGCCGACGGGGATGCGCGAGATCGAGGCGAAGTAGAAGGCCTGGACTCCGGCGACGGCGAGCAGGCCGAAGCCGGCGAGGAGTGCGGGCTTGCGCCGCAACAGGTCCCGGTGCCGCCAGGCCACGGGCAGCATGACGAGGGCGGCGCCGGCGACCCGGAGCCAGACCACGTGGAGCGGGTCGAGCCCCGCCTCGATGAGCGGCTTGGCCGCCACTCCCGAACCACCGAATGCGAAGGCCGAGGCCAGGGCGAGTCCCAGGCCGGCGCTTCTCCCCTGAGACGCGTGCATCGGGCCATCATGACAGGGTCGGGTCAGGTGCGTAACCCCCGTCACACCTGTTGAGACGGCTCCACGGAAGCCACCCCTCCGCTCCCCGCGCACGACGTGTCGTCGCGGGCCGCCAGAACCCTGCGGCCACCGGCCTCGAGCCGCCCCTCGGCCCGTCCCGCCAGCTCCGCGGGGTCGACCCCCGCGCGGCGCAGCACCTCGGCCGCCCGGCTGCCCGTTTCCGCGGCGACGACGGCCAGCAGGTCGAGGCCCCGGGCGTGCTCCTCTCCGCGCGCCGCGGCCCGCCGGAAGGACTCCTCCAGGGCGGCGGCCGCGGCGGGCGACCAGGCGGAGGCGCGCGGCCCCCGGCCGTGGGCGCCCCGGACGGCGGGCAGCAGCCCGCCGCCGGCCGTCTCCTCCCCCGCCCGCTGCCAGCGCAGGCCGTATCCGATGGACCGCTGGACGAGGTAGCCGAGGACGCGCGCCGCCTGCCGCCCGCCGTCGAACACCGCGCCGACCTCGGGGTCCGACTCGAGGAGCGCGTGCAGCAGGTGGGCGGTGTCGATCTGCCGGTCGCCGTCCCGCAGGGCCCTGCGGCGCGCGCCCGTGACGACCCGCGCGAGCGTGGGGGCGAGGCCCGCCGCGAGGTCGGCCCGCAGGGCGGCGGGCTGCTCCGGCAGCCGTACGACCAGGTCCGGCGGCTCCGGGGCCCCCGCCGGCTCCGGCACCGCGTTCACGTCCGAGCGCGGGACGTCGGGGTGCCGGACGTCGGGATGACGGACGTCGGGGTGCGGCATGTCTGGGTGCGGCATGTCTGGGTGCGGCATGTCTGGGTGCGGGGCGGGGCTGTGCACCTTTCCACCTCATCAGCCGCGGGCGGCCGGGGCATCGCCGGGGAGAAGCATGTCCGCATCCCACCGGAGTGGGGTACGGACGCGCGATTCCTCCTCCTTGCGGATGAGATCGGAAAACCTCGGCCGAGGGGCGCGCGCCGCCTTGCGTCGCGCCCCCACCGCAACCACGACCCCCTCCCCACTCGTCCTCCCTTCGTGTTCTGGATGGTGGCCCTGCTCGGCCTCGACGGGCAGCAGTACGTGTACCGGGTGTACGCCCCGCGGGCGGCGCTGCCGGGCGATCTGTTCTGGGCCGCCTACCACTGCCACGAGGAGGACGGCGCGCCGCGCGCGTCGGACGCCTTCGACTCGGCCGAGATCCGGTGGATCGGCCAGGACGCGGACCCCACCCCGACGGAACTGACCGTCCATCGTCATTGAGGCCACGCACCAGGGCCCCGCGGCGCTTGCCGCGGGGCCCTGGAGTCGCTCCCGGTCGCGCTCAGTGCTCGTCGGCCAGGATCAGGTACAGCTTCTTGCGGGCTTCGTTGATCACGCCGACCGCCTTCTCGCGCTGCTCGGCGCTGCCGGTCTTCCAGACCTGCCCGAACGCCTCCATCAGACCGAAGCCGGCCTGCCGGACCTCGTTCAGGGCATCCCAGTCGACCCCGCGCCCGGCCTCCTCCCACGGGGCCTCCGGCCCCTCCTCGGCCTCGGCGCGCCCGGCCTCGGTGAGCGTGAACAGCTTCTTGCCGCCCTCGCTCTCGCTGGAGATGAGCCCCTCGTCCTCCAGCATCTGGAGGGTGGGGTAGACCGAGCCGGGGCTGGGCTTCCATGCCCCGCCGCTGCGCTCGGCGATCTCTCGGATCATCTCGTAGCCGTGCATCGGCCGCGCCTTCAGGAGGGCGAGGATCGAGGCGCGCACGTCTCCGCGCCGCGCCCGGCCCCGGCCGCCTCCGCGGCCGCGTCCGCCCCCGAAGGGGCCACCGCCGAACGGTCCGCCGCCGAAGCCCGGCCCGAAGGGGCCGAAGGCACCGCGTCGCCCGTCGACGTCACCACGAGGGCCGGGCCCGCAGTTCCCCCGACCGGCACCGTGTCCGTGTTCGTATCCATATGAACGCATCGCAACGCTCCTTCCGTCGAGATTCATCGTTGAACTGTCGCGATGCCTCAACGATATATCGGAACTGTTCGGTGAGCAAGCGTCCCCCGGCATGAGCTCCTGTCCTGTGACAGCGAATCTCGTTCGATTGCCACTGAACTTTGACCACCGGTACGTTCCTGACACCGAACTTTGACCGGTGTGGTTGGGGGCAGGGTGGGGGTACCGGCTCGTCTCTGCGGCGACTTCGCGTTATCGGCCTTTGAACTGGAGTTTTGTGGTCTGGCAGGTCGCCGTCGGCTGCCACTGGGCGAGGCCTGGAGCGTTCGCTTCGAGGAGGCCGAGCCGGTTCGCCAGTTCCGCTGGGCGAAGGGCGGCGAGAGCTTCCCGGGCTGGTACTTCGCCGCGACGACCGCTGATCATGTGGGATACGAGTCGTGGCTGGAGCGGGACCGGCTGATCCTGCTGGACCGCGATCCAGCGGTGGTCGGGATCGCCTCGCAGCCGTTCTGGCTGCACTGGCACGACGGGCGGGAGCCGCGTCGTCACGCCCCTGACTACTTCGTACGGCTCGCAGACAGCCGGGCCCGGGTGATCGACGTCCGCTCCGCCGACCGCCTGGACGAGCGGACGGAGGAGTCCTTCGAGGCCACCCGCGAGGCCTGCCAGGCCGTGGGCTGGGAGTTCGAGTGGGTGGATGCGCCACAGCCGGTGCTCATGGCGAACATCCGCTGGCTGGCCCGATACCGGCGACGCCGCTCGGGGCGCCCGGCGGAGGCCGCGGCCCGGCTGATCGAGGTGTTCGCGGAGCCGCTGCCGTTACGCATGGGGGCCGAGCTGGTCGGCGACCGGCTGATGGTTCTGCCGGTGCTGTTCCATCTGCTGTGGTCCGGCCGACTCAACGCTGATCTGGAGTCTGCCCTGCTGGGGACGGACAGCCTGGTCTGGGCCGGGAGGAGGTTGTCGTGAGCGGGCTGAAGCGGCCGGTCCGGGTCTCGGTCGGGGACCGAATCCGGTTCGACGGGCAGCTTCGCGGGGTTCTCGCGGTGTCGGCCCTGGCGGTGACGCTGAGCGATGACAGCCGGCCTTATCAGGTCGTGCCGTTGCTGGAGTTGTTCGAGGCCGAGGACTTCGAAGTCGTGGACACCCCGATGCGGATGCCGCTGCCGCCCGCTGCGCTGCTGGAGACCTTCCCGGAGGCGGCGGTGGAGAAGGCCCTGTGGTGGGAAGGGCACATCCTGGAGGTCCTGCACGGCCTGCCACCCGGCACCGAGCTGGGCACGACTCCCCGGCCCGAATACGGGCCGGACCGCTCGCTGACCGCCCGTCAGCGGGCCAAGGCAGCCGAACTGTCCGCCGCCGGGCACCGGGTGAGTCCCAGCACGGTCGCCCACCGACGGCGCCGTTACCAGGAACACGGGGTGATCGGCCTGGCTGACCACCGGCCGGTCCGCAAGAGGCCGCAGTTCGGCGAGGTGGACGACGCGGTGGTCTCGGCGATGCTGCAGGCCATCGAGGAGGCAGTGGACGCCTCGACTCGCACGGGCACGTTCCTGCTCTGGCGGACCGGCGAGATCCTCAAATCCTCCCAGGAAGGGCAGCAGGTCAGGCTGCCCTCGCAGCGGACGCTCTACCGGCTGCTGGCGAAGCTGGCCGCGGGCACCCACACCACCGGCTCCGCCGCCACACGCCGGTCCAGGGCCCACGGAGCCCAAGGACCGCATGGCGAACTACCGGTGTTCGCACCAGGCGAGGTCATGCAGATCGACTCCACCCCGCTGGACGTGCTGGTCCGGCTGGACAACGGCATCGCCGGCAAGGTCGAACTCACCGCGATGGTCGACGTCGCGACCAGGACGGTGACCGCGGCGGTGCTGCGGCCGACCACGAAGTCAGTCGACGCCAGCGTGCTGCTGGCCCGCACCGTCACTCCCGAACTCATGCGGCCGGGATGGGTGGACGCGTTGAAGATGTCCCGCTCGGTGCTGCCGCACCGCCGGCTCCTGGCCCTGGACGAACGTCTGGAGCACGCCGCCGCACGGCCTGCAATCGTCCCGGAGATGATCGTCTGTGACCACGGCAAGGCGTTCGTCTCGCGCAACTTTCGCTCCGCCTGCCGGTTTCTGGAGATCGAGTTCCAGCCGACGCACAAGGGCTCGCCCTTCGAGAAGGGGCACATCGAGAAGATGCTGGGCTCGGTGGCCACGCTGTTCGCACAGTTCCTGCCCGGCTACACCGGCCGCAACAGTGACCACCGCGGACGTCACCTGGAGGGTGAACGCCTGTGGTCGCTGCTCGAGTTGCAGGATCTGCTGGACGAGTGGATCGTCGCGCACTGGCAGAACCGCCCCCATGACGGCCTGCGCGACCCCGCTCATCCGGGCCGACTGTTCACTCCGAACGAGAAGTACGCCGCCTTGGTCGAGGCGTGCGGCTACGTCCCGGTCGCGCTCAGCGGCGACGACTACGTCGAACTCCTGCCCGCCGAGTGGCGGGTGGTCAACGACTACGGCATCCGGGTCAAGAACCGCACCTACGACAGCCCCGAGCTGGGGCGGATGCGCCGCCAAGACTCCGGCATCAGAGCGAAACGAGGCCTTTGGGAGGTCCATCGCGACCCCTACGACGCCTCCCGCATCTGGGTACGCGACCACCACCGCGACAACACCTGGGTCCAGGCCACCTGGAAACACCTCAACCGGGTCCCGGTCCCCTTCGGCGACCTGGCCTGGGACCACGTGAGCCACCAGCTGCCCCGGGCCACCGAGGCGGAGATCGCCGACGCGGTCGCCGCCCTGCTCAACCGGGCCCACGCCGGCCCGCAGACCGATACCGGCCCCCGATCCAGCAAACGCGACCGCCGCGTCGCCGCCCGCACCAAGGCCACCAGCCGCGTCACACCGGCCTCCACCAGCTCCAGCTCCGACACCTCCTGCGAAGACACATCGGAGGAGTCCGAGGAGACATTGGCCGAGGTCATCCCACTCGGCTTGTTCGACCCACTCGAAGACCCCTGGAAGCGCCCGTGACGACACCCCCGCCCCCAGAGACCGAGCGGCACCTGACCACCCTCGACGGCTGGCGTCGCTTCATCGAAGAGTCACCGCCGGCGCCACCCCGGCTCATGGACGACGAATACGACGCCCTCGATAAGACAGGGCGGCTCGCATTCGACGAGGCCCGCCTGGAGCATCACGCGAGACTGCTGGTGGTCCACACCTCCGTCATCCGGCACACCGTGACCTGCGGACGCCGCCTGGTCCTGCTGAACCGGCACGCGATCAGCGCCCGCCGGGGCCTGATCGTCTCCGGTGCTGCTGGCACTGGCAAAACCATCGCGATCACTCAGCTCGGCAGAGCGCACGAACTGCTGGACCGGGCCCGCCACCCCACCGCAGCCGACCGCATCCCGGTGATCTACATCACCGTCCCGCCCGCCGCGACGCCCCGCATGATCGCAGCCGAGTTCGCCAGGTTTCTCGGCCTGCCGGTGATGGCCCGGATGAACATCACCGACCTCATCGAAGCCGTGGTCGGGGTCTGCACCGATGCCCGCACCGGCATGGTGCTGGTCGACGAGCTGCACAACGTCTCGCTCACCACCCGGCACGGCGCCGAGGTCGCCGACACTCTCAAGTACTTCTCCGAGCGCATCCCTGCGACGTTCATCTACGCAGGCATCGACATCGAGCGCAGCACCCTGCTGACCGGCACGCGGGGCGCCCAGATCGCCGGCCGTTTCACACTGATCCCAACCCGTTCGTTCCCCTACAACAGCGAATGGCGGGGCCTGGTCGCCACCATGGAAGACACCCTCTGCCTGCGGCGACACAAGCCCAACACCCTCACGCGGCTGGATCGCTATCTCCATGGCCGCACCGGCGGCATGATCGGCGCCCTCTCCCACCAGGTCCGGGGCGCCGCGATGGACGCGATCCTCGACGGTTCGGAGAGGATCACCAAAGCAGGACTCGAAGCCGTTCCCCTGGACGTCGCCGCCGAGGCACCCGAACTCCGCAGTGCTGGGGGCGTTCGGTGAAAGAACGGCTCCGGCTCCTGCCCGTTCAAGTCCGTCCCCAGGCCGGCGAGGGTGCTCGGGCCTTCATCGTCCGCCTCGCCCAGGCCAACCACCTGCCGCCCCGCTACCTGCGGACCTACCTCTGCGAACCGCCCCGTCACGGAGGCCCTCCCAGCTTCGGCCGCCTGGCCGTGGTGACCGGCCGGGACGCCGAAACCCTCCGGACCACCTTGGAGACCAAGCGGTGTCTGGAATGCGGCGCGGCCATGCCTCCTCTCGGCGTCCTCGGCCGCCGAGCCCTGCGCTGTTCTCAGGCTTGCCGCCAGAAGGACTATCGCAGGCGAAACCCGCGCGCCCACTGGCCCAAAGTCCCCTGTAAACACTGCGGACAGAAGATGCGGGTCCACCCCAGCCAACGTCACCGCCTATGCTCCTCCGCCTGCCGACGAGCGGACTATCTCCGAAAGAGACGAGAAAGCTGGGTAGAACGCGGGCTAGGGGAACCACGGTCGTGTCCGGGTTGCGGCGATCCCATCTTCTCGACGATTCGGACGACATGTTCCAGCCGGTGCTATCAACGAACGCGTCGCAACCCCACCGCGCCACCCCGTCCAGATGTGCCTCAGTCACCACCACCGCCCCGGCACCTGCAGAATCTCGACTTCTGTGCGTTCTGTCACGTACCTCTTCCGCCAGGCCGAGGTCTACAGCCTCGAGCAACCTGCTCAGACCGCTGCCGGCGGAAGATCCGGCAACGGCCTGTCACTCTCGACGAGATCCTCCAGAAAGCCCGCGCCAAAGCAACCTCAGATCCGCCGCCCCCTCACGACAGAACGGGCGTATCGCCGAGACGAGCGCCCACCCCGCCAAGTAGTTGAACGTAAGGGTCCCAGTAACTCGGCAATGGGCTGGTGAGGTCAGCAGGCTGCAGCCGAGCATGGGAAGCAGCGGGAGGGACACTACGGTCTCCGCGTTCATACAGATCTGAGGAAGGAGACATGACAGCCGGAGTACGCCGAAGGCGAGCTGTAGGTAGTACGAGAAGCGGATCCCCGGAGGGCCCTGGACCCTACCGCGCGCCGCGACTACCGTCTACGCAACCCCAGTGAAGGAACCGAGACGAACTGTATGCAAATGCGCAGGAAGAAGTCGCCCCCACCTCGCTGCAGCGCCCCACTGGCCAAAGTCGGGAAGATGGAACGCTCCTGTTCGCGTCCAGCGGTGATCGAGGGCCTGTGTCTGCTGCACACGCCAGATCACGACGCGGCTCGCCGGTACCGGATCAAGACCAACACGAAGGATGGCCTTGGCTGCCTGGGCATCGTGGGACTGGTGATCCTGACGGCCGTCTACGGCCTCCCCGCCCTAGGGCAATGGCTGGAGGGCCAAAGAGAAACCCGCTGTCGGCCGACAGTGGACTCCTACGAGGAGGCGCGGATGGTGGCTGACGGCATACACATCCCGCTGATCCTGGGGAGCGACCACGCACCTGGCGATGAGAACGCCACGGAAGATGCCATAAAAGCAGCCTATGCAGAAAAATGGTCGGCAAATGCCTCGGCGGCGGACATTGCGCTGTCCCATCAGGACTGCTTCAACGAGGTGCTGTTGCGCCGCGCCAGGCGCGCACGAGACAGTCCGGCAGCCGTGTGGTTCGTGAGCATGCCGACTACCACCTCATGTCGCGACGGGTGGGGGTCGCCGTCAATCGGTCAGCGCGGGGCCTGTTCCCACCACGGAGGAGTCGCCTGGGGCAGTCCATCGGCAACGCTCCACTTCGAGCCCACTCGAGTGCTCTACGAGAGAAACGAACTGCCGATCCGCCTTGCCTCCGCCGAGTGACCTGATACTCGCCCATCTCATATTGACCATGAAGACGGAGGAACCTGGCGAGTCGCGCAACAGGGCTCTTTCGGACGGTGGTCTCCACTACGCGGTTACGCGCCTGAGCACGTGACCTCCTTCGCCAGCACACCCGCGCAGACGACTCTACGAATCGGCGGGCCCGGTGACCGGACGGCCCGGCCCGTCCCTGCACCGCGGCGCCGCCGAACTTTCCGGTGCCGCGCCGACCTCCTGCGGTTGTGCACCGTGAGGCCCAGGGGCCCTACGTACGGTGCGGCGCCGGGTCCAGGCTTTCATCTCGAACAGCAGGTCCGACAGGTCGATCTTCGGCAGCATCCGCCGTCGCACGCAGCGCAGGCGAGCACACCAGCACCAAGGCCGTGCCAAGCCCCAGCGGGGGTCAAACTATCGTGGCACGAAGTCAAACTTCGCTGTCACAGGACAGCTCCGCCGAGCCCTGCCCGAGCCCTGCCCCGCAGGACCGGTCCAGTTCTGCGGAATTGGCCTTGGCCTGCGGTTTCTCACGGCCGGTACGGTCCAGGTCATGCGGATCCGAATCGTCGACGCCTTCACCGACCGTCCCTTCTCCGGCAACCCGGCGGGTGTCCTCCTCCTCGACGGCCACGACTCCTTCCCGGACGACGCCTGGCTCCAGCAGGTGGCGGCCGAGGTCAATCTCTCCGAGACGGCCTTCGCCCACCCTCTGCCCGCCGGCGGCGAGGCGGACTGGGCACTGCGCTGGTTCACCCCGACCACCGAGGTCGACATGTGCGGCCACGCGACGCTCGCCACCGCCCACGTGCTCCGCACGACGCGAGCGAACGCCCAGGCGCACGCCCACGCCGACGCCGACGCCCACGCCGACGCCGACACGGGGAACACCACCGCCCCCGTACGCTTCGCCACGCGCAGCGGTGTCCTCGGCGCCGCCCCGGAGGCGGACGGCTCGATCACCCTGGACTTCCCGACCTCGTCGCTCACCCCCGTCCCCACCCCCGGCGGCCTGGCCGAGGCGCTCGGCGCGGAGATCCTCGCCGTCCACGACACCGCGGCCCACATCGGCGACCTCGTCGTCGAGCTCCGCGACGAGGCCACCGTGCGCGGACTCGCCCCGGACCTCGCCGCCCTCAGGACCATGGCGTCCCGCGGGGTGATCACCACGGCACAGGCCGAACGCGCCGACTCCGGCTACGACTTCGTCTCGCGCTGCTTCTTCCCCGCCGTCGGCATCGACGAGGACCCGGTCACGGGCAGCGCCCATACCGCCCTCGCCCCGTACTGGTCGGCCCGGCTCGGCCGCGACGACCTCACCGGCTTCCAGGGCGGCGCGAGGACCGGCCTCGTCCGGACCCGGCTGCGCGGCGAGCGCACCCTCCTCACCGGCCACGCCCTGACGGTCGTCGACGGCGAACTGCACGCCTGACACCCGCCCCCGGTCCCCCACAACCCGGAAGGGGCGTACGGCACGATGCCGTACGCCCCTTCCGGGTCCCGTCTCCGCGGCGGAGCCGCCTCACACCGTGGGCAGCCAGTCCACCTTCCCGGCGAGCAGCCCGTACCCGACGAAGGCCACGATGTCGAGCAGCGCGTGCGCGACCACCAGCGGCCCGACCCGCCCCCACCTCCGGTACAGCAGCGCGAAGAGCACGCCCATCACCACGTTGCCGACGAACCCGCCGACGCCCTGGTAGAGGTGGTACGAGCCGCGCAGCACCGAACTCGCCACCAGGGCCGCCATCGGCGACCACCCCAACTGCCCGAGCCTGCGCAGGAGATAGCCGACGACGATGACCTCCTCCAGGACGGAGTTCTGCACCGCCGAGAGGATGAGGACGGGGTATTTCCACCACACGTCCGGCAGCGACTCCGGCACCACCGTCAGGTTGAACCCGGACGCCCGCGCCGCGAGGTAGAAGGCGAGCCCCGCGCTGCCGATCCCCGCCGCCACGAGCGTCCCGCGGCCGAGGTCGGACCAGGGTCGCGTCCGGTCGAAGCCGATGGCCCGCAGCCCGGCGCCCTCCCGCAGGAGCAGGTGGGCCACGAGCACGACCGGGACCAGCGCGGTGGCGATGCCGAAGAGCTGCCAGGACAGGTCGAGCCACGGCCGCCCGGGCGCGTACGAGCCGTTGAGCGTCGCCGCCTGCTCCTTCAGCGCGCCGGGCTTCGTGAGCGACCCGATGAAGCTGATCAGCGACGACACGGCGCTCGCCCCGAGCGACAGGGCGAGCACGATGAGCGTCTCCGAGCGCAGCACGCGCCGCGGCAGCCCGTCGGGAGGCGGGGAAGCGCTCACCACTCGTTGCTCCGACACCACACCTGTCTCCCGTTCCCCGTCGCGCACCGTTCCGGTCGCGAGCCGTCCGTCAGGGGTCGGGGGCCGCTCCGGCGACCCCGACCACCCTGACATGATCGCTCACGCCCCGCGCGAAGGCCCGGGAGCACCGGTGCCCGCGGTCAGCCGGTCCCGACCGGCCAGGTGTGCACGGGCTCACCGGCCAGCATGAGGTCCCGGTAGCGGCGGGTCGTCGCCGCGAGCGCGGCCTCCCGGTCCAGCCCGGCCTCCAGCGCCGTGTGGAAGGTGTCGACCTGCCAGGACGCGCCGTTCACCCGGCGCAGACAGCGCTGTTCGATCACGCCGAGGTAGAAGTCCCGGTCGGCCGGCTCGATGTTCCAGGCGTCGAGCCCGGCGGCCGCGAGCGGCAGCAGCTCCTCCAGGACGAGGCGTACGGCGGGCAGGGTGGCGACCCCGCCCGCGCGCCCCGACCGGGGCCAGCGCAACTCCGCCTCGATGCCGTACCGGCACGCCGAGTCGAAGTTGGCCTCCGCGTCCTCGAACGCCATCCGCTTCCAGACCGGCCGGGGGTCGTCGGCCAGCGAGCGTACGAGCCCGTAGTAGAAGGCCGCGTTGGCGATGACGTCCGTGACGGTGGGCCCGGCCGGCAGCACCCGGTTCTCCACCCGCAGGTGCGGCACGCCGTCGACCCAGCCGTACACGGGCCGGTTCCAGCGGTAGATCGTGCCGTTGTGGAGGACGAGCTCCTGGAGGCGCGGCACCCCGCCCTCGTCGAGGACGCGGAGCGGGTCCTCGTCGTCGCAGAGGGGCAGGAGGGCGGGGAAGTACCGGAGGTTCTCCTCGAAGAGGTCGTACACCGAGTCCACCCACCGCTCCCCGAACCAGGTCCGCGGCCGCACCCCCTGGGACTGGAGTTCGGGCGGCCGGGTGTCGGTGGCCTGGAGGAAGAGCGGCGGCCGGGACTCGCGCCACAGCTCGTGGCCGAAGACGAAGGGCGCGTTGGCGCCCAGGGCTGTCTGGACGCCGGTGACGGCCTGGGCCGCGTTCCACACGGCGGCGAACCGGGCGGGGGTGACCTGGAGGTGGAGCTGGACGGAGGTGCAGGCCGCCTCGGGAACGATCGACTCCGAGGTGCACAGGAGCCGCTCGACGCCCTGGATGTCGAGCGTGAAGTCCTCGCCCCTCGCGGCCAGGATCTGGTTGTTGAGCAGGGTGTAGCGGTCGGCCGCCGACAGGTTCTCGAAGACCAGGTCCCGCTGCGCGAGCGTGGGCAGTATGCCGATCATCACCACGCCCGCGTCGAGTTCCGCGGCCTTGCGGTCCGCGTATCCGAGCCCCGTCCTCAGCTCCTCCGCGAGCCGGTCGAATACCCGGCCGCCGAGCCGGTGGGGGGCGATGTTCACTTCCAGGTTGAACATTCCCAGTTCCGTCTGGAAATCGGAGCTGGCGATCTCCTTCAGGACCTGTTCGTTGAGCATCCTGGGCAGCCCGTCGGGACCCGCCAGATTGAGCTCGATCTCCACGCCCATGAGATTGCGCGGGCGGTCGAACCTCTTCTCCGCCAGCAGTCTCGCGAGTCCCGCGAGGCACTGCTGGAGCTTTCTCCGGTACCGCTGTCGGTCGGACGGGCCGAACCCGTCCGCGACGACCTTCTCGCCCATCGAAGCGTCCCTCCCGAGTGGGCAGCCGCCTCGACGGCCGCGCGTCACGGACGATGATGCCCACCCCGTTGATCGACAACGCCTGCGAAACGGAGTCGTCGGCGGTTAGGCTGGACGGAGTTCTCCACCGACACGCTCGACGGGCAAGTGCAGTCGACATATACCAATGTCATATAGCCGGACGACCCGGGGACGCAATTCGGCCGACCGGCTTCCCGGGTAATACGCAGGCAGTTACGCTGTCGATGCGTGAATTCTGCTTCAACGCCCCGACGATACGGCCGGATGACGTCTTGTCAGGAATATCGACGACGTCTAGCGGAAACACTGTGTGAACACGTGTCGTATAAACTCCGCGGACGAGGCAGAGTGTTGGCGCCCAGCCATGGCCCCATGGCCCCCTCTCTGGCCCCGCCGCCGACAGCGCCGTCGTACCTGCCCATGCGTCACCGTGTCTCCTGAGCGAGAGGCGACCCACCATGCTCCGTTTCTCCCCGGCCCCTGCGCCGGCCCACCGCAGCGTCCTCGCGGCCCTCGGCTCGCCCACCGCCGTGCGCGAAGCCCGAACCCCCGCCCTGCGCGCGGCACAGGGGCCCCTGAGCCCCGAACTCCCCCTGCCCCTCCACATCCTCGGGGTCACGGGCACCCCCGGCGCACCGGGCGCGGCACCCCGCACCCGTCTCGTCGGCTGGCGGTTCCTCATCCGGAACGGGGAACGGGCGATCGCGGCCGCGGACACCATGCTCACCCCGGACGGCTGGACGTTCTCCCACTTCTTCGAGGGTCCGTACGTCACCTCGACCGAGCTGGCCCTGAGCCGGGCGGAGGCGCTGCCCACCGCGTACCAGCCCCGCCTGCTCTCCGTACCGCAGCTCTACATGCTCACCCTCTGGCTGCACGCCGAAACCGAGGACGACGACGGTGTCGCCCCGGCGGCGGCCGCCGCCGACCTGCTCGTGCCGCTGGCCCCCGCACCCCCCGGCATCGCGGCCAACCGTCCCTACCGGGTCGGCGACCTCCTGCCCGTCCTCACCACGCGCCTCGCGCCGCCGCCCCTCCTGGGCTCGGCGGCGCCCGCCTGATCCACCGCACGCGCCGCGCCCCGCGCCCCCACCGGGTCGCGGGGCGCACTGCTGCCCGAACGCGCCCCTCGAACTGCGCCCCCGTCCGCCCTCCCGGACGGACTAGCCCGCTGGGGCCATCCCGAACCACCCGAAGTGAGGGGGAGGTTGAGGCGAACCGCCCCTGCGGGTGATGCGTCTTCCCAGGAGAGGACGAGCTGCCGCGAAATCCCTGCGGAAGTCCGTCCGTGCGGCAAGACTGGGACCGGAACCGAACCGACCGACGGGGGCGGCCATGAGCGCGAAGAGCCGCAGGACATCCATCACGACGCAGCGAAAGAACCCACCCATGTGCCAGCACCAGCCTGCCTGTCCCACCGCCGACTCCGCCGACCGGGAGGCGGCGCGCCCGATGGCGCACCACCCCGAACAGGGCTGGAGCCTGCTGTGCAACGGTGTCCTGCTCTTCGAGGACACCGGTGAACTGCTGCCGGACGGGCAGATCATCGCCCCGCACCGGCCGCTGACGACGGGACGGGTCACCACCGCCGCCTGACCGCGATGCGGAAACGCCGAGGGCCGGCCCGGAGGCGGAAACCTCCGAACCGGCCCTCTTCCCGTGCGCGGGTCGGGTCCCGGGATCAGTGATCCGGAATCGGTGATCCGGGGTCAGTGATCCGGGAATCAGTTGTCGTACTCGTCCATGGGCGGGCAGGAGCAGACCAGGTTCCGGTCGCCGAAGGCACCGTCGATGCGGCGCACCGGCGGCCAGTACTTGTCGGCGGCCGAGACGCCGGCCGGGAAGACGGCCTCGTCGCGGGTGTACGCGTGGTCCCACGCGCCGCCCAGCGCGGCCGCGGTGTGGGGGGCGTTGCGCAGCGGGTTGTCGTCGGCCGGCCAGGTGCCCGACGCGACCTTCTCGATCTCGCCGCGGATCGCGATCATCGTGTCGCAGAAACGGTCCAGCTCGGCCAGGTCCTCGGACTCGGTCGGCTCGATCATCAGCGTGCCGGCGACCGGGAAGGACATCGTCGGCGCGTGGAAGCCGTAGTCGATGAGGCGCTTCGCGATGTCGTCGACCGTGACGCCCGTCGCCTTCGACAGCGGACGCAGGTCCACGATGCACTCGTGGGCGACCAGTCCGGCCGGACCGGTGTAGAGCACCGGGAAGTGCGGCTCCAGGCGCTTGGCGATGTAGTTCGCCGCCAGGACGGCCACCTGCGTGGCGCGCTTGAGGCCCTCGCCGCCCATCAGGCGGACGTACGACCAGGAGATCGGCAGGATGCCTGCGGAGCCCCACGGGGCGGCCGAGATCGGTCCGACGCCCGTCTCCGGGCCCGCGGTGGGCTGGAGCGGGTGGTTCGGCAGGTACGGGGCGAGGTGGGCGCGGACGCCGACCGGGCCGACGCCCGGGCCGCCACCGCCGTGCGGGATGCAGAAGGTCTTGTGCAGGTTCAGGTGCGACACGTCGCCGCCGAACTTGCCCGGCTTGGCGAGACCGACGAGCGCGTTGAGGTTGGCGCCGTCGACGTACACCTGGCCGCCGGCGTCGTGGACCTCGGCGCAGATGTCGGCGACGTGCTCCTCGAACACACCGTGCGTGGACGGGTAGGTGATCATCAGCACGGACAGCTCGTCGCGGTACTGGGCGATCTTCGCGCGCAGGTCCTCGACGTCGACCTCGCCGTCGTCGGCGGTCTTGACGACGACGACCTTCATGCCGGCCATCACCGCGGAGGCGGCGTTGGTGCCGTGGGCGGAGGACGGGATGAGACAGACGGTGCGCTGCTCGTCGCCGTTGGCCCGGTGGTAGGCGCGGACGGCCAGCAGACCGGCCAGCTCGCCCTGCGAACCGGCGTTCGGCTGGATCGACACCTTGTCGTAGCCGGTGACCTCGGCGAGGCGCTCCTCCAGCTCGGTGATGAGCGCGACGTAGCCCTGCGCCTGCTCGACCGGGGCGAAGGGGTGCATCTGCCCGAACTCGGGCCAGGTCACCGGCTCCATCTCGGTCGTCGCGTTCAGCTTCATCGTGCAGGAGCCGAGCGGGATCATGCCGCGGTCGAGCGCGTAGTCGCGGTCGGCCAGCTTGCGCAGGTAGCGCAGCATCGACGTCTCGGAGCGGTGCGCGTGGAAGACCGGGTGGGTCAGGTACGCGTCGGAGCGCAGCGCGTCGACGGGCAGCGCGTCCTCGGTCGCGGCGTCCAGGGCCTCGACGTCGGCGGTGACGCCGAAGGCGGCCCACACGGCGGCGAGCTGCTCGCGGGTGGTGGTCTCGTCGCAGGACATCGACACGAGGTCGACGTCGACGCGGTGGAGGTTGACCCCGGCCTCGCGGGCGGCGGCCACGACCGCGTCGGCCTTGCCGGGGACGCGGGCGGTGAGGGTGTCGAAGAAGGCGCCCTGGGTGAGTTCCACGCCCCCGGCCCGCAGACCGGCGGCGAGGATCACGGCGTACCGGTGGGTGCGGCGGGCGATGCCCTTGAGGCCCTCGGGGCCGTGGTAGACGGCGTACATGCCGGCCATGACGGCGAGGAGCACCTGGGCGGTGCAGATGTTGCTGGTGGCCTTCTCGCGGCGGATGTGCTGCTCGCGGGTCTGCAGGGCCAGGCGGTAGGCGCGGTTGCCGTCGGCGTCGACGGAGACGCCCACGAGGCGGCCCGGCAGGGAGCGGGCGTGCTTGTCCTGGACGGCCATGTATCCGGCGTGCGGGCCGCCGAAGCCCATCGGGACGCCGAAGCGCTGGGTCGTGCCGACCGCGATGTCCGCGCCGAGGGAGCCGGGCGAGGCGAGCAGCGTCAGCGCGAGGAGGTCGGCGGCGACGGTGACGATCGCCCCGAGCTCGTGGGCCTGGTCGATGACAGGCTTGATGTCACGGACGGCGCCGGAGGCGCCCGGGTACTGGAGCAGCACGCCGAAGACGCCGCGCTCGGCGACCTCGGCCGGGATGCCGGCCGACAGGTCGGCGACGACGACCTCGACGCCGGTCGGCTCGGCGCGGGTCTCGATCACGGCGATGGTCTGCGGCAGGGCGTCGGCGTCGATGAGGAAGACGCCGTTCTTGACCTTGCCGACGCGCCGCGAGAGGGCCATGGCCTCGGCGGCCGCGGTGCCCTCGTCGAGGAGCGAGGCGCCCGAGGTGGGCAGGCCGGTCAGGTCGGCGACCATCGTCTGGAAGTTCAGCAGGGCCTCCAGGCGGCCCTGGGAGATCTCCGGCTGGTACGGCGTGTACGCCGTGTACCAGGCCGGGTTCTCCATGACGTTCCGGAGGATGACGGGCGGGGTGAAGGTCCCGTAGTAGCCGAGGCCGATCATCGGGGCGAGGACCTGGTTGCGGTCCGCGAGGGCGCGGAGCTCGGCGAGGACCTCGGCCTCGGTGCGCGCGGCGGGCAGGCCGAGCGCCTCGGCGTTCTTGATGACGTCCGGCACCGCGGCGGCCGTGAGCTCGTCCAGCGAGCCGTAGCCGACCTGGGCGAGCATCTTGGCGCGGGCCTCGGCGTCGGGCCCGATGTGCCGCTGCTCGAAGGGAATGCCCTGCTCGAGCTCGGAGAGCGGGATGCGGTTGGCGGTCATGTGCGGGGGCCTCCTGGTCGTCACGACCTGCGAGGGGCACCTCGGCGCGGGTGCCCGGACGGCCTCCCCCTCTGTCATCTCAACCTGAGAGCTTCACCGGCACGCCTCGCGGCCCGCCGGCTTTCACCGTCGGTGAGGGCGGGTGCCGTCGGACGCCCGCCCTGCTTTCCAGAGTGACCTCGTCCGCGCGGTACAGGGGCCTGAGAGATTCCGGGGAGGATTTGCTCCTTCGGCGCCACCGGAAGGTTTCTCCGGGGGACTCTCCCGCACGGGGTCGACAGCCACAGCCAGCCTACCAGCGCCGTTGTGCCCCTCCGTCGCTCAAGTGGCCGACATCCCAGAAGTGCACTTTCGTAGGGTGTAGAGCAGTTGCGACCAATTGGAGGGACCGTGCAGACCGATATCGATCCGCGCAGCCTGATCGGCCGCAAGGCGTACGACCGGAACGGCCACAAGATCGGAACCGTGGACGAGGTGTACCTGGACGACGCGACCGGCGTCCCCGAGTGGGCGGCGGTCCGGACGGGCCTCTTCAGCAGGGACGCGTTCGTCCCGCTGGAGCCGAGCGAACTCGACGGGGACGGCCTCCACATCCCGTACGAGCGGGCCCTCATCAGGGACGCCCCGGACTTCGGCGTCGGCCGCCACCTCTCCCCCGAACAGGAGCTCCAGCTCTACCGCCACTACAGCCTGGCCCTCCCGCCCCCGCCCTCGGACGCGCCGGACACGGACTTCGGCCGCCTGGCGGGCCGGGACGGCACCTGACCCCACCCGCCCCGGCCCGCCGCCCGCCCCCAGGCCCCCGCGGGGTCGGCGGGCGGCGGCCGCTCAGGCCGCCTCGCCCGTGCACGGCGCTCCGCCCACCAGCGGCAACGGCTCCGAGGCCGAGAGCTCCGGGTCGTCCACGGCGAACGTCCGCACACGCCCCGGCGCGGACCACGGCTCCTCGAACCGGACGGTGACCCGCCCCACCCCGCTCCCCTGCACCCAGCCCGCGCCGTGCACCGCGTGCCGTACGTCCTGTCCGGGCGACCAGTGCGGCTCGGCGGCCGGTTCCTCCGCCGCGGGCGCCGGGGCTCCACCGGCCTCGGCCGCCGCCCCGGAGTCGGTGGCCCCCTCACCCCCGGCACCGCCCGCCTCAGCCGCCCCTGACCCCTGCCCGGCACCTGCCGCCCCCGCGGCCTGCGCGAACAGATCCTCCTGCGTGTAGTCCGCGAGCCCGCTCACCCCGACCCCCAGCAGCCGCACGCCCCCCGTGGTGTCCACGGCGTCGAGCAGCCGCCCCGCCGCCTCCCGCACCACCACGGGATCGTCCGTGGGCCCCCGCAGCGTCTCGGAGCGGGTCAGCGTCGAGAAGTCGTACCGCCGCACCTTCAGGACGATCGTCCGCCCCGAGTGCCCGGAGGCCCGCAACCGCGCCACGCACCGCTCGGCGAGCCGCTCCACCTCGATCCTGATCCGGACCCGGTCGTGCAGGTCCACGTCGAAGGTGTCCTCGACCGAGACCGACTTGGCGTCCCGCTCGGCCACCACGGGCCGGTCGTCGTGCCCCAGGGCCATCCGGTACAGCGAGGCCCCGTGCGCCCGCCCCAGAAGCCGTACGAGCTCGTCCTCCCCCGCCTCCGCGAGGTCGAAGACCGTGGTCATCCCGGCCCGCCGCAGGTGCTCGCCCGTCGCGGGCCCGACCCCTGGCAGGATCCGCACCGAGCGCGGCCCGATCAGCTCCCGCTCCGTCCCGGGCTCGATGAGGACGAGCCCGTCGGGCTTCGCCTCCTCCGAGGCGATCTTCGCGAGCATCTTCGACCCGGCGAGCCCCACCGACCCGGTGAGGCCGGTCGTCGCGAGGATGTCGGCCCGCAGCCGCTCCCCCGCGAGCCGCGCGCCCGCACTGTCCTCGGCCACCCCGCCGGCCTCCAGATCGACGAAGGCCTCGTCGAGGCTGAGCGGTTCCACCAGCGGGGAGAGCCGCCCGAGGAGTCCCATGACCTGCTCGCTGATCGAGCGGTAGAAGGCGAAGCGGGGAACGAGGTACGCGGCGTTGGGCGCGAGCCGCCGCGCCTGCCCCATGGGCATGGCCGAGTGGACGCCGAACCTCCGCGCCTCGTACGACGCGGTGGCGACGACGCCCCGCGGCCCGAGCCCGCCCACGACGACGGGCTTTCCGCGCAGGCTCGGCTTCGCCGCCTGCTCGGCGGCGGCGAAGAAGGCATCCATGTCGAGATGCAGGATCGTCGGCGCGGCTCTCACGGTTCCGATGCTGCCTCACACCACTGACAATCGACCCGCGCAGGCGCGCACAGCCGCCGCTCGGCCGGCCGGGACCGCCGCTGCCCCTCGGGCGCCCTCAGGCACCCCCGGTGCGCTGGGACGCGCCCTCAGACGGCCCTGTCCCGCCGCCGCCGCGCCAGCTCGTCACCCGGGTTGTGCCCGACCAGCGTCTCACCGGTGTCGACGCGCTCCCCGTGGAGCTGCGACAGCGCCGCCTCCACGTCCCGCCAGACGACCCCCACGGCGATCCCGAAGACGCCCTGCCCGCCCTGGAGCAGGTCGACGACCTCGTCGGGCGAGGAGCACTCGTAGACGGTGGCGCCGTCGCTCATGAGCGTCATGCGCTCCAGGTCACGGAAGCCACGGGCGCGCAGGTGCTGCACGGCCGCGCGGATGTTCTGCAGCGCCACCCCGGTGTCCAGGAAGCGCTTGACGATCTTCAGGACGACGACGTCCCGGAAGCTGTACAGCCGCTGCGTCCCGGAGCCGTACGCGGGCCGCACGCTCGGCTCGACGAGCCCGGTGCGCGCCCAGTAGTCCAGCTGGCGGTAGGTGATGCCGGCCGCCGCACATGCCGTGGGGCCGCGGTATCCGATCGCCTCGTCCGCGAGGCCCCCACCCACCGCGTTCGTACCGAAGTCGCCCACACTGCCGTGAAGCGGATACGGCCCGGTCTCCCCGGACACGCGTCCGAGCGAGCTCCCTGCCGTACCGTCCGCGCTGCTCATCACGCCGACCCTCCGTCCTTGACCTGCCCACACGAAGGTAGGCAGTCACTCGGGGTGCGTCAACGATCGCCACACTCGGCACGCCGAGTGATAATCACCCTGAGAGTGGTTTCCCGTGTCTCTCTTCGGGGAAAGGCTACTCGAATGCCCTGACGCCGCCCCTCGAACGGCGGGTCACTGACCCCACCGGGTCACCGGCCCCCGCGTCACTGGCCGCCGAAGTCCTCGGGCGAGATCTGGTCGAGGAACTCACGGAACTTCTCCACCTCGTCCTCCTGCTCGTCCGGAATCGCGATACCGGCGTCGTCCAGCACACCGTCGCTGCCGAAGATCGGCGTACCGGTCCGCAGTGCCAGTGCTATCGCGTCCGACGGCCGCGCGCTCACCTCGACGCCGCTGGCGAAGACCAGCTCGGCGTAGAAGACCCCGTCACGCAGATCCGTGATGCGGACTTCGGTGAGCTCCTGCCCCACGGCGTCCAGCACGTCCTTGAACAGGTCGTGCGTCAGCGGCCTCGGCGGCGCCATGCCCTGCTGGGCGAAGGCGATCGCGGTCGCCTCCCCCGGTCCGATCCAGATGGGGAGGTACCGATCGCCTCCCACTTCGCGCAGGAGCACGATCGGCTGGTTGGAGGGCATTTCCACCCGGACACCCACAACGTCGAGCTCGTTCACACAGCAACCCTAGGACGTGCCCGACCGGTTTGGATAGTCGGGCCCGTTCGAGGTCACTGGAAGCGGATGCCCAGAGCCGACTGCACGAGGGCCGCGTGGAGCCGTACGGAGAGCGCGGCCAGCTCCTGCGCGGTGGCCTCCGCATGGGCCCTGGTCTGCGGATTGCGGTGTCGGCGCAGCGGTGCGACGACCTGCTCGACGAGCCCCGCCTCCCGGTCGGCGGCGGCCTTCACGGCCCGCAGGTGACGCGGTTCGAGACCGAATCTCCGCAGATCCGCGACGAGCCGCGCGACGGTGACCGCCTCGGCGTCGTAGCCCCCGCCCGCCGACTCGGCGATCAGGCCGTACGCCTCCCATTCGGCGAGCTCGGCCTCGGCCACCCCGGCGGCGGCGAGCAGCTCGTCCCGCCCCAGCCGCTCCACGGTGGGATGCCGGCCGTCATGCTCCCAGGCCCCGTCGAGCAGGTCACGTCCGCGACCGGGCGCCGGCAGCGTGACCTGCTCGCCCCGCGCGAGGGCGTCGAGGTGCTCTCGGATGACCTTCAGCGGGAGGTAGTGGTCCCGCTGCATCCGCAGGATCTGGGCGAGTCGCTCCACGTCCTGCGGGCTGAACTTCCGGTACCCGGAGGCCGTCCGCCGGGGTTCGACGAGGCCTTCGGCCTCCAGGAACCGGATCTTGGAGATCGTCACTTCGGGAAACTCGTCGCGCAGCTGGTTCAGCACCGTCCCGATGCTGACCAGCCGGTCGCCCGCGGTGGCGGCGCCGGAACCGGCACCGCCCGTCGGTGTTCGCAGCATGGACCTTCCCTGAAGGCTTCTCCGAGGCGCGTCACACGCCCCGCTGGCTCGAGTGGAAGACCAGCCGGTACTTGCCGATCTGCACCTCGTCACCGTTGGAAAGAACCACCGAGTCGATCGGCTCGCGGTTCACATAGGTGCCGTTGAGGCTGCCGACGTCCGACACCGTGAAGGTGCCGTCCGGCTGGCGGCGGAACTCGACGTGGCGACGGGACACCGTCACGTCGTCGAGGAAGATGTCGCTCTGCGGGTGACGGCCGGCCGTCGTCAGCTCGCCGTCCAGGAGGAAGCGGCTGCCCGAGTTCGGACCCCGGCGGACCACGAGGAGCGCGGAGCCCGGCGGCAGGGCCTCGACGGCCGCCAGCGCCTCGGGCGACAGCGACGGCATCGCGATCTGGCCGGTGGTCTCCGAGTCGTACGCCTCGAGCCCCGAGATGGAGATCGTCGACGTCGTCTCGGAGGCCCGCTCGGGAGCGATCCCGCCCCGCAGCGGCGCGCCACAGTGGGAGCAGAAACGACTGTCGGCCGCGTTGCGGTGACCGCACCTCGTACACACCGGCATGGACGCATCCTCCTGCCGCGGCTGCCCCGCGGAGGTCTGTGTCGCATACGGATCGGGGGTAAACCCTCCACCCGCACTTGAGGTTGATGGTTCTCCGAAACCTATGCGCGCGGCCCCGGCAGGGTCAACAGACGACGCGCCCTGTGTGCCCGGAATGTCACCGCCCCGGCCGCCGACCTCGTCGCGGAAGAGGGGGCGCTCGCCGCCCTGTTCCTCGCTCTGGGCGTGGCGCGGCGCGCGGTGCCTGGCGTTGCCGCCGTCCTCGCGTGCGCTCTTGCCGAACAACTTCGCAAACAACTTCACGGGCGATTCCCCTTGACCGAAACAGACCCGCCCGTGGGGCAGGACGAACCGAAATCCTTCACACCTGCCGACCCGGACACCTTCACAACGTCCGTATCCTCCGGACAGTTTCCACCACGCACCACCGTTGTGGTGCGCCGACCCCCCGCAACGTCATGCCCTTGTCGCGGGACCCCCTCGTCCCCCTCTCACTGCGAGGACGACTGAGCGTAGTCAGGCCGCTTCGCGGGCCGCAAGGCGTCGACGACGATCTTCGTCGACCGCTCCACGGTGGCCGTGGCCTGCTCCTTCTCCAGGGTCTGCACGACACCACCGGGGATGTTGAGCGCGGGCTCGAGATCCTCCGGCTTGCCGATGACCTTGAAGACGTACGGAGCGGTCACCTTCGTTCCATCGATCCGCATGTCATCACCACTACCGGTGAAATAACTGTCCGCGACGACCCGCACACCGTTGACCTGGATCGCCTCCGCGCCCGCGGCGCGCAGCTCCTGGATGGCGTCGAGGAGCATGTCCGACTCGACCGCCCCGACCGGGTCGGTCACCGTCAGCGTGATGCCCGGCCCCTCGGCGGCGACCGTTCCGGCCAGGATGCCGAGCTGCCGCTCCTTCTCCCGGGTCTGCTTGCGGGCCTCCTCGGCCTGGTCCGAGCTGGACTCCAGCTCGGACCGCTGCTTCTCCAGACGGGCCTTCTCGTCCTCGAGGCGCTGCGTCCGGTCGTCCAGTTCGTCGAGGATCCGGACGAGGTCCTCCTGCCGTGCCCCGCGCAGCGCGCTGTTGTCGCTGGTCGAGGAGACCTGGATGGCCAGGCCGAGGCCCAGGACGAAGAGCAGCAGGGCGACGACGAGCTGCGCCCGGGTCACCCGCGGCGGCCAGAGCGCGTCGGCGAGCCGCCGCCGCCCGCTGGGCTCCGCCTCGCCGGGACCGGCCGCCGGAGCAGCCGGAACGTCAGGCGTACGCGGCGGCTGTCCCCCGTAGGAGAAAGCCCCGGCCCCGGTCTGCGGGCTCGGCCCCGTCGGCGCCACCGCGGGCCGCCCACCCGCTTCCACGGGCCGCTCGGGCGCCCCGCCCTGCTCACCCGGCTCACCCGTCACGGGAGGAGTCATCGGCTGAGGAGTCTGCGGGTTCTGCTGGTTCTGCGGAGTCTCCGGCTTCCGGGGAGTCCCCGAGTTCTGCGGCGTCCCCGGGTTCTCGGGGCCGTCCGGGTTCTGG
Organism: Streptomyces sp. NPDC003327; assembly: GCF_053589515.1. Classification (NCBI taxonomy): domain Bacteria; kingdom Bacillati; phylum Actinomycetota; class Actinomycetes; order Kitasatosporales; family Streptomycetaceae; genus Streptomyces; species Streptomyces sp. NPDC003327. The sequence goes on along the minus strand of NZ_JBSFSA010000058.1, from coordinate 4,770 downwards.
TTCTGTCCGCTCATCGGCCTCACGCCCGGAACACGTGGCGCCGGATGGCGGCCGCGTTGGAGAAGATCCGGATGCCGAGCACGACGACCACACCGGTCGACAGCTGCGCGCCGACGCCCAGCTTGTCGCCGAGGAAGACGATCAGCGCGGCCACCACCACGTTCGAGAGGAACGACACCACGAAGACCTTGTCGACGAAGATCCCGTCGAGCATGGCCCGCAGACCACCGAAGACCGCGTCGAGGGCGGCGACCACGGCGATCGGAAGATAGGGCTCGACCACCGCCGGAACCTCGGGTCGGACCAACAGCCCGACCACGACTCCGACGATCAGGCCCAGTACGGCGATCACGATGTGCCCTTCCCTGTGTCGGCCGTGGCCCGGCCGGAGGGCGTCGCCGCCCCGACCCCCCTCGGCACTGCGGTACGTACGATGAGGCTCGGCGCGGCCGGCAGGCTCACGTCGCTCTCGGTCGAGATGCTGCTCCGGATTCCGAAGTTCTCCACGAGCACGTGCAGGTACTGTCCGTCGGCGCTGTCCTGGAACGTGGTGCTCAGCCGCTGCCCGTCCCCCACGGCCAGCACGGTGTACGGCGGCACCAGCGGCTTGTTGTCGACCAGTATGGCGTCGCCGGCGGCCCTGATCGCGGACAGCGCCGTCAGCCGCTGGCCGTTGATGGCCACCGCCTCGGCACCCGACTCCCAGAGCCCGTTGATCACCCGCTGCATGTCCCGGTCGCGGACCCGGCCGGTGTCGGAGAACCCGCTGCTCTCGCGGGGCCCGCCACCGCCGCTGTCGGTGCCCTTGGCGTCGTCGATCACGAGCTTCACGCCGGGGCCGTGCACGGGGGTCGCCCCCGACAGCAGCCCGACCAGCTCGGCCTGGTCGCCGCCGTACTCCTCCAGCGCCTTCCGCTGCCGGTCGGCGACCTCGGCCCGGATCCGCTCGACGTCCTGCGCCAGGTCGTCGGCCGTGGAGCTCTCCGCCTCGATGCGGTCGATCAGCTCCTGCCGCTCCTTGGCGACGACCGGCGCCGAGATCCGCGCCTCGGCCGCGCCCACCGTCACCACGGCGGCCGCGAGGACGAGCCCCGCGGCGAGCCCGAGCTTGGCGCGCAGGGGCCGCGGCATCGCCCCACCCTCCGCCGCCCGCCGTGCGGTCGCCTCCGCGTAGCCGTCGTCGAGGGCGTGGTCGATCACGTTGTTCAGCAGCGACATGGACGCGTCCGGACGCGGGGGCGGTGAACCGGTGCTCCGAACGGGGGGCTGCTGCGACATGCCGCACATCGTCGCACGTCGTACGGCCTACCGCCGAATGGCCCCTCCGTACGGGCGGGAGGCACCGCTCGGGTGCCTCCCGCCCCTGCCGCCCGGACCGTCAGCGACCCGCGCTGTCCACCACTTCGGCCCATTCGTCGAGCAGGGCCTGCGCCGAGGCGTCGTCCGGACCCTCCGCCCACAGATGGGTGACGGCCTCGGCCGGGTCGGGCAGCACCATCACCCAGCGCCCGTCGGCCTCGACGACGCGCACGCCGTCGGTGGTGTCCACCGACCTGCTTCCCGCCGCCTCGACCACCCGTCGCATCACGAGCCCCTTCACGGCCCACGGCGTGGCAATGTCCCGCTTCAGCACGTGCGCCCGCGGAATCCGCGCGTCGATCTGGCTCAGGGTGAGCTGCGTCCGCGCCACGAGCCCGATCAGCCGCACGAAGGCGGCGGCCCCGTCGAAGACGCTGCTGAACTCGGGCACGATGAACCCGCCGCGCCCGTCGCCACCGAAGATCGTCGACTCCTCCCGGCCGACCCGCGTGAGGTCGTCGGGCGAGGTGGTCGTCCACTCCACCTGGGTGCCGTGGTACGCGGCGACCTGCTCGGCGATACGGGTCGTGGTGACCGGCAGGGCGACCCGCCCGGACCGCCGCTCGGCGGCGACCAGGTCGAGCATGACGAGCAGCGCCCGGTCGTCCTCGATGATCCGGCCCCGTTCGTCGACGAGCGACAGCCGCTCACCGACCGGGTCGAACCGCACGCCGAACGCGGCCCGCGCCGAGGCCACGATCTCCCCGAGCCGCACGAGCCCGGCCCGCCGGCTCTCCGCCGACTCGGTGGGCCGCGACTCGTCGAGGCCCGGGTTGATCGTCAGCGAGTCGACCTGGAGCCGCCCGAGGAGGCTCGGCAGAACGAGCCCGGCACTGCCGTTGGAGGCGTCCACGACGACCTTGAGCCCCGCTTCTGCGATCCCCGAGGTGTCCACGTTCCGCAGCAGCGATCCGGTGTACGAGTCGAAGACGCTCGCCGGGAAGGACAGGTCACCGATCTCCCCGGGGAAGGCCCGCCGGTACTCCTGGCGCGCGAACACCCGGTCGAGCTTCCGCTGACTCGCCTGGGAGAGGTCCGCCCCGCGCTCGTCGAAGAACATGATGTCCACGGAGTCCGGCACCCCGGGCGAGGTCCTCAGCATGATCCCGCCGGCACTGCCCCGCGCGGTCTGCTGCCGCGCCACCGGCAGCGGTACGTTCTCCAGGTCGCGTACGTCGATGGCGCTGGCCTGCAGCGCGGAGATCACCGCCCGCTTCAGCGCCCGGGCGCCCCGGGAGTGGTCGCGCGCGGTGGTGACGGTCGCGCCCTTCTTCAGGGTCGTCGCGTACGCACCCGCGAGCCGCACGGCGAGCTCGGGCGTGATCTCCACGTTGAGGATGCCGGAGACGCCGCGCGCACCGAAGAGGTGGGCCTGGCCCCGGGACTCCCAGATGACGGAGTTGTTGACGAAGGCGCCGGCCTCGATCGTCTTGAAGGGGTAGACGCGCACGTTCCCCTGCACGATCGATTCTTCACCGATCAGGCACTCGTCACCGATGACCGCCCCGTCCTCGATCCGGGCGGCCCGCATGATGTCGGTATTCTTGCCGATCACGCAACCGCGCAGATTGCTCTGCTGCCCGATGTAGACGTTGTCGTGGACGACGGCCTTGTGCAGGAAGGCGCCGCTCTTGACGACGACGTTCGACCCGATGACGGTGTGCTCCCTGACCTCCGCCCCGGCCTCGACCTTGGCGTAGTCACCGATGTAGAGCGGCCCGCGGAGCACGGCGTCGGGGTGCACCTCGGCACCCTCGGCCACCCAGACTCCGGGCGAGATCTCGAAGCCGTCGAGGTCGACCTGGACCTTGCCCTCCAGGACGTCGGCCTGGGCCTTCACATAGCTCTCGTGGGTGCCGACGTCCTCCCAGTAGCCCTCGGCGACATAGCCGTAGATCGGCTTGCCATCCTTCATGAGCTGGGGGAAGACGTCACCGGACCAGTCGACCGGCTCGTCGGCCTTGACGTAGTCGAAGACCTCCGGCTCCATGACGTAGATGCCGGTGTTGACGGTGTCCGAGAAGACCTGGCCCCAGGTGGGCTTCTCCAGGAAGCGCTCGACCCTTCCTTCTTCATCGACGATCGTGATGCCGAATTCCAGGGGATTCGGCACCCGCGTCAGACAGACCGTGACGAGCGCACCCTTCTCCTTGTGGAAGGAGATCAGATCGGTGAGGTCGAAGTCCGTGAGCGCGTCCCCCGAGATGACGAGGAATGCGTCGTCCTTGAGTGCTTCCTCGGCGTTCTTCACACTGCCCGCTGTGCCAAGGGGCTTTTCCTCATTGGCGTACGTGAGCTCCATCCCGAGCTCCTCGCCGTCACCGAAGTAGTTCCTCACGAGTGAGGCGAGGAACTGCACGGTGACGACGGTCTCGTTAAGACCGTGCCGCTTGAGCAGTCGAAGCACATGCTCCATGATCGGCCGGTTTGCCACCGGCAGCAGCGGTTTGGGCATGCTCGAGGTCATGGGGCGAAGTCGGGTTCCCTCGCCACCGGCCATCACGACGGCCTTCATGTCGGAAGCGTCCTCCTTTAGAGACGACGGTCCTGCTGACCTCATCAGCCCGTTCTCTGCCTCTGGAAGGTCTTCATCCGGCCGGCGACGCTGCTCGGCACGGGACGGACGGGCTCATTCGGCCGCGGTATCCGCCTTCACGAGTCGGCGGACCTGGACCACGTAGAGGATCCCTGCCCACCAATACAGAGTTGTACCCCATCCGGCGAAGGCCCACCCGAAAACTTCAGCGAGTGACGACAGCCAGCCCGTTCCGTCACTGAGAAGCAGCAACGGGAACGCGTACATCAGGTTGAAAGTGGCAGCTTTGCCGAGGAAGTTCACCTGCGGCGGCGGGTAACCGTGCCGTCGAAGGATTCCCACCATGAGCAGCAGCATCGCCTCACGGGCGAGGAGGGCGAGCGTCAGCCAGAGCGGCAGGATCTCGCGCCAGGTGAGCCCGACGAGGGTGGACAGGATGTAGAGACGGTCGGCGGCCGGATCGAGCAGCCGGCCGAGGCTGCTGATCTGGTTCCACCGCCGTGCGAGCTTTCCGTCGAGGTAGTCGCTCACTCCACTGAGCGCCAGGACGAGCAGCGCCCATCCGTCGCTGTTGGGCCCGCCGAACTCCGGCCGGAGGATCAGCCACAGGAACACGGGCACGCCGACGAGGCGAGCCATGCTCAGAATGTTGGGGATGGTGAGGACCCGGTTCGTCTGAACGCGAGTCTCCTGGACCTCCACCCGGGGGCCTCCTGCTGGGAGCGTGCCGATGATGCCCCCTGACCTTACCTTCAGCCTTCGGCACCCGGGCACACAGGCCCCCTGAACGCAGGAAAGCCCCGCACCAGAAGGTGCGGGGCTTTCCCACAATGATTGTTCGGCGGCGTCCTACTCTCCCACAGGGTCCCCCCTGC